>CAZWRK010000029.1:0-38800 GCA_964635875.1 uncultured Aquaspirillum sp.
GACATGGGCTTCATTCAAGATATCCGCCGCATTTTGGGACTGCTTCCAAAAAACCGTCAGACCCTACTTTTCTCGGCCACCTTCTCGCCCGAAATTAAGCGCCTCTCTGCCGATTTCATGCGCGAACCGCAGCTGGTCGAAGTTGCACGCCAAAATGCCACCAACGCCCACATTGAGCAAACGGTGTACGCTGTCGATGCGTATCGTAAACGGGCTTTCTTGGTGAATTTGATTCGCGAACGCGCGATGCAACAAGTCATCGTCTTTTGCCGAACCAAGCAAGGTGCCGATCAGCTGACCCGTGAACTGAAGCGGGATGGCGTTGCCGCCGATGCGATTCATGGCGATAAAGCGCAATCCGCACGCTTAGAGTCCTTGGCCGCTTTTAAACGTGGCGAAGTCACTGTGCTGGTCGCAACCGATATTGCGGCACGCGGCCTTGATATCTCCGAACTGCCGTTTGTAGTGAACTTTGAGCTACCCAACGCACCCGAAGACTACGTGCACCGTATCGGGCGCACAGGACGCGCAGGCAGCTCGGGGGCCGCCATTTCTTTGATGAGCGAAACCGAGCAGCGCCAGCTCGAAGCGATTGCCAAGCTCACCCAGCAAACGCTGACCCCCGAAGTGATGGTCGGATTTTGGCCAAGCTGGATGCCGCGTCCGGGACACGAATCCATCCCCGAACCGAGTCCTCGACCAAGCGCCACACAACGCACACGCACTCCGGCAGCAGCTACGCGCCAAACCCAACCAATGGCCGCGATTGTCGCCGCACCGGGAACCCTTACAAGCAAAGCTGAAGCCGTTGCAAAATCCCCTGAGCGCATTGCCCCGACTTTTACTTCTCGTCCAAGTCTACGCAGCACCCGAGAGATTCCTGCACTGTTATTGCCACCCAAATACACGCGTTAATTTTTGATACGCATCATCTCAATGGGCATGCCTTACGCGTGCCCATTTTTTTGACCGCGAAAAGCAAATGGCTACGCGAAAACAGCTTGTTGATCGATGACTCACTGCATTTACATCAACACTAAAGGGGAATAAAAATGTCTACTGACAGCGACAAAAAAATTTTACTCCAAGAACTCAAAGGTGGAGATATTTACGCTTTGATGTCTGCAAGTGAAGAATTGCGTGGCGATAAACAAGTCATGCTGCAAGCTGTGAAATTGAGAGAATTTGAAGACGCATTAACATACACCAGTGCAGAATTGCGACAAAACCGCGAAGTGGTTTTGGCCGCCGTTAAAACTAATGGCAACGCTTTGCAATATGCCAGCGAAGAACTCCAAGCCGACAAACAACTGGTCTTAAGAGCGGTCATGAACAATGGATTGGCTTTGCAGTTTGCCAGCAAAGCGCTTCAAGCTGACAAACAGGTGGTGTTCCAAGCTGCGAAAATAAACGCAGAGGCATTGAAATACGCGGACAAAACCTTACTCAGCGACAAAGAAATCCTATTGGAGGCTATCCGCAAAAATGGAGGGTGGGCTTTCGAATATGCCCATGAAGATTTGCGTAATGACAAAAAATTTGTCATGCAGGTGATTGACGTTGATCAAAGCCATCTGGCGTTTGAATTTGCGAGCGAAGCCTTACGCGCAGACAAAGAAGTTGTGCTTCATGCCGTCAAAAGCAGTGGCGTCACGTTAGAGCATGCCTCTCAAGAGTGGCAAAGCAACAAAGAAATCGCTCTCGCCGCAGTGAAAAGCAGTGGCTTCGCTTTGAAGTTTGTCAGCCCTGACTTGCAAAATGACAAAGAAATTGTCTCCGCTGCGATCCAAGACACGGGGCACGCTTTGGAATTTGCTCATGAAACATGGCGATCAGATAAAACGCTAGTTCTCAAAGCCGTCAAAGATTGGGGGCGTGTCTTGGAGTTTGCGCACGAAACACTGCGTGGCGATAAAGAGATTGTGTCGGCAGCGGTCAAACAGAATCCCATCGCATTGGAATACGCCAGTGAAGCTTTACGCAGTGATCCTGAACTGATCTTTGAGGTGGTGAAAAGCTTCCCCCCCGCATTTGAATACGCCAGTGAAGCCCTGCGTAATAACAAAGATTTTGTACTCAAAGCCGTGAATATTTGTGGCAACACGTTGGAATTCGCCAGCGCAACATTGCAGGACGATTCAGAAGTCGCGCTTGAAGCCATCAAAAACAATGGGGACGCTTTAGAGTTTGTCAGTGAAAGATTGAAAGCTGACAAAACACTGGTTTTGGAAGCCGTCAAAAACAGTGCTGGATGTTTTCAATTTGCGAGTGAAGCCTTGCGTACCGACAGAGAAATCATCTCCGAAGCCCTTAGACGCGAGCCGATGGTAAAAATGTTCCTGAGTCAAGAATTGCAAAACACGCTCTAAACCTGAGCGTGTCGAACCCAGTCACGGGAAAAAAACCAACATCTATCAGTACAAACGATGCTCTGAGCCACTGCGAAGCAGTTTTTACAGTGGCTCGAAGCAATTGACACCATAAAGCGTGATAGGAATGACCTCGCCTGAGCGCGACAAATTAGCCCGCAGACAGCGGCCCTAACTCACCCGAGATAATCGCAAACAAGCGGTCGATATTCGGATGCTTACCCGGATAAGCAATCGCATCTAACGTATGTTGTGCATACAGCTTCAGCCCCGCTTGCGCCGCTTTAGCATCAATCCAGCCCTCGTATTGCGCCAACAAATAACGATACACCCGCTGCGACCCTGCTTGGCCGGGCTTATTTTCAAGCGTCGCCACGCAACGCCCTGTGTCGCTATCGAACAAAGAAAGCGTATCGCCCGCAGCGGGCAGCTGATCGAGAATCGCCGCGAAATCCTGCTTCGCAATTACGCCGCTCTCCAGCGCCCCTTCTCGCTGCGGATCACTCGACAAGCGGTGTGATGGTTCCACTAAATAAGACCGACTCATCTGCCTGAATAAATCCGTTCCAGACACTCTCAGGCTTTCAAACAGCACCATCTCCCGCGTCAGCAAATACACGCCCTCTTGCTGATACCGCACCATCGCCATATCAAAATCATTTTGAGAACGCGATGTCACGCAATCCTGCACCACAAATACATCCAAACCCAAGGCCTTCAACTCAACTGCCGTTTGCAGCACACACACATGGGCTTCCATACCACACAGAATCACCTGACGGCGTGTTAGCACCGTCGCAGGCAAGCAATTACTCGACACGCAAGAGAAGTGCATCTTTTCGACGACTTCCGCCTCAGGCGCGCACTCCAGCAACACTTGCAGCGTATGGCCAATGCCTTGCGGGTACTGCTCTGAAAACACCACAGGCACACCGGCATCGACGGCCGCACAAATCAGCTTTTTAACATTCGCCACATGCTGCTGAGGATTCATCGTCGCAGGCACGAGCTTTTCTTGAATATCCACGACCAGCAGTGTGGCTTCTTGAGCATTGATCAGCATGACAAACCTTTATTTGGGGAGAAGGGAATCCATAGGGTAAAACGCTCTTGCGACATAAAAAAGGCTTGGGGTGAGAAATTTCACGCCAAGCCTTTTAAATCAAGATCCAAATTAATCGTCGACTTCGTCAATCCACGTCATTTGAATCGCCTCGAGAATTTTCTCGCCGCAATGATTAGGATCATCCGCAAACTCTGGCAAAGCCAACACCCATGCCCGCAACTCAGTAAAACGAATTTGACGCGGATCGACTTCCGGATGTGCATCAATCAAAGCCAACACCAGCTCTAATGTATCTGTCCACTTCATCATGACGCTCCTTAATGACTTTCTTTAGCATGGTTGATGGTGTAACGCGGAATCTCAACCACCAGATCCTCTTTCGCAACCATCGCCTGACACGCAAGGCGCGAACAGGCTTCTAAGCCCCACGCCTTATCGAGCAAATCATCTTCCAACTCGTCGGAGCCTTCCAGAGAATTAAAGCCCTCACGCACCAAAATATGACAGGTCGTACAGGCACAGCTCATTTCACAGGCGTGTTCAATTTCAATATCACTCGCAAGCAAACTGTCGCAAATGCTTTTTCCCTCTTCGGCATCAATCACCGCCCCATCGGGACAAAGATCAGCATGCGGCAACACGATAATTTTCGGCATTATTTATCTTTCTTACAAATCGCTAATTTTCTGACCCGACAAAGCGCGGCGGATATTGCGATCCATACGCTGGGCCGCAAAATCCGAGGTCACTTCATTGAGTCGATTCATATATTTATTCACCGCCGGCGTCATTTGCGCACTAATTGCCGCCCGCAAAGCCGCGACCACATCAGCAATCTGCGCCTGAGCAGCCGCATCCAGCAAATCGCCATCAGCTTGAATCGCCCCTTCGGTCGCGGCAATCAAACTTTCTGCGTCGACAATCGCTTCACGCAATTTACGCGCTTGAATATCGTCTTTTACATGCGCCAGCGAATCGACCAACATTTGGGTAATTTGGTCATCGGTGAGGCCATAGCTGGGCTTCACAACAATACTCGCCTCGACGCCGCTGGACTGCTCACGCGCACTCACCGACACCAGCCCATCCGCATCGACTTGGAACGTGACCCGAATCCGCGCCGCCCCCGCCACCATCGGCGGAATCCCGCGTAATTCAAATCGCGCCAAACTGCGACAATCGCTGACTAATTCGCGCTCGCCTTGCAGCACATGAATCGCCATCGCGGTTTGACCATCTTTAAAGGTCGTGAACTCTTGCGCCCGTGCGGTCGGAATCGTGGAATTGCGCGGAATAATTTTTTCCACCAAGCCGCCCATGGTCTCCAAACCCAAAGACAGCGGGATCACATCCAACAACAACCAATCATCTTCGCTCTTATTGCCTGCCAACACATTGGCCTGCATCGCCGCCCCAATCGCCACCACTTGATCGGGATCGAGGTTGGTCAACGGCGGCTGCCCAAAGAATTGCGCGACCGCTTGGCGAATCTGCGGCATCCGCGTCGCGCCACCGACTAACACCACGCCATTCACGTCAGCCAGACCGACCTTGGCATCTCGCAGCGCTTTACGCACCGGCAGCAAGGTTTTTTCGACAAGCGTTCGGGTAATCGTATGGAAAATCTCATCGCTCAAAGTAAGCTGCACGCGGCGACCGTCGGACAAGGTCACATCTAACGCCGCGCTGGTCGAGTCGGTCAGTGCCTCTTTAGCGGTGCGCGCGTGACTGAGCAACAAGCGAGTATCGTGATCGGAAAGCTGCGACAAACCAGCGGTTTCGAGCACCCAACAGAAAATTCGCTGATCAAAATCATCGCCACCTAATGCCGAATCGCCACTGGTCGCCAAGACTTCAAACACGCCACGGCTCAGTTTCAGCAAAGACACATCAAAAGTGCCGCCGCCAAGGTCATACACCACATAGGTGCCTTCGGACGCATTGTCCAAGCCATAAGCAATCGCAGCAGCCGTCGGCTCATTCAGCAGTCGCAGCACATTCAATCCCGCAAGACGGGCGGCATCTTTGGTGGCTTGGCGTTGGCTGTCGTCAAAATAGGCGGGCACGGTAATCACCGCGCCAGTTAACTCACCGCCAAGACTGCTTTCAGCCCGTTCACGCAGGCTGCGCAAAATATCCGCCGAGATTTCCACCGGACTTTTTGGGCCTTGACGGGTTTGAAGCTGCACCATGCCCGGCGCATCGACAAAGCGATACGGCAGCGCGGCACGATCGCTCAAATCCACCAAGCCACGCCCCATGAAACGCTTTACAGACACAATCGTGTTGTGGGGGTCTTCGCTTTGATGCTTGCGCGCTTCGTACCCGACTTCGTGCTGGCCATGATCCAGATAGCGCACGACGGACGGCAAAAGATGGCGGCCGTAAGCATCAGGCAGCACCGTTGCCGAGCCATTCCTAACGGTCGCAACCAGCGAGTTAGTAGTACCAAGATCAATCCCGACAGCCAGACGATGCTGGTGCGGGGCGGTGGACATGCCAGGTTCGGCAATCTGCAAAAGGGCCATAGTCGGTAACTAAAGTCAAAGGCGACTCACGCGCAACCGCACGCAAAGACGCTGGGGATTAAAACAGCAGGGCTTCGATGGCATCCGCAATTTCTTCCTCTAATTTTTCGAGGAAGCGCAATTTTCTCACGAGGGCCGCCGCGGTGTCATAGTCCTGATCGACATCTAACGCTGCCCCAAGCTCGATATGCAATGCGGCGCTATCTTGGCGCAAATCAGCAGACAGCTTTTCCAATCGCTCGATATCGTGTCCGCCACGCGCATCGGCGACCGCCTCACGCCACTCCATCTGGCGCATCAAGAAATCAACCGGCATCGCCGTATTGGTTTCTTCGGCGGTGTCTACGCCATGCAATTGCAGCAGATAACGACCGCGCGCCAGCGGGTTGCGTAGGGTTTGGTAGGCCTCGTTGGCACGCGTGGCCCACTGCAGCGCCATTCTTTTTTCGTTGTCCGGACGGTGCGCAAAGCGATCGGGGTGAATTTCGGTTTGGACGTGGCGATAAGCTTGATCGAGCGAGGAGCTGTCGATGCTAAAGCAGGTTGGCAGACCGAATAATTCGAAGTGATTCTGGGAAAAATCCATAAGTGATTTTCTTCAGGGTCATGCCCAGCGGCGGCGCGTGACACCGACCGCTGTCCGTCGATTAGGTGTTGAAGCTTTCGCCGCAACCACATTCATTTTTGACGTTTGGATTATTGAATTTAAAGCCTTCGTTGAGGCCTTCTTTCACAAAATCGAGCTCGGTGCCGTCCAAATAAGCCAAGCTTTTCGCGTCGGTAAAGACGGTCACGCCATGGCTTTCAAACACGATATCGTCATCGTGCGTCACATCAACGAACTCTAATTTGTAGGCCATGCCTGAGCAGCCAGAGGTTTTAACGCCCAAACGCAAACCTAAACCTTTACCACGCTTGGCGATAAAATTTTGAACATGCACCGCAGCCGCGGGCGTCAGGGTGATTGCCATTCTGTCACCTCGTTTTAGCTTTGATGTTTTTGCTTATAGTCATCCACTGCGGCTTTAATGGCGTCTTCGGCCAAAATCGAGCAGTGAATTTTCACCGGCGGCAAAGCCAGCTCTTCAGCAATGTGGGTGTTTTTAATCGCCAATGCTTCGTCGAGGGTTTTGCCTTTGACCCACTCTGTCACCAGCGAAGAAGAGGCAATCGCCGAACCACAGCCATAGGTTTTAAATTTGGCATCTTCAATGACGCCATCTGCGCCGACTTTGATTTGCAGCTTCATCACATCACCACAGGCGGGTGCGCCGACCATACCGGTCCCAACGCTGTCATCGCCTTTTTCAAAAGCGCCCACATTGCGGGGATTTTCGTAATGGTCGAGGACTTTTTCGCTATATGCCATGGTTGATTCTCCTTAATTCGGATGTGTCAGGCGGGCGCAATGCGCCAGCGCCGCTCTTACAATTAGTGTGCCGCCCATTGAACAGTGCTTAAATCGACACCGTCTTTGAACATATCCCATAGCGGAGATAACTCACGCAGCTTGTGGATTTTGCTTTTCATCAATTCGATGGTGTAGTCGATCTCAGCTTCGGTGGTGAAGCGACCAATCGAGAAGCGAATCGAGCTATGCGCCAGCTCGTCATTACGGCCTAGTGCGCGTAGCACATAAGACGGCTCGAGCGACGCGGATGTACAGGCAGAACCACTGGAAACGGCCAAATCTTTAATCGCCATAATCATGGATTCGCCTTCAACAAAGTTGAAGCTGACATTTAGATTATGCGGAACGCGCTGCGTCATATCGCCGTTGACATAGACTTCTTCCATTTCCGACAAACCAGCCCAGAGACGATCACGCAACGCCAAAATGCGTGCGTTTTCGCTGTCCATTTCTTCGCGCGCCAAACGGAACGCTTCGCCCATGCCGACAATTTGATGCGTCGCCAAGGTACCGGAACGGAAACCACGCTCATGACCACCGCCGTGCATTTGCGCCTCAAGGCGAACACGCGGCTTACGACGCACATACAGCGCGCCAATGCCTTTCGGGCCATAGGTTTTATGCGCCGAAAAGCTCATCAAATCAACTTTTAAAGCGGCAAGATCGATATGCACTTTGCCGGTAGCTTGTGCCGAATCCACATGGAACAGAATGCCTTTTTCGCGGCACAACTCGCCAATCGCCGGAATGTCTTGAATCACACCGATTTCATTGTTGACGTACATCACCGAGATCAAAATGGTGTCGGGGCGAATGGCCGCTTTCAACACATCGAGATCTAGCAAACCATTTTCTTGCACGTCCAAATACGTCACCTCAAAACCCTGACGCTCTAGCTCGCGCATGGTGTCCAGCACCGCTTTATGCTCGGTGCGAACGGTAATGAGATGCTTGCCTTTGCTCTTGTAAAACTGAGCGGCACCTTTAATCGCCAAATTATTCGACTCGGTCGCGCCAGAAGTCCAGATGATTTCTTTCGGATCGCAATTCACTAATTTTGCGACTTCAGCGCGCGCATTTTCCACGGCCTCTTCTGCGACCCAGCCAAAGGAATGGCTACGCGAGGCAGGGTTACCGAATTTTTCGGTCAGGAATGGGATCATGCATTCAGCAACACGCGGATCAATCGGCGTGGTCGCTGAATAGTCTAGATAAATAGGCAGATGGGGGGCTTGGCTCATGATATGCGGTATCTCCTTGGCGCTCTGAACTCAGAGAACGCGGGGCTGACTTTCAATGGTGCTGGCAGAGGGGCGGCGACGCTTGTCCTCGACGACTGCAACTTCTTTTTCGCGCTGTTTTTCAACCAGTTGTGCCAACGTGATATTGGCAAGGTAGGCAAAAATGGTGCGATTGAGGTCGGTCCATAAGTCGTGGGTCATACAGCGTTGGCTGCCGTGACAGTTTTCTTGTCCACCGCATTGGGTGGCATCGAGCGGTTCGTCGACTGCAATGATAATGTCGGCTACGGTCAGGGTGTCAGTGGTTCGGGCGAGGCAATAACCGCCCCCCGGCCCGCGAACACTCTCGACCAAGGCGGCGCGGCGCAGTTTACCGAACAGCTGTTCAAGATAGGAGAGCGAAATGCCCTGCCGCTCGCTAATACCAGCCAACGTGACGGGGCCACCAGCTTCACGCATGGCAAGGTCCAGCATCGCGGTGACGGCAAAACGGCCTTTTGTGGTCAGTCGCATTGTCGTTCTTCCTCTTGGGTACGATTCATCTGTGAGAATAAAATATCCGAGTAAATTGGTCAACAATAACCTGAAGCAACGTCCTCTGTGGTGAAGCCCCTTTTTTACCTGCGCCTCAGCACACGCAGTCAGTGAGCTTAGCGTGCGGATTTAAAGTGCTTTTGGCGCAGTGCAAAAAATTTTTGCTGCTAACAGGGTTCTCTTATACAGTGCGCATAAAAGCACCTGCGCATTTGCGTTAGGTCCTCGAAATACCATGTCTGACAAGAGGTGATTTTTTTGAAACGAGCGGTTTATGCGGGTAGTTTTGACCCAGTGACCAATGGTCATTTGTGGATGATTCAGGAGGCGGTCGATCTCTTTGATGAAGTCGTGGTCGCAATTGGCGTCAACCCAGAAAAACATTGCACTTTTTCTGCGGATCAGCGCGCCGCCATGTTAAGAGAAACCACGCAACAGTTCACCAATCTGAGAATTGAAACCTTCGACAACCAGTTTTTGGTGAATTACGCCCAATCCATCGGTGCGAACTACATTGTTCGCGGCATTCGTACCGCCAGCGATTACGAATACGAACGGGCCATGCGCTACGTCAATTCCGACCTGTACCCGAATATCACGACCTTGTTCATGTTCCCCCCGCGCGAATATGCAGAAGTGTCATCGACCATGGTCAAAGGCTTAGTTGGCCCCAAAGGCTGGGAAGACGTCATTCACCAATATGTGCCCGAGCCGGTGTATCAGCGTCTGTTAGAATTAGCCGAACTTAAACGCCTGAATTGAACCCATGTCCGTGTCTCTTGTTGAAGTTGTTGCCGGCGTCCTGATTGACGATCAGGGGCGGTTTTTTCTAGCGAGCCGCCCAGAAGGCAAACCCTATGCAGGCTATTGGGAGTTTCCCGGCGGCAAAATCGAAGCAGGCGAAACTGCCTTTGCCGCCTTGAAACGCGAGTTAGAAGAAGAACTCGGCATCGAAGTCACCGCCGCCACCCCGTGGCTCTGCAAAGTTTTTGCATACGAACATGCCACGGTGCGCCTGCAGTTTTTGCGCGTCCAACACTGGATTGGTGCCCCCCAACCGCGCGAAGGTCAGCAATTTTCATGGCACGCCCCCGGTGCAGCGCTCTCGGTTGAGCCGGTCCTGCCCGCCAATGGCCCCATCCTCAAAGCACTCACGCTCCCGACCGACTACGCCATCACCTGCGCAGCAGACTATGGCGTCGAAGCGATTTTGGCCGCACTTCCGGCCCGACTGGCGGCCGGTCTATCGATGCTGCAAGTGCGCGAACCGCAGATGGTCCTCACTGAATTACAAGATTTTGTGTCCCGCATTGCACAGATGACGCAAGGCAGCGCCTGCCGCGTGGTCGTCAATGCCGACCCAATGGCGATCCAAGGCTGGCCAGTCGATGGCGTTCATCTCAATGCAGCTCGCTTGCGCGCACTCACCAGCCGCCCGAATTTTGCATGGGTCGGGGCCTCGGTTCATTCACCCGAAGAACTCGCCCTCGCAGAAAAGTGGGGCGTCGATTATGCGCTACTCGGCCCGATCAAACCCACCCCAACACACCCAGAAGCGCAAGGCATCGGCTGGAAAACGTTTCAATCCATGCTCGGCCTTGGCGCGCCGATGCCAGTCTATGGCTTGGGCGGACTCCAGTGCACGGATGTAGATGATGCGATCCAACATGGCGCACAAGGCATCGCCAGAATGCGTGAGGTGTGGCGATGAAATGGGATGACACCCTCAAAGCCTCGCCTAAAAAATGGCTGTTATTAGGCTTGGCACTCGTAGCGCTCGCCCTCGTCAAAGGTGGCTTGATTTATTACTTTTACTACTCGCGAGACCATCTACCGGAGCCGATCGCCGTCCGCTGTGAAGATCCCTTAAAGGGCTGCCAACTCGGCACGATCTCCGTTCGCTTCGAGCAACCACCACAACACGCCAAACCCTTTGGCGTGGTTTTACAAGCAGTCAGCCTGAACCCACCGGTTGCCAGCTTTCAAATGAGCAAAATGGATATGGTGCCGGTGCAGTATCACTTTAAAGCGGGGCAAGACGGCACATGGAAAACACAGATTATTTTGCCGGTCTGTGTCACCGGTCGATCGGATTGGCTCATGACGGTTGAGGCTGATGGCAAGCGGTGGCGCTTCCCATTTGTCGCGCAATAAACAAAATGGCCAAGTACGCACTTGGCCATTTTGATCTTTGGGCACAGCCTATTAGGCGAAATAAAAATCTAAAACCAAACCGGTAAAAATCACCCACCCCACCTGATTATTATCCAAAAAAGCCTTAAAGCACTTCTGCCGATCGCGCTCGCGAATCTGCCAATATTGACGCCCAATCAAACCCGCCGCAATCGCCAAGCCTAATGCGTACCATCCGCCACGGCCATCCATCAGCCCAATCGTAAACATCAGACTCAAAAAGCTGAGATGGCATAACATAATCGCGGTGATATCAAACTGACCAAAGGTGATTGCCGAGGTTTTGATTCCAATTTTGAGATCATCCGGCTTGTCACATAAGGCGTATTCAGTGTCATACGCCAGCGTCCACAATGTGTTCGCCAACACCAAGCCCCACGCCTGCGCCGGCACTTCGTTCAAGGTCGCGGCATAGGCCATCGGAATTCCAAAACTAAATGCCAGCCCGAGATAAGCCTGCGGCAGCGGGAAAAAACGCTTGGTAAACGGATACGTCGCCGCTAGGAATACTGCAGGCAAACTCATTAACAGCGTCAAACCGTTTAGAGGCAAGACCAATAAAAATGCGACGCCCGCCAAACCCGCGGCCAACCGCAACGCCTCTTTTTCGGTGACAGCACCACGCGCAAACGGACGCTGCCGCGTGCGCTCGACGGCACCATCAAAATGACGATCGGCATAGTCGTTGATCACACAACCGGCCGCCCGCATCAAAAAAGTCCCAAGTGTAAAAACAAATAAAATGCCTAACGAAGGATGGCCGTCAGCGGCAAACCAAATCCCCCACCACGTCGGCCATAACAGCAGCAAAGTGCCGATCGGTTTTTCAATTCGCATCAACTGGCTATACACCAGCAAACGTTCTTTCCACGCATCGGACATCACAATGAAAGCTCCCAGAGCGTCGGTAAAAAGACCTCTTGCACTAACAGGCCTTGTTGTTGTTGCCAAAACGTACACCGCCGCGCCCATAAAGAGGGTGGCATCGGTGTCGAAACCCGATCGTGTGCAGCAAGATATAAAGGCTGTGGTGATTGCAGCGCGCAACACTCTAATTCACCACGCTGAATGCGTGGTTCACCAAATAAAGTTAAACCCAACGAGCGCCCGCCTCGATCCAAGATCGGCGGCCAGTAAGCTTGGTCGGCAGCCGTCACGCTGCGCGCGTGGATCACCGGCACCCCGTTTAAGGTCAAGGCGACTTCGCGACACCACACCGGATGCCGCGCCGCCAGCCCCAAAGCGGCAGCCTCGTCTGGCAAAGCGAAATCTTGAGTCAAATGTGGATGCGCCACCGCGAACGTCTGGCCGGTCGCGATGAGACGCTCCGTGAGAGAGCCGCTATAAAGCAGCCAGTCTGCGTATAGGTCGGGGATATCGGCAGTCAGACCCGTCTGCCAAATTGGTACAGAAATCATCGCGGTATTATGCCACCCGTCCCCGATTGCTAACAGCCGAGCGCTCACCACCGCCTTGCCGCACCGCAAAACGCGCAGGATCGCAAGCGGCTAGCAAATCACGCTCGACCGGCAGCGGCTCGCCATTTAATTGACAGGCTAAAATCTCTCCCGCCAAAGCCGCCCATGCCAAACCGCGCGCCCCAAAACCCAAAGCCGCATAAAGCCCCGTCGCACGCGGGATGCGGTCGCTGGTCATGCCCTGCTTGATGCTGGTCAAACTGCGCGGCAATGCACCAATCAAAGGTAGTCGGTCGGGCGTAGTCGGTCGGTCACAGCCTCGGCCAGTGAGTATGCTCGGATCAATGCCTTGATCAGCCTGCGGCAACATGCTGTGCAATTTGTCTAAATTGGCTTGATGCCATTCCACATTCGGCTCGCTGCCCTCGGGTGCGGCACTCGCCCCCAACGCCGAAAAACCATGATGATGTGGCGTGAGATACGCATTGCGGCATAAAACAAAATCCAATGACGGCGCTTGCGAAGCGGGCAACAGACTCACGATGCGCCGCCCACGACTTAGCGGCAGCGCCAACTCGGGCAACAGCTCCGTCGCGGCCGTAGCATTGGCCACAATTAAAGTAGGCGCATGCGCCAAAGTGTCGCCCTGATGATTCAGCGCCAACCATTCACCCTCGTGATACCGCACACTAGCCACCGCCTGCCCGCCCATAAATTGGATGCGGTCTGTGTAACGCGCCAGCGCGGCGCGGCAATAATCCGGCGGATGAATCCAGCTCCCGCTTGGAAACCACCACCCGCCCGTTTCCGCGGCGCGACCTGTTTTTGCGGCAACTTGCTCGGCGTCGAGCCATGAGCAGTACTCTGCGGGTACGCGCAAGGCTTCCACAATGCGCGCCTGTTGGGCAGCGTGCTCCGCATCGCGCCCCAATTGCAAAACCCCGCATGCCGACCAGCGCAACGCGTGCCCCTCGGCAGTCCACTGCTGAAGCTGCCGGTTTGCATACAAATACCCTGCGCGCGCCATACGAGATTGAAGGTTGTCGTCAAGCGACAATACCGGCAGTAATACACCAGCATGATTGCCGCTTGCTTCTTGCGCAATATCAGTGTGACGATCCAGCAGCGAAACCTGCCAGCCACGCGCCGCCAGCCGCTCTGCAGTTAAACATCCGGCCAAACCTGCGCCAATGACGAGGGCTTGTCGCTGCATGGGGGCATGGCGACGATCGGGAACTCGACGCGTAAATTGCCCCGCAAGTCGATGACGCTTGTCGGCAAATCCGCTTTGTTTTTCGACGGCAAAACCCGCCGCAATTAAGCCACGCCGAACATGACCGGCTACGGTATAGGTCGCGAGCGTCGCGTTGGGTGCCGCTAAACGCGCGAGAGATTGATAAATAGTGTCACACCATAGCTCGGGATTTTTTGCGGGGGAAAAGCCATCTAGGTAAAAAGCGTCAGCTTGCGTAGCGAGTTTGGGTAGCCACTCACGCGCATCGCCCCAGACGAGTGTCAGGGTCACGCGCCCTTGATCAAAGTGCAGTCGATGCAAACCGCTCGTCAACGTGGGCCATTGTGACACCAGCGCGGCTGTCAGTTCGGATTGCTCAGAAGAGGCATGGTACAGATCTTGCAAATCAGCTTGCTGCACAGGGTATTTTTCGACAGAGACAAAGTGCAAACGCTCGCAGCGCTGCGGATCGTCACGCCATGCCTGCCAAGTCGCTAAGAAATTACCGCCGAGACCAAAACCCGTTTCGACGATAATAAAGCGCTCTTGACCTTGCCACCGTTTCGGCAGCTGATTGCCTTCTAAAAATACGGCTTTTGCTTGGGCCAACGCCCCCGCGCGGCTATGGTAAACGTCATCAAATTCTGGACTATACGGCGTGCCCTCCGCTGTGATTTCAAAGTGAGCGGGACAGAGTGTGTGCGTCATAGATAAAAAAATAGCCAGTCACGACAAAGGCGAGAGCATACCGGCCTTCATCAAAATCGCGCGAGTTTTTATCAATGTGAAAAAAGTGTGATTTAACAGGACACCATCGTTAAATGCAGGCGTGGCTGGTGTAGTATGGCGGTGATTTTGAACGGACAACAAGCCATTAGCATGGCATAGCTTTTTGCGGTTTAACATGTAATTTCGACTCGTCTCCCTGAATGCTGAAAAATATCAACGAAACACTTTTATCTCGCCTGCAGTTAATAGGCATGTTACTTGTTCCGCTCCTTGTTGCGATCGGACTGGGTAGCTATTTTACCGTCGCTTACATCAATGAGTTCGAAAGCAATCTGCAAGTTGTTCAAGAAAAAAACATTCGCAGCCAGCAAACTGTCTTAGAGCACGAATCCCACTCTGTTGAAAACTACCTCGAATACCTACGTGTCAGCACCGAATCGGTGCTCAAGCAATCCATTAAAACGCAGACAGATCAAGCTTATTCCTTCGTAGATGCACTGTACCGACAGCAAAAAGGCAAGATGCCCGAGGCGGCGCTCAAAAAACTCATTCTTGAGGCGCTGCGCCCATTGCGCTTTTTTGACGGTCGCGGCTACTTTTTTGTGGATGATGACAAAGGTATGTGCCTGTTATTGCCCACGGCCCCGCAATTAGAAGGCACCTCGCTATGGGATAACCGTGACCCGACCGGTCACTACATTATGCGGGATTTAGTGCAGGCTTCGGGCGGTCCCACCCACGCGGGCTATTCACGTTATTTCTGGTATCCGCCCAATGATCCGACACGGATGCAAGAAAAAGTCTCTTATGTGCGCCGCTTTGAGCCGTTTAACTGGGTGATCGGAACGGGCGAATACTTATTCAAAACAGAAGAAGACCAACAAGTTCAAGCCATGAGCCAGCTCCGTGCGAAACGGTTCGGCAAAAGTGGTTATGTTTCGATCCTGTCACAAGATGGACGAGTGCTGGTTTCTCCTAGCCGCCCCGACCACGAAGGGCGAAAAGTCTCAGATTTGGACAGCGAAGGCCGCAAGGTCGTGCAACTGCTTTTAGACAAAGCCAAAGGTGGCGGCGGTGTTGTTCAATACCGCTGGAATCGGATCAATGGCGTCGGTAAAGTACCCAAAATGTCCTACGTCAGCACGTACGAACCGTGGGGATGGGTCATTGTTGTTGGCACCTATTTAGATGATCTAGACGAGCAACTTAAAGAACAACACAAATCTTTAGATGAAGGTATTCAGGAGCGAATTCGTATTGGCGCACTGGCTGTTTTCATCACTGTGTTGCTATCGCTCGCCTGCTCATGGACATTTAGTTCGTGGCTCAACACCCTCTTTGCGCGCTATCGCAGCCATCTTGAAGAACGCAACAATGAACTGAGCGAACTCGCGCGACGCTTAAAACTATCGGCCGCTGTCTTCGAAAATAGCAATGAAGCGATCCTGATTACAGACAAACACAATGCGATTGTTTCAGTAAACCGTTCTTTCACGCGCATCACAGGCTACACGCCCTCAGAAGTCATTGGCCACAATCCACGCATGTTTGCCTCTGGCCAGCAAGACCACAATTTTTATCAAACCATGTGGCAAGCCTTGCAATCAGATGGACATTGGGCAGGCGAAATTTGGAATCGGCGCAAAAATGGCTCGGCCTATCCCGAGTGGCTGAGTATTAGCGCCATCCGTAGCGAGTCAGGTGAAATCAATAACTACATCGCGGCTTTTTCGGACATTTCTGAGCGAAAACTTGCAGAAGAGCAAATTCGGAACTTAGCCTTCTACGACCCACTCACCCTCCTTCCGAACCGCCGTTTACTGCTCGACCGCCTGCGCGAATTGTTAGCGGCATGTCACCGCCATCATTATCACGGCGCCGTTTTAGTCATTGATTTGGACAATTTCAAAACGCTCAACGACACCCGTGGACACGACGTCGGTGATTTGCTGCTCATTGATGTTGCACGACGCTTGCGTGAATCCATTCGCGACAGTGACACCGTAGCCCGACTCGGTGGCGATGAATTTGTCATTTTGCTGGACCAGCTTTCCGAGCAAAAAGAAATCGCCGTCAACCAAGTCAAGGCGATTGGTGAGAAAGTCCTTGCGACGATTCGCGAGCCGTACTTTTTGGATGGCCAGGAGCACCACTGCTCATCGAGTATTGGCATTCACCTTTTCCATGGCCAGCACCATACGCGCGAAGAAATTCTCAAATATGCCGATACCGCGATGTATCAAGCCAAAGCGTCAGGTCGTAATACGCTGCGTTTCTTTGAGCCTGAAATGCAAGCGGCGCTTGAAGCCCGTACCGAACTAGAAGCGGAGCTCCGGCGCGCCCTGCCGCAGCAGCAATTGGTCTTGTATTACCAGCTCCAAGTCGATGACCAATCGCGTATTTTAGGCGCAGAAGTGTTGCTGAGATGGCAACATCCCGAACATGGCCTTGTCTCTCCAATTGCATTCATTCCGCTTGCAGAAGAAACAGGACTGATCATTCCAATTGGTCTATGGGTTCTAGAAAATGTCTGCCGCAAACTGAAGGAATGGGAGAGTGACCCACTCATGTCCACGCTGCAAATTGCGGTGAATGTCAGCGCACGCCAATTCCGACAAGCCGACTTTGTTGAGAAAATCGCGCAGATTCTGGTAGAAAGCGCCGCAAATCCAAAACGCATTAAACTTGAACTCACAGAAAGCATCGTACTAGACAATATCAACGACACCATCCGCAAAATGAATGCACTCAAAGAAATGGGCTTGGCATTCTCGATGGATGACTTTGGCACGGGCTATTCCTCGCTCACGTACATCAAGCAACTTCCGCTTGACCAGCTGAAGATTGACCAGTCTTTTGTTCGAGACATTGTGAGCGATCCCGATGACGCTGTGATTGTTGAAACGATTATTGCCATGGCACGTAGCCTGCATTTAAATGTCATCGCCGAAGGCGTTGAAACGATTGAGCAACGTGACTTCCTGAGCCAACGTGGCTGCCCTTCTTATCAGGGTTATTTATTTGGGCGACCGGTCCCAGTAGAAGAGTTTGAAGCCTTAATTCATACTGGACTCACGATCAAGCCAAGTTAAATTGACTCGCATAGGGTGCTTGTCATCACCGTGATCAGCACCATTTTATTGCGAGTGCAGCAAATTTTTTGCGTGCTCATTTGCCGCTTGTTTCGGTTCAAATTAGAATTCAACGCATTCACCTACTCTGAGAACGATATCCGTGACATCTCTAACCTCCCTGAGAAACATCCCTGAAGGTCATCTTTTCCGTTCTGGCGATGTATTTGTGTTATTTGGTGAGCTGTTCGGCCGTGGTTACGCCAATGGTTTGATTCAAGAAGCACGCAAAGCGGGCATGACCATTATCGGACTGACCGTTGGTCGCCGCGAAGCAGACAATAGCCTACGTCCATTGAATGCAGAAGAGCTGGCCGAGGCCGAAGCACGCTTGGGCGGGAAAGTCATTAACGTTCCGCTGATGGCCGGTTTTGATTTAGATGCCCCTGCAGGCACACCGACCCCGACCGAATTATTATCGGTATTGACGCTGAAAAACTGGCAAGAAGAAAAGCTCGACTGGACACAAATCCATGCTTGCCGCGAAGCCGGTGTCGCGCGCTTTAAAGCGGGTGTCGCAGAAGTCATGAACGAACTCGAGGGGCTAATCGCCGATGGCCGCAATGTGTTTTTTGCGCATACCATGGCCGGCGGCATTCCGAAAGTTAAAGTCTTCCTCGCGATTGCCAACCGCATCTACAAAGGCCGCGGCGACCGCTTTATGTCTTCACGCGCTTTGATCGACAGCGATTTGGGCAAAATGTGCCTAATGAACTTCGATGAAGTGACCGCGAATACTTTCCAATATTTGATCGAAGGCAGTGCCGCTTTGCGAGCACGATTAGAAGCCACCGGTGGCCAAGTACGCTACACCGCCTACGGTTACCACGGCACCGAAATTTTGATCGACGGCCAATATCAATGGCAAACCTATAGCAATTACACCCAAGGTTACGCCAAAAAACGCCTCGAAAATATTGCCCAAGCCGCTTGGGAGCAAGGCGTTAAAGCCACAGTCTTTAACTGCCCAGAAATTCGCACCAATTCATCCGATATTTTCGTCGGTGTTGAGCTGTCACTCTTCCCATTGCTTAAAGCACTGAAAAAAGAAGGCGGCGGCGCATGGGCAGAGGCACAGTGGCACGCCTGTGACGCCCTGCTGCAAGAAGGGTTTAGCGTACAAGCGCTGCTCGATAAAATCGAAGCCTACAACATGAACACCACCATGCAGGCCTTCCGTGATTTTGAACATTGGCCTCTCGATAACTCGCCAGAGCTTGCAGAAGTGATGATTGGCACATCAGACGAAATCACACACTTACACACCGACCGCAACGCCCTCGTCACAGACCTTCTGAGCGCGTTGGTGCTTGAGGGTACCGGCCCGTTGATGTTTAACGAGGCCGCCAACCCTTCGGCACCTGTGTTGTGGCTGAACCATGACATCATCGCCAAACAGCTGGTGAAAATGCACGGTTAATTCTTGCTAAACAAGCATCACACGCCCTGCGCCGAAGAAGATCGACGCAGGGCGTTTTTTTGCCCTAACCATCCATAAAAAAACCCGCAAGAACCTGTGTTCATGCGGGTTTAACAACCGTGAGAGAGGTTATTCTGCGCGCATTTGCGGGAACAAAATCACATCACGAATCGAAGGCGCATCGGTCAACAACATCACCAGACGATCAATACCAATCCCGCAACCGCCCGTCGGGGGCAGACCATATTCCATCGCGCGAATATAGTCTGCGTCGTAGTGCATCGCTTCATCATCACCCGCATCTTTTTGTGCAACTTGTGACAAGAAACGCGCGGCTTGATCTTCCGGATCATTCAGCTCCGAATAACCATTCGCGTGTTCGCGACCGACAATAAACAGCTCAAAACGCTCGGTAATATTTTGGTCGGCATCCGAACCGCGCGCCAATGGCGACACTTCAACTGGATAGTCGATGATAAAGGTCGGATTCCACAACAGGCCTTCTGCGCACTCTTCAAACAGGGCTAATTGCAAGCTACCCAAGCCCGGCGCTGGGGGCAATTTACCGCCAAGACGCTTGATTTCGCTTGCAACCCATGCGGCATCAGCCAGCTGTTCATCGGTATAGTGCGGGTTGTAATGTTTAATCGCGCCGACAATCGTAAAGCGATCGAATGGCTTACCCAAATCAACCTCTTTACCTTGGTAGGTCACGGTCGTGCCGCCCGTCGCGGTTTTCGCACATTCACGGATGATGTGCTCGGTCATCTCCATCATGCGCTGATAGTCGCTGTACGCTTCGTAAAATTCGATCATCGTAAACTCGGGGTTGTGGCGCGTACTCATCCCCTCATTACGGAAGTTGCGGTTAATTTCAAATACGCGCTCTAAGCCGCCGACCACGAGACGTTTGAGATACAACTCCGGCGCAATCCGCAGATACAGCGGCATATCCAGCGCATTATGATGCGTGACAAACGGTTTAGCCGCCGCGCCCCCCGGAATAGGGTGCATCATCGGTGTTTCCACTTCCAGATAATGCTCAGCCACCATCACATCGCGGACAGTTTGAACAATTTTGGAGCGCTTGATGAACGTGTTGCGGCTCTCTTGATTGATGATCAAATCCACATAGCGCTGACGATATTTTTGCTCTTGATCAGCCAAGCCATGAAACTTGTCCGGCAACGGACGCAGCGACTTCGACAATAAGCGAAGTTCGCTGACATTAACCGACAATTCACCTTTATTGGTCTTAAAGAGCGTGCCACGAGCGGCAACGATATCGCCCAAATCCCAATGTTTGAACGCAGCGTGCACATCGGCACCGACACCTTGATCATTGATATACAGCTGAATTTGGCCAGAGACATCTTGAATCGTGGCGAAGCTGGCTTTGCCCATCACACGCTTCAGCATCATGCGACCGGCCACCACCACCGGCACATTCAAAGGTTCAAGCTCTTCTTTGGTTTTGTCGTTGTAGCGGGCGTGTAGATCGCCACTAAAATCCTCGCGCTTGAAGTCATTCGGGAAGGCAATGCCCGCTTCGCGCAATGCTTTTAATTTTTCACGGCGCTCGGCCATGATGTGATTTTCATCGACAATCGGATTGATTTGTTCTGACATGCGGAGATCCTTCTCAGGGTGGCGTCGTGCGGATGACGCAATTAAGTGTTACACGCCTTGTTTGAGGCTGGCTTCAATGAAGAGATCGAGGTCGCCATCCATGACGCCTTTGACGTTACCGACTTCAACCAAGGTGCGCAGATCTTTAACGCGCGATTGGTCGAAAACATAGGAGCGAATTTGATGCCCCCAACCCACGTCGGTTTTCGAATCTTCGAGGGCTTGTTTTTCTTCATTGCGTTTACGCAGCTCAAGCTCAAATAAGCGCGCTTTTAACATGCTCATCGCTTCAGCACGGTTCTTATGCTGGGAACGATCGTTCTGGCATTGCACAACAATATTGGTCGGCAAGTGTGTAATCCGAACCGCAGAATCGGTCTTGTTAATATGCTGACCACCGGCCCCACTGGCACGATAAGTATCAATGCGCAAATCGGCAGGATTGATATCAACCTCGATCGAATCATCGACCTCAGGATAAACAAATAAGCTCGCAAACGAGGTTTGGCGGCGGTTATTCGAATCAAATGGACTGTTACGAACAAGGCGGTGCACACCGACTTCGGTCCGCAAATAGCCATAGGCGTATTCGCCACTGACTTTGATGGTTGCGCTCTTAATCCCTGCGACTTCACCTTCGGACTCTTCAATCACTTCGGCAGAAAAACCTTTACGCTCGCAATAGCGCAAATACATGCGCAAGAGCATTTGCGCCCAGTCTTGCGCTTCGGTGCCGCCTGCGCCAGATTGAATGTCAATAAAGCAATTATTCGGGTCCATCGGATGCGAGAACATGCGACGGAACTCAAGTTTTTCGAGGGTTGCTTGCGCTTGCGCAAGATCGGCCTCAACCGCAAAAATAGTCTCGTCGTCTTCTTCGGCCTGACCCATTTCAAACAGATCTCGGCTATCGGCAATGGTTTGGGTCAGGGTATCAATGACCAAGACCACGTCTTCAAGCTGTTTTTTCTCACGGCCAAGCTCTTGTGCACGCTTGGCGTCTTCCCAAATAGTGGGATCTTCAGTCAGGCGGGACACTTCTTCGAGGCGTTCTTGTTTGCTAGGGTAGTCAAAGATACCTCCGGATCTCGTCGTTGCGGGCGGCGAGATCGGTGATTTGATTGCTAATCTGGTTGAGGCGTTCTGCTTCGATCATGATGGCGAATATCCGTGTTCTTAAAGAATGCAAAGCGCAAGCGATGCGACCATAGCCACTCGGCACGCGCTCTAAACCGGCAATTATAGCGCGCCTAGCGCCCGCTGCTGTGCGATGCAAAAGAAAAAGCGCACCGATTAGGGTGCGCTTTACACTCGACTCAACGCAACATTGAGTCAATGAACAGCCTCAAAAATTAGAGCATGCTTGCAACAGCAGCGCGCTCTTCTTCGAGTTCGTTCAATGTGATGTTGATTTTCTCGCGAGAGTACTCGTCAATTTCCAGACCTTGGATGATGGAGTATTCACCGTTTTTGCATTCGCAAGGGAAGCCAAATACCACACCTTCAGGAATGCCATAAGAACCGTCAGACGGGACACCCATGGTCACCCATTCGTCAGAACCCAGCACCCAGTCACGGATATGGTCGATCGCTGCGTTTGCAGCAGAAGCAGCAGAAGACAAGCCACGCGCTTCAATAATTGCCGCGCCGCGCTTACCAACGGTCGGCAAGAACACGTCGTTGTTCCATGCGTGGTCATTGACCAATGCTTTGACGCTGTCACCGTTGCTGGTGCAGAAGCGGTAGTCAGCGTACATAGTCGGGCTGTGGTTACCCCAAACAACCAGTTGTTTCAGGCTGGAAACAGGGCGGTCGATTTTGGCAGACAACTGAGACAACGCACGGTTGTGATCCAAGCGCAGCATGCCGTGGTAGTTAGCCGGGTTAGTACGGCCCACTTTTTTCGCAGCAGAAGCCGCGATGTAAGCATTGGTGTTGCATGGGTTGCCCACGACCAATACTTTAACGTTTTCGTTTGCGTTTTCGGCGATGGCTTTACCTTGAACGGTGAAAATTGCACCGTTTGCGGTCAGCAGATCAGCACGTTCCATCCCTTTAGAGCGCGGACGCGCACCCACCAACAAGCAAACGTCAGCGTCTTTAAAGGCAACGTTCGGGTCATCAGTTGCAACCATACCAGCCAATAGCGGGAAGGCGCAGTCTTCAAGTTCCATCATCACGCCTTTAACAGCGTTTTGCGCTTGAGGAAGATCGAGAAGCTGAAGAATAACCGGCTGATCTTGACCGAGCATTTCACCAGAAGCAATACGGAACAACAGGCTGTAGCCGATCTGGCCAGCGGCACCGGTAACGGCAACACGAACGGGGGCTTTCATTGGGGGGCTCTCCTTGCAGACAGGTTCTTAGCAGAGCGGCGAGTGTTCAGCCGCCGCAGGACACGGGCTGAAATTGCTGTCAGACCTTCCGCCGAGGCGCTTTAAATTTGCGCGCGATGGTCGGGGCCTGAACTTTCAGCCGATCGCGCGGCGAGTCTAACACGATGCGGCAAGCTTGTGTCGTTTGTTGTGCGCCCATAAAATTTGTCTTATGTCTTATATAAGACCCATGTAGACTTGAGAGAAAGTTTTTGATAAAAAGCAGGTATTGTTGATGAAAAGCAAATTGGATTACCTGCCGCTCTACGCGCAAGTCCGCGCGCAAATCATTGCACGCGTCGCGAGCAGCGAGTGGTTAGCACACGAAGCTTTGCCCAGCGAAATCGCCCTCGCTGAAATGTTTGCGGTCAGCCAAGGTACCGTACGCAAAGCGCTGACCGAGCTCTGTGCAGAGGGTTGGCTCTATCGTCAGCAAGGGCGTGGTACGTTTGTCGCACCAAGTGTCAGCGAATGGGGTGAAGGCATGTTGGTCTCACCTGGCGGATTCTCTGAACGAGCAGACGCACCACACATTGAATTATTAGGCTGCTCTCGGGGTCATGCCGCCGAAGAAGTCGCGGAAGTTTTAGGGTTACGGCGCGGCGCACCTGTTTACCGCATCCGTCAGCTATGGCGTTTACATGGAACACCGGTTGCTCTGGACGACTCCTATACTTCGGCCGAGCGCTTTCCAGATTTAGATGCCCGCCGGTTGCGCGGCAGTGAAGGGCGGCTATATTCGGTCATGGAGCAGCAGTACGGCGTAAAACTTTGTCTTAAATCATTGTTATTACGAGCGCTTTTACCCGACCGAGAAGCCAGCTCCTTGCTGCAACTTAATGAGAGCGAGCCCGTTTTGTCGCAAGTACGCATCGCAGAAAACTGGTCGGGAGAAGCGCTTGAATGGCGGCACCGACTCTGTAGATCGGCACGGTGGGCATGGAGAATTACCCTGTAAACACCCCTCAAAAAAGGGGTTTTAAACAGTTTAGACAATAACTTGTTACAGTTTAATACATTGAAATGTCAGAGCTTGAGCAGGTTTTTGCTAGAATTCTGGGGTTCAACGCCGCGGTCAAGATGATCGGTCTGGGTTGAACGGACTGATCAGGTCGCCCGCACTGCAGTTTTCGCGCCAGAGAAAAGTCGTTTCAAAGAGCGAGTCTGGCATGTCAAGCGGGTCGATCCAATCGCTCGAAGGTTCCGGTTAGTCCGGAGTGTCTTTAACCGTCAGGTGTGTAGTTTCAACCAAGGAAGCATCCATGCAAAAGAAACGCCCTAAGCACCTTGATCTGGGTAAAATCCGCTTGCCGATACCCGGCATTGTCTCGATTTTGCACCGGATTTCAGGTGTTGCTTTATTCTTTTCCCTCCCTCTTATCCTCTTCTTGCTTCAAGGTTCACTGAGCTCTGCAGACGCATTTGCAAGCTATAAAGCGGTGGTCGCAAACCCGCTGATCAAGCTGATTTTACTGGGTCTGTTGTGGGCATACTTCCATCACTTCTGTGCTGGTATCCGCTTCTTGCTGCTGGATATGCATAAAGGTCTGGAGCTCGAAACCGCACGTGCAACCGCTAAGGCCGTTGTCGTCATCAGTCTGATTCTGACTGTTATTGTTGGAGGCTTGCTGTGGTAAATCGTATCGTTGTTGGCGCGGGCTATGGCTTGCGCGACTGGATCGTACAACGTGCAACTGCCGTTGTCATGGCCATCTATACTGTCGGCTTGGTGCTGTTCTTATTGTCCATGCCAGGGACTTACGAAGGTTGGCAAGCCCTGTTTGCGCAAACATGGGTCAAAGTTCTCACACAAACCACACTCGTTGCCATTTTCTTGCACGTTTGGGTCGGTATGCGTGACCTCTGGATGGATTACATCAAATCCGCAGGTCAGCGTTTAGCCTTACATCTGTTTACTGTGGTTTGGCTTGTTGCCAGCCTTGTTTATTCAATCTTTGTTGTTTGGGGGCAGTCATGAGCGTTCCCGTTCGTCGTTTTGACGCGGTTATCGTCGGTGGGGGTGGTGCAGGTCTACGTGCCGCGCTGCAACTTTCCGAAGCGGGTTTAAATACCGCTGTCCTATCTAAAGTTTTCCCGACGCGTTCACATACCGTTGCGGCACAAGGTGGGATTTCAGCTTCTTTGGGCAACGTTAAAGAAGACCGCTGGGATTGGCATATGTACGACACCGTCAAAGGCTCCGACTGGCTCGGCGACCAAGACGCGATCGAATTTATGTGCCGCAAAGCACCCGAAGCGGTGATTGAACTTGAACACTTCGGTATGCCGTTTGACCGCACCGATGATGGCAAAATTTACCAACGTCCGTTCGGTGGTCACATGGCCAACTTCGGCAAGACCCCGGTTGAGCGCGCCTGTGCTGCAGCTGACCGGACAGGTCATGCGATGTTGCACACCCTGTACCAACGCAACGTACGCGCCAACACTCAGTTCTTCATTGAGTGGATGGCTCTGGACTTGGTACGCGACGCTGACGGCGATGTCGTCGGTGTGACCGCCCTCGAAATGGAAACAGGCGAAGTTTCTATCCTTCACGCAAAAGCTGTGTTGTTTGCAACTGGTGGTGCTGGCCGTATTTTCGCAGCCTCCACTAACGCCTTCATCAACACCGGTGACGGCTTGGGCATGAGCGCACGTGCGGGCATTCCGTTGGAAGATATGGAATTCTGGCAATTCCACCCGACTGGCGTTGCGGGTGCGGGTGTGTTGATTACCGAAGGTGTACGCGGCGAAGGCGGTATTTTGCTGAACTGCGACGGCGAGCGTTTCATGGAACGTTATGCACCGAACGCCAAAGATTTGGCTTCGCGTGACGTGGTGTCCCGTGCAATGGCGGTTGAAATTTTTGAAGGTCGTGGCTGCGGCAAGAACAAAGATCACGTTCTGCTCAAACTTGACCACCTTGGCCCTGAAGTCATTAATCACCGCCTGCCGGGGATTCGTGAAATCGCGATCAAATTTGCGGGCGTTGACCCGATCAAAGCGCCGATTCCGGTTGTGCCGACTTGCCACTACATGATGGGTGGTATTCCGACCAACTATCGTGCAGAAGTTGTTGTGCCGAAAGGTGACAATCCTGAAGCACGCGTGAATGGCTTGTACGCTGCGGGTGAGTGTGCTTGTGCCTCGGTGCATGGCGCAAACCGCTTAGGTACAAACTCGTTGCTTGACTTGGTTGTATTCGGAAAATCGGCTGGTGACAGCATGGTCGAATACATCCGCAACGAAATGCCAACACACAAACCGCTGCCAGCCAACGCTGCAGACTTCACCCTTGCTCGCTTAAGCCGCCTAGAAAATCAAACCGGCGGCGAAGAAGTCGACGCAGTACGCCGCGATATGCAACAAATCGTTCAGCGCCACGCCGGTGTGTTCCGGACACAAGAGGTTCTGGAAGAGGGCGTCAAGCAAATCAAAGAAATTGCTGAGCGTGTTAAACGGACCCAAATCAAAGATAAATCTCAAGTTTGGAATACCGCACGTGTCGAAGCGCTGGAAATGGATAATCTGATCGAAGTTGCGAAAGCCACGCTGATTTCGGCAGAAGCCCGTAAAGAGTCTCGCGGCGCGCATGCCCGTGACGACTTCCAAGACCGTGACGATGCAACGTGGATGAAGCACACGCTGTTCCATTCTAAAGCACAGGGCGGCGAGCTGACTTATAAGCCGGTACACACCAAGCCACTGTCGGTTGATTACATCGAACCGCAGAAACGCGTGTACTAAGGAGAGTTATATGGAAAAGATGCGCTTTTCAATCTACCGCTACGATCCGGACAAGGATGCAGCGCCTTACATGCAAGATTACGACGTCGAAATTGACGAGACGGACGTGAAATTGCTCGACGCGCTGGTACGCCTCAAAGCCGTAGACGACACCTTGTCTTTCCGCCGCTCTTGCCGCGAAGGGATTTGTGGCTCTGATGCCATGAACATCAACGGCAAAAACGGTTTGGCTTGTATTACCGATTTGCGTGCCTTGGCACAACCGATTGCATTGCGTCCGTTGCCGGGCATGCCGGTCATTCGCGATTTGATCGTAGATATGACCCAATTCTTCAAGCAATACCACTCAATCAAGCCTTACGTTCAGAATGACACCCCGCCGCCAGAACGCGAGCGGCTGCAAACACCTGAAGACCGTAAAGAGCTGGATGGTTTGTACGAATGCATCTTGTGTGCTTGCTGCTCGACCTCTTGTCCGTCATTCTGGTGGAATCCGGACAAATTCGTCGGCCCAGCTGGCTTGCTTGCGGCTTACCGTTTTATTGCTGATACACGTGACACTGCGACCAATGAGCGTCTTGACAACCTCAACGACCCTTATCGCTTGTTCCGTTGCCACTCAATTATGAATTGCGTGGACGTCTGCCCGAAAGGTCTGAACCCGACCAAGGCTATCGGCAAAATTAAGGACCTTATGGTCCGTCGTGCGGTATGAGTGATCCTGTTCAACAGGGTGTGCCTGATGATGTCGAGAAAAGACGGATTCGCTGGCGTTCGCGCCGCGGTTTGTTAGAACTTGATCTAGTCATCACGCGCTTTCTCGCTCATGATTATGACGCGCTGACATCCGAGCAATTTGCAGCCTATTGTGAAATGCTCGAATGGCCAGACAATGATTTGCTCGATATCGTGAATGCGAAGGTTGAAGTTGATGACCCGCGCTACGCCGAAATCATTGCAATCTTACGTCGGGCCTGATTGACGCCGTTTATGAAACGAAGCGCCCCGCATTGCACGGGGCCTCGCCAACGAAACTACTGGGAGTATTGCTGTGGAAAACAACCGCAAAGTTACGCTGAGCTACAACGAAGGTCAGGACTCAATCGATTTTCCAGTGATGTCAGGCACCTTAGGTCCTGATGTTGCTGATATTCGTGCCTTCGCTAAAACAGGCATGTTTACTTTTGACCCTGGCTTCTTGGCGACTGCGTCCTGCGAATCTCAAATCACCTTCATTGATGGTGATTTGGGTCAGCTTTACTACCGCGGCTACCCGATTGAGCAACTAGCTGAGCACTCTGACTATCTGGAAAGCTGCTACTTGCTTCTGAATGGTGAGTTGCCGACCGCTGAGCAAAAGGCAGAATTCGACCGCAAGATCATGCGTCATAACATGATTCATGACCAACTGGTGAATCTGTTCAAAGGTTTCCGTCGTGACGCACACCCGATGGCCGTGATGGTCGGTGTCGTAGGCGCGCTGTCTGCGTTCTACCATGACTCACTCGACATCAATGACCCGCATCATCGCGAAGTGTCTGCACATCGCCTGATCGCCAAATTGCCGACGATTGCTGCACAAGCTTACCGTTACAACAAAGGTCTGCCGCTGAGCTACCCGCGTAACGATCTGACTTATGCAGAAAACTTCCTGTACATGATGTTCTCTACGCCTTGCGAAGAGTACAAAGTGAACAAAGTTTTGGCCAAAGCGCTGGATCGTATCTTCATCTTGCATGCAGACCACGAACAAAATGCTTCGACCTCAACCGTTCGCTTGGCAGGTTCGTCAGGCGCTAACCCGTTCGCATGTATCGCAGCCGGTATTGCCTGCCTGTGGGGCCCGTCCCACGGTGGTGCAAACGAAGCTGTGCTGAAAATGCTGGACGAAATCGGCTCCGTGGACAACGTTCCGGCCTTTATGGAAGGCGTGAAGAACAGAACCCACAAACTGATGGGCTTCGGTCACCGTGTTTACAAAAACATGGATCCGCGCGCCGCGATCATGAAAAAAACCTGCGACGAAGTGCTCGCCGAACTGGGTCTGCACAACGATCCGAAATTCAAGCTCGCGATGGCGTTGGAAAAAATTGCGCTTGAAGATCCATACTTCATCGAGCGTAAGCTGTACCCGAACGTTGACTTCTACTCTGGCATCGTTCTGTCGGCGATTGGCATTCCAGTCTCGATGTTTACACCGATCTTTGCGCTGGCACGTACCGTTGGCTGGATCAGCCATTGGAACGAAATGATTGCGGATCCGGGCATGAAAATTGGCCGTCCGCGTCAGCTGTACACTGGCTCTCCGCGTCGTGATTATGTTGCGGTTTCTGACCGTAAATAATCCTCGACTGAGGAGCCGGATCCGCCGGTCTAGCACTCAGCTAGATCGGTGTCTGCTTCCGGCAGCAGAATAAAAAAAACAAGCGAAAAAACGTTGTGTTTCTTCCGAGGGCACAACGTTTTTTGCAACGCTGCACAACACCAATTAAGGGTCGAAAACAAGATGATGCAAGCCTTCTACGCCCATTCCTACCTGTTTGGGGGGAATGCGCCGTTCATCGAAGAGTTGTACGAGCAGTATCTAGCGGATCCCAGCACAGTCTCTGTGGAATGGCGGAACTACTTTGACAAGCTTCAACAAACACCGGGTGCGGCCGATCGCGACGTCCCGCATTTGCCTATTCAAGAATCCTTTATCCAACTTGCCAAACAACCGCGCGGCTTTGCCCGCAAAACGGAAGTCGGTGAGTGGGACTCCATGAAAAAACAGGTCGCCGTTCTCAAATTGATTTCGGCTTACCGTGTTTTGGGCTCACGCTGGGCCAATTTGGACCCGCTAAAACGCATGGACACCGAGCCGGTTCCCGAGCTCGACCCTGCGTATCATGGCCTGTCCGATGCCGACATGGCGGTACAATTTAATACAGGCTCTCTGGTCGGTCTTGAAAAAGGCTCCTTAGCAGAGATTCTGGCGCATCTTAAACAGACCTATTGCGGCAACATTGGTCTGGAATACATGCACATCACCAACTCCGCAGAAAAACACTGGGTGCAAAAACGCTTTGAAGAATTGCGTTCAACCCCGCGTTTTGACGCTGACCGCAAGCGCCGCATTCTGAAGCAGGTCACTGCAGCAGAAACGCTTGAACGCTATCTCCATACCAAATATGTAGGCCAAAAACGCTTCTCCCTCGAGGGCGGCGAATCCATGATTGCGGCCTTGGATCACTTGATCCAAAACGGTACCGCACAAGGTGTTCAAGAAATTATCATTGGCATGGCTCACCGTGGCCGCCTCAATGTCTTGGTCAACACCTTGGGCAAGTTGCCGCGCGACTTGTTTGCTGAATTCGAAGGTAAGCCATCCGTTGAGTTGCCATCGGGCGACGTGAAATACCACATGGGTTTCTCGACCGACTTGCCGACGCCAACAGGCCCGATGCACGTATCGCTTGCGTTTAACCCGTCACATCTTGAGATCGTCAACCCAGTGGTTGAAGGCTCGGTGCGTGCACGCCAACAACGCCGTAAAGACACCGAGCGCAAGCATGTTGTGCCGGTACTGATTCACGGTGACTCCGCATTTGGTGGCTTGGGTGTCAACCAAGGGACATTCAACCTGTCCCAAACACGTGGTTACGGCACCGGCGGGACGATTCATCTGGTCGTCAACAACCAAGTGGGCTTTACCACCTCTGACACGCGTGATATCCGCTCGACCATTTACTGTACCGACATTGCCAAAATGATCGAAGCACCGATTCTGCACGTCAACGGTGACGATCCCGAAGCGGTCTGCATGGTGATGCAAGCTGCGCTGGACTTCCGCATGCAGTTTGGCAAAGACGTTGTGATTGATCTGGTTTGCTACCGCAAACTCGGTCACAACGAAGGCGATGACCCGATGCTGACTCAGCCGATGATGTATAAGCGCATCGCAAAGCATCCGGGCGTTCGTGCAAAATACGCAGAACGTTTGGTCGCAGAAGGCATCGTGACAGCAGAAGATGCCGACGCACAAATCGCCGCTTATCGCGCAGCACTCGATAAAGGCGAGCACGTCGAGCAAACCGTTCTGACGAACTACCGCCGCGAACACGCGCTGGACTGGAGCAATTATCTCGGCACCCACTGGGCGCACCCAACTGACACCTCGTTGTCAGCAGCGGATGCAGCGCGGTTGACTGAGAAATTTACTGCGGTTCCAGAAGGCTTTAAGCCGCACCCGACTGTGTCCAAAATTTTGGCCGCACGTCGTGAAATGGCCGCAGGTAACCAACCGATTGATTGGGGCATGGCCGAAACGCTGGCATACGCCTCTTTGGTTGAACTAGGCCATGGTGTTCGCATCTCCGGTGAAGACTCCGGTCGAGGCACATTCTCGCACCGTCACGCAGTCTTGCATGATCAAAACCGCGAAAAATGGAACGATGGCGCGTATGTTCCGTTGCGTCATCTTTCTGAAAACCAAGCCGAATTCTTGGTCATTGACTCGATCCTGAACGAAGAAGCCGTCTTGGCATACGAGTATGGCTATGCCTGCTCCGCACCTGACCAGCTCGTCATTTGGGAAGGCCAATTTGGTGACTTCGCCAACGGTGCTCAAGTTGCAATTGACCAATTTATCGTGTCGGGTGAAACCAAGTGGGGTCGCTTGTGCGGTCTGACCATGATCTTACCGCACGGCTATGATGGCCAAGGTCCTGAACACAGTTCGGCACGGGTAGAGCGCTACCTGCAACTGTGCGCAGAGCACAATATCCAAGTGGTTATGCCGTCGACTGCAGCGCAAATGTTCCACATGCTGCGCCGTCAGGTTCTGCGTCCGTTCCGCAAACCGCTGGTCATTATGCTGTCCAAGCGTCTGTTGCGTTACAAAGACTCGATGAGCCCGCTGGAAGACATCACCAATGCGAGCTTTAAGCCGGTCATTGGCGACACAACCGTTGCCGATCCGAAAAAAGTGAAGCGCGTGATTCTGTGTGCAGGTCAGGTGTACTACGATTTGTTCAATGCCCGTCGCGATCGTGAAATCAACGACATTGCGATTGTGCGTGTTGAACAACTGTATCCATTCCCGACTGAGCAACTAGCCGCGGAATTGGCACAGTACACCAATGCCAAAGAAGTGATGTGGGTACAGGAAGAGCCGAAAAACCAAGGCGCGTGGTATCAAATCCGCCATCGTCTTGAGGCGCAAATCGGTGCGAAACAGGTGCTGACATTTGCCGGTCGTCCGTCCTCAGCATCGCCAGCTGTAGGCTATATGTCTAAGCACGTTGCACAGCTTAAACAGCTGATTGACACGGCCATGACCTTCAGCAAGTAAAACGCCCGTCCACCCAAGGAAGAACGACGCAGGCGGGCAAATGCCCCCTGCTCGCATGGAGAAGAAAAGATGCTTATCGAAGTCAAAGTACCGCAATTACCTGAATCCGTTTCCGAAGCCACCCTGATGACCTGGCATAAAAAAGCCGGTGACTACGTCAATCGTGATGAAAACCTGATTGATCTGGAAACAGATAAAGTCGTTTTGGAACTGCCCGCACCGCAAGCTGGTGTTCTAGTTGAAATCGTGGAAGCCGACGGCAGCACCGTCGTGAGCGGACAATTAATTGCGCGGATCGACACTGCCGCCCAAGCGGCTGCTTCTACACCGGCTGCCGCAGCGGCCCCTGCTTCCTCAACAGTTGCAGCAGCTGAAACCCCTGCAGCAGCCGCTGCGAGCGCCTCGTTTGAAGCAGGCCATAACCAAATTATGGCCATGCCTGCTGCGAAAAAATTAGCCGCAGAGTCTGGCGTAGACCTGAGCACTGTTGCAGGCTCCGGCCGTGATGGCCGCGTTCTCAAAGAAGATGTCGCTCATGCGGCCAACAAACCTGCTGCGGCCGTCGCAGCACCCGTTGTTATGGCTGCAGCAGGCGATCGCCCTGAGCAACGTGTTCCGATGAGCCGTCTGCGTCAACGCGTTGCCGAGCGCTTGGTGCAATCGCAACAAACCAATGCCATCCTCACCACCTTCAACGAAGTCAACATGAAGCCGGTGATGGATCTGCGCAACAAGTACAAAGACAAATTCGAAAAAGACCATGGCGTCAAATTGGGCTTTATGGGTTTCTTTGTCAAAGCTGTTGTTGCCGCGCTGAAAAAATATCCGATCATCAACGCTTCAGTTGATGGTACCGATATCATTTATCACGGCTACTTCGACATTGGCGTAGCAGTGGGTAGCCCGCGTGGTCTGGTGGTTCCGGTCATCCGCAATGCCGACATGTTGTCGATTGCGGATATCGAAAAACAAATCGCTGACTTTGGTAAGCGCGCCCAAGAAGGCAAGCTGACTGTTGACGAATTGACCGGCGGCACTTACACCATCTCTAACGGTGGCACCTTTGGTTCGATGATGTCCACACCGATCATCAACCCGCCGCAATCCGCTATTTTGGGCATGCACGCCACCAAAGAGCGCGCAGTTGTTGAAAATGGTCAAATTGTTGCGCGTCCGATGATGTACCTCGCCCAGTCTTACGATCACCGCATCATTGATGGCCGCGAAGCCGTGCTGGCATTGGTTGCAATTAAAGATGCGATCGAAGATCCTGCACGCCTGTTGCTCGATCTGTAATGACGAATAGGACGGTCTCGTCCTGCTTGCGTGTCGGGCGATCAAACCTCGCCCGACCGATCAGAAACTTAGGAGATAGCCTGTGAGTCAATCATTTGATGTAGTCGTCATCGGTGGCGGCCCCGGCGGTTATGTCGCAGCGATTCGCGCAGCACAGCTCGGATTTAACACCGCCTGCGTCGATGCGTTTAAAAACCCAGAAGGCAAGCCAAGCCTAGGCGGTACCTGCTTGAATGTCGGTTGCATCCCATCCAAAGCCCTGCTGCAGTCGTCAGAAAATTTCCACGCTGTGCAGCATGACTTTGCTGCACACGGTATTACGGTTGACTCTGCCAATATCGACATTGCGCAAATGCTGAAGCGCAAAGATGGCATCATCACCAAAAATGCAGCGGGTATCGGCTTTCTGTTCAAAAAGAACAAAGTCGCAAACGTACATGGTTTAGCCCGTTTAGCGGGTCGCCAAGGTGACAAGTGGCAAATCGAAGTCACCGACAATGGTGCCGTTGTCGATACCCTCGAAGCCAGCCATGTCATTATTGCGACCGGTTCGAACCCGCGTCCGCTCCCGGGCATCGAAATCGACAATGTTCGCGTACTCGATAACGCCGGCGCGCTGTCCATGACCGAAACGCCTGCACGCCTTGGCGTGATTGGAGCCGGTGTGATTGGCCTCGAAATGGGCTCAGTTTGGAAGCGTCTGGGTGCAGAAGTGACCATTCTGGAAGCCGCAGAAACCTTCCTTCCGGCCGTCGATCAGCAAATCGCTAAAGAAGCGCTGAAAATGCTGACCAAAGAAACCGGTTTGGTCATTCAAAACGGGATCAAAATTCAGTCCATTGAAAACAATGGCGACACCGTGACCGTTCAATACGAACTGGGCGGCGAAGCAAAAACATTGGTTGTCGATAAACTGATCGTCGCGATTGGCCGCGTACCGAACACCCAAGGCTTGGGTGCCGATGTCGTTGGTCTGCAAGTTGACGAACGTGGCTTTATTGCCGTTGACGATCACTGCCACACCAACTTGCCGAACGTTTGGGCGATTGGTGACGTGGTGCGTGGCCCAATGTTGGCGCACAAAGCCAGCGAAGAAGGTGTCGCGGTTGCCGAGCGTTTAGCCGGTCAAAAACCGCATGTCGATTTCAACTTTATTCCATGGGTGATTTACACTCATCCAGAAATCGCATGGGTTGGCAAAACAGAAGAACAACTCAAAGCTGCTGGCGTTGAGTATAAAAAAGGCACCTCTGGCTTTGCCGCCAATGGTCGTGCCTTAGGTCTGGGCATGGCTCAAGGGACCGTGAAAGTTTTAGCGTGCGCAAAAACTGATCGTATCTTGGGTGTTCATATCATTGGCCCGATGGCCTCTGAATTGGTTTCGGAAGCTGTTGTTGCGATGGAATTCTCTGCTTCTAGCGAAGACATCGCCCGAATCGTTCATGCCCACCCGAGCTTGTCTGAGGTTGTGCACGAAGCTTGTCTGGCAGCAGATAAGCGCGCGTTGCACGGCTAATATCCCCAATGCGCCGCGCCAAGCACGCGGCGCTTTTCTTCCCCACACCAGCGAAGGAAGCACACACAATGAATCTGCACGAATACCAAGCAAAAGAGCTGCTGGCCAAATATGGTCTGCCGGTGCAGCAAGGCGTTCTCGCCACCAATTCCGAAGAAGCTGCGGCTGCATTCGAGCAATTGGCAGGCAAATTTGCCGTCATCAAAGCCCAAGTTCATGCCGGTGGCCGTGGTAAGGCCGGTGGCGTGAAAGTGGTTAAGAGCCGTGACGAAGCCGCCGAAGTCGCAGGCAACTTGATCGGTAAAAATTTGGTGACCTACCAAACGGACGCCAACGGCCAGCCGGTGAACAGCGTATTGGTATGTGAAGATATGTACCCTGTTCAGCGCGAGCTGTATCTGGGCGCGGTTGTTGACCGCTCGACTCGCCGCGTGACCTTCATGGCATCGACCGAAGGTGGCGTTGAGATCGAAGAAGTTGCACACAATACCCCTGAAAAAATTCTGAAAGTGACTGTGGATCCTTTAGTGGGTCTGCAACCTTTCCAAGCACGTGAAGTCGCTTTTGCTTTGGGTCTTGAAGGCAAACAAATCAACGAATTCGTGAAATTGATGACCGGCGCGTATAACGCTTTCGTCGAAAACGACTTCGCCCTGTTTGAAATCAACCCGCTGGCGATTCGTGGCGACGGCAGCTTGTGCTGCGTGGATGCCAAAATCGGCATCGACTCTAACGCTTTGTATCGCTTGCCGGCTGTTGCCGCATTGCGCGACAAATCGCAAGAGAACGAACGCGAATTGAAAGCGTCTGAGTTCGAACTGAACTACGTGGCACTTGAAGGCAACATCGGTTGCATGGTGAACGGTGCTGGTCTGGCGATGGCGACTATGGACATCATCAAGCTCAAAGGCGGCCAACCGGCAAACTTCTTGGACGTCGGCGGTGGCGCAACCAAAGAACGCGTGATCGAAGCCTTCAAACTGATTTTGGCTGACCCGTCTGTTCAAGGCGTGTTGATCAACATCTTCGGTGGTATCGTGCGTTGCGACATGATTGCTGAGGCGATTATCGCTGCAGTGAAAGAAGTGAACGTGACCGTGCCTGTTGTTGTGCGCCTCGAAGGCAACAACGCAGAAGCGGGCGCAGCCTTGTTGAACGAATCTGGCTTGAAACTGACTTCGGCCCAAGGTCTGAACGATGCGGCTGAGAAAATTGTCGCCGCACTGGCTTAATTCACTGCACCTACGGAGCTAATAATGAGCGTACTTGTTAACAAAAATACCAAAGTGCTGGTGCAGGGCTTTACCGGTAAAAACGGCACTTTCCATTCTGAACAAGCCTTGGCCTACGGTACTCAGGTCGTTGGTGGCGTGACCCCAGGTAAAGGCGGTTCACAGCACCTTGGCTTGCCGGTGTTCAACACCATGAAAGAAGCCGTTCGTGAAACACAGGCAGATGCCTCTGTGATCTACGTGCCGGCACCTTTCGTTCTGGACTCTATCGTTGAAGCGGTGGACGCTGGTATCAAACTGATCGTGACCATTACTGAAGGCGTGCCGACGATCGACATGCTGAAAGCAAAACGTTACATCGAGCAAACCGGTGGCGTGCGTCTGATCGGGCCGAACTGCCCCGGCATTATCACTCCGGGCGAGTGCAAAATCGGCATTATGCCGGGCCACATCCACACACCGGGTAAAATCGGTATCGTGTCGCGCTCTGGCACATTGACTTACGAAGCGGTGGCACAAACCACTGCGGCCGGTCTGGGTCAATCGACATGTATCGGTATCGGTGGCGATCCGATTCCGGGCACCAGCCATATCGATGCGCTGGAACTGTTCCAAAACGATCCGCAAACCGAAGCCATCATCATGATTGGTGAAATCGGCGGCACCGCGGAAGAGGAAGCAGCTGAATACGCTAAAGCCCATGTAACCAAGCCGATCGTCGGTTACATTGCTGGTGTGACTGCGCCTAAAGGCAAGCGCATGGGCCATGCGGGTGCGATCATCTCCGGCGGCAAAGGCACTGCAGAAGAAAAATTTGCAGCGTTCGAAAAAGCCGGCATCCGCTACACACGTAGCCCTGCTGAACTAGGCAGCACCATGGTGGCTCTGCTGAAAGAAAAAGGCATGCTGTAATCTCTTCTGAGATTCGATATAGCCAAAGCCCTCTGTTTGCACAGAGGGCTTTTTTTGCGACCACCAAAAACAGCGGCCCAACAACTTAGATTAATGCGATTTTTGCGTAATGCCTCAAAGCGGATTTAGGCGCGGTGCGATGGGCTGGCAAATATTTAATCTCGTGCAGCCGCCCCTCGCCAATCCCCAAAACATGCCACGAACTTTCCTCTAGCATCGTTTCTTCTGGTGCAGGCATTTCTTCAGAAACCGGTGCCGCTTCACCTTCTGGCTCTGCAGCGGTCATAGGATGTTTGTGCGCGTTGGGTTCAAAAACTTGCAAACCGACCAAAGGCATAATCGCCAGCATTTCTTCGAGAAACTCTTGAACATCAGCCTTTTCCGAAGCGGCTAACTGTGGCTCAGGCGGCATGGCAATGTTTTCAAGTTGGCACTGGTGCAAGCGCAAAGCGCGCTCAATCAACGCCCACTCCAACCACGTAATGTGAGTACGGCTTAAGCCGTTGTTGTGCGAAACAAAAATCAGCGCTTTATCCCAAAAGCCCTGACTTTTAGTGTGCAAATCAATTTTGCTCCGAATCCCATCACCCTGACCAATGTACAGGGTCTGCATTCCATCAGTCGTATATTCGCCACATAAAATATAAATACCCGCCCGCCCTAACTCCTCACGAGAGCGATTTTCACCCCAATGCTTTCTCGCCACTTCAATACCGATCCCAGTCCAGTTCATTTTATCAATGATCTTGATCTCGTTCGGATTGCCGCTGGGCATAAACATTCGGATGGTGTAGGGCTTACTCGTCATGGTTTAACAGCTTTTCAGGTTCTGACAGTCCGTTAAAGCTAACGCATCGTCGCGATATAAGGCATTAGGTAGGACGAGATCGCTGCACAAAGCGCAAAACTCAGAGGGCGTTGATAGACCCAAGAAAGGGAGAAGAAAAGCGCGCAAATTTTACGTGAATGCCATAGAGACGACAAGCAAGGGTGCACCCGAGACACTCAAAAAAATAGCGCTGTATACATCTTATACAGCGCTAAACCATACCTATTCAGACAAGCGGTGCGGCGACAATGTCCAGTCCGCATTCGGCAACGTCGAAAACAACTGCCGCAGCCCCTGCCCCCACGCCTGACGAATCCCCAAAAAGTAAGGATCGTCTTCGTTCACTCGGTACGGCATCCGCACAGAGAAATCATCGCGATGGTGCCACAACACATCAATCGGCATCCCGACCGACAGATTTGAACGGATCGTAGAATCAAACGAAATCAAGGTGCAAGTAATGGCATCGGCTAATGGCGTTTCCCATTTGAGAACACGATCCAAGATTGGCTTACCGTACTTCGACTCGCCAATTTGAAAATAAGGCGTATCCGCGCTGGCTTCAATAAAATTACCTTGGGCATAAATTTGGAACAAACGAGGCGGCTCGCCCCGAATTTGCCCGCCCACCAAAAAACTTGCACCAAAATCGACACCA
>CAZWRK010000030.1:0-38776 GCA_964635875.1 uncultured Aquaspirillum sp.
GGTTAGTCCAGGGCTGTTTCCTGAAGTCACCGGGCAGACCGCCTGCCCAGCCGCGCCGAGGCTTACGCTTCGAGTTCGTCCAGCATCGCGTCGGTATCGACGTTTGCCTTCTTCGAGGCCTTCTCTGCTTCGATGCGCTCGACAATCGGCTTGATCTTCGGGTTGTTGCGCAGGGCGACCTTTTCGGCCTGGGTCTTGGTCGCGAGGAAGGACTTGATCGCCTCCACCGTCTTGCCGGTATGCTCGACCAGGGCGCGCACCAAGACGCTGGTACCGGCCATGCCGTTGGACTCGCGCTTGACGCTCCATTCACCATTGGCCAGGCGCTCCATCAGGTTGTCGACGGCCAGCACAGCGTCGTCGATCTCGTCCAGGCCAGCGATTTCATCGCCCAGCTTCTGCTCGGCGCCGTGGGCAGCGAACTTGTTCAACAGCGTATCGGGAATGGTGAAGAGGCGGGTTTCGCCGTTGCGGAAGTCGAGACGCACCTGGACTTTGCCTTCGGCGGTGAGCAGCGATTCTTTTTGCAGCTTGCGTTTGCCGGCAAAGTCCACGACGCGGCCATCATCCATCGTGACGGATTCGACGACGGGTTCTTTCTTTTCGGTTGCGGTCATCTTGAAACTCCTTAAAGTGGCAGGCATTTGAGGGAACCGCGCCGGTGGGGTGCTTGCCGGTATGCCCCGGAATGGCGGCGCGATGGGTTGATAGTATGGGCTTGCCCGTGGGCTGTCAATCCTTTTTCCGATGTACTTCCAACGGGGTTTGTCCCTCCCTTCTATGCTATCTTCCCGCCGGCAGTGGTATGTTAGTCCACTTGAATGGCGAGGGAATCGAGAATCGAGACTGCCCACGAAGTTCTCACTGTCAGCCGGCACAGCCCTGTCGCGGAATGTCCCGTCCGAAGCCGAATCGTGAGTTTTACGGCCTTGCGGGAAGTCGCGTGGCTCGGATTGCGGCGCAGCGCGGCTTTAAACGCGTTGAAACGATTCGCCTCACGCCTGCAGTCCGACTCCGTCCCCATTACGAGAGTGAAGTCCCCCGGCCCTGACATGATCGCAGCGTGAAACGCGTGCGGGTAGTCTTCGGGGAGTTTTGTCTTACTCCACATTGCCATTGCCGTCACCTTGCATAGCTTTCTCCTCAAGTTTTGTCTGAAGGCGCTGTAACTCCGCCATGTACTGTCGAGCGGGCTTATCGTTATTTACCCCAGACGCGACAAGAGCAGCAGCTTGGATAAACCTGAGATTGCGTATAGCATCTGCGGCAGCTTTAAACTCTTTCGCGGTCATCATTCGGAACCTTTCGCGCGTGCGCGCGCAGTTGTATAATCTAGCCTCGGGCGGTCGGGAGAAACCTGTTGCGGGACGACATCTGCAAACTCGGGCCGTGCAAGCAACCGTCGCAAGCTCTCCTCCGCTTCCGCCGGCGCTGCCTCGGGCAAGGCTTGCGGGGTCAAATCCTCCGCCGACTTCCCAATCGCGCCCAACAGCACCTGCATCGAATCCGATGACACCTTCGCAAGGATCGTCAGCGTCGCCCCGTCAAGGCTGATTGAGCATTCCTCCGCAGCTTGAGCAAGCTCGGGGTCGGCGACCTTGCCTTCCCGAATCGGGCGCACGCTGTTGTACAGTGCAAAGCGAATCCGTCGAGCGTCGGACACGGACTTGAAAGTCATATCCACGCGGCCATCGCGCAGAGCTTTGCGCCACGCATCATGACATGCGATTTGTTCTTTGGTGAATTTCATGGTGGCTCCAGTAAGGGAATGAGTCCGGGGGAAACCTGTCCCCGATCCGCTACCCTACCCACCCCCGCCCAAGCTGTCAACCCATTTCCCCGTGTTCTGAGTTGTAACATTGTCAAAGATTTTCGCGGGAGTATCGTGGGCGTATGATGGGGATATCTGTGGTTCGGAGTTGTAACGACTACCCCCACCTCCTTCCCCTCTCTACGTGTGTAGTTTATAAAAAAAAAAATGTTACAACGGACGAACTGTTACAATGGCTTGGGAGGGGGAGGGAGGGGGTAGCGGTTACAACTCCGAACCGTGGAAACGCCCACTGCACGCCCATCATACCCCCAAGGAAATCGGCCAAAAGTCACATACGCCCGGCGAACGCCCAGAAACTCCCATGGACGCCCAGCACGGGAGGGTTTCGTCGGGGGATTACGGGCTGGTAATCTCGGGGGTTTGGGCCGGGCAGCTCGGAGGGGTGGAAACGGGGGGGTTACGAGGCCGTGTGGGAATGCCCACCAATGCCGTTTTCCGGGCCGTGGCGGGCCGATCACGCCCCCGGTGGTATCCTACCCTCACCCCGCCCACGTTCGTCGATTGTGGCGCGATTATGAACCGCCGGGAAAACCCGCCCCCGGCACCCGCCATTGCGAATGAGAACCTTGGCGCGAATGAGAATCATTCCCAGTTGCGGGCAACAAAAAACCCCGCACGGGGCGGGGTCTGTGGGGGGTGTTACGGTTTAGCCGTGAGGCAATACACCGCCCGGACAACAGGCCAAACAGTGCGGATTACCCGAATCCGTGCCTGTTCCTTGGTGATCATACCCTCGACCAATTCCCGCAGGGTTGTTTGGTCGGCCCATTCCATCGCCCATCGGGGTTTGTCGGAATCGAGTTGCTCCATGAGAGCTTCTTCGGTAATGGTAGCGAGGTCCATGTTACATGCCCTCCAGTTCGTTCAGGATGTCCTCGCCCGGAACCTCGCCCTCGTCGCGACCCTGCTCCAATTTGATCTGTTCGATGATGTCGGCAACCTTGGGATTTTTCCGCATAGCGGCCTTCTCAGCGTCGGTTTTCCCGGCCAAAAATGCTTTGATTTGTTCCGGGGTTTTCGTCTCATACATCCGGCACAACGCCATATACAACAGCCCGCCTTGAGTCGCGCCGCCCACTTCGCGGGGTTTGTTCCAATGCCCATCAACCAGCCGGTCAAAAACCTCCTTCACCGCCGCCTGCTTCGTTTCAATCGTCGCGGCGCGGCCTGTGGCAGGGTCACGGCTAATCGCGGCGGCATCTACGAGTTTTTGCTTCAGCCCGTGCATGAGGGCGTATGCCCTCACCCCGTCGTTAAGCTTGCTGGCATCGAGCGTGAGGGATTCCCCATTGGCGAACGTGAGGGAGAGGATTGCGCCTTCGATTTTGGCGGCGATAGCGGGAATGCGGGTTTGCTGAGATTGAGACATTTTGACACCTCCATATACATGCGGGCTGACTCGCCCTAGTGGTTTGACGCCCCATGCGCCGAACCGACACCCGAATGATACCCCGCTCTCCCCCCTGAGCGCAACCCCATTCCGCGAAATATATTCTAATCGCCCGTGCCCTCGTGATAGTCAGCCTCTATCCCCTACCGTAGCCATACGGACATAACGCACCCGCGCGCACATAGCACGAACCGTGCCCGCCTACCTGCGAATGCGACTCATTCTCGGGCAGTGGCAGGAGAGTCTGAGGGGGGGGGGCTTGCGGCAGCCGGGGGGAGCGGCGATGGGGCCTTTAGCGGTGGGTAGCAATCCCCCGCGCGAGGGGCATTTTCCTCGACCTCAGGTTCGTCACAAAAAATCCGGGGGCAGGTTGTAGGAAATCCCGGGGGATTACTCGTGGGTAACGCAAGGGGATTTCCCGGCGCTGCGGGGGTAGGACTTCGGGGACAGGTTTCCCCCGGCGCGGCTTGACACCTCGCACGGCTCAGGGCACAATGCCCGCGTTAACCTTCTGTGGGGAATCCGCCATGGCTACGCCGCTTGAGAGCACGGAAAGTGCCGCAAATGCGATCACCCGCGTCAAGTATACTCACGACGCTATGATCGACCTTATTATCGCCAACCCTGCCCTTAAGCAGGGAGACCTCGCACAGCACTTCGGCTACACGCAGGCGTGGGTGTCGCGTATCTTCAACTCCGATGCGTTCCAAGCCCGCCTGGCTCAGCGCAAAACGGAGCTGGTCGACCCCTCGCTCCTGCTGACATTTGACGAAAAGCTCCGTGCACTCGCCGATAAGTCCGTGGATGTTGTGCTGGAAAAGCTTAGCGTCACCCAGAACCCGGACACCGCCCTCAAGGCGTTGGAGTTAACGACGAAGGCACTTGGCTACGGCGCGCGGCAACAGAACGTCAATCTGCAACAGAACTTCGTGGTTGCGCTCCCGCCGAAGGCTGTTTCAGCCTCCGATTGGGCTGCGGCGCACGATCCTGCCAAGGCCCCGATCGACGTAACCCCGACGCAAGTCGAACTCAACTGAGGAGAAGTAAGATGATGAATCGTGGAATGGCAGGTGGGCTTTCGGCCCTCGGCCCCGCCGCAACAATGCTGGCGATGCGAGGGGGCCTGCCGGGGCAACCCCAGGCTCCAGGCCCTGTTGATACTGGCATGCCGATCACCCCTCCGGCGGCAGCCGCTGCGGCGTCGAGTGGCGGTGCGGGTGGGGGGGGCATGCCCAGCTTTCCGCTGGCTGCAGGGCTGGCCGGGGGCGGTATTGCCGGGGCCAGCCCGATCATCACCGCCCTCATGTCACGTTTTGGCGGGGGTGGTGGTATGGGGGCTGGGGGTTTGCCTACTGCTCTCGGGGGTATGTTGCCAGGCGGCCTGAAATAAGGAGGCGGTATGCCCACGCCAGTCGCCGAGAAAACCGTTATCTGGTCTCCACAACCGGGGCCGCAAACCGCACTGCTCGAATGCCCGATCTTTGAAGTGTTCTACGGCGGAGCCCGTGGCGGTGGGAAGACGGAATCCTCAATCGGGGACTGGCTGCAGCACTCTTCCGCCTACGGCGAGGGGGCGATTGGGATTTTCTTCCGGCGCAAGCTGGTTCAGTTGGCCGAAGTCATCGCCCGGACTAAGCAAATCTTCCCCAAGCTCGGAGCCAAGTACAACGAGCAGCAGAAAACCTGGACGATGGCGAACGGGGCTCGCCTGAAATTCGCCTACTTGGAAAAAGACTCAGATGCCGAAGAGTATCAAGGTCACAACTATACTCGAATTTACATCGAAGAGCTTACCAACTTCCCCTCGCCTTCGCCTGTCGATAAGCTTCGTGCCACATTGCGTTCTGGTACAGGCGTGCCGACCGGTATGCGTCTCACTGGGAACCCCGGCGGCCCGGGGCATAACTGGGTCAAAAAGCGGTACATCGACCCGAATCCCAAGGGATATCAGGTAATCACCGAGGCCACTGACGTCGAAATTGACGGGGTTAAACAAACCGTCAGTCTCGACCGTGTCTTCATCCCCTCGAAGATCGGGGACAACCAACTCCTAATGCGGAATGACCCGACGTATATCCTGCGCCTGCGTCAGTCCGGCTCCGAGGCGCTGGTCAAAGCATGGCTCGAAGGTAATTGGGACATTGTTGATGGAGCTTTCTTTGATGAGTGGGATGAACGCCTTCACGTGCTCGATTCAGGGCTTATCCTGCCGAGACTGTCCCCGCAGCTCCTGCGATTCCGCGCCTTCGATTGGGGGTCCGCCAGACCTTTCAGTGTCGGATGGTACGCTTTGGTCGACACTCCGCTGGAAACGAGCAGTTTCGCCATTCCGAAGGGCGCTCTTATCAAGTACCGGGAGTGGTACGGAGCTACAGGCCCGAATAAAGGGTTGAAAATGACGGCTGATCTGGTCGCGCAGGGCATTGTCGAGCGCGAAAGGGGGGAGAGGATTCGCTATGGCGTGGCTGACCCAGCGATCTTTATCCGAGATGGAGGGCCTTCCATTGGGGAGACCATGGCTATTCACCGCTGCTCCTGGCGGCGGGCGGATAACAAACGCAAAGCTGGTGCGGAACAGCTCCGGCAACGCTTGGTCGGGGAGGACGGCATCCCATTGCTCTACTTTCTTGATTGCTGCGAGGACACAATCCGGACTTTGCCTGTCCTTCAGCACGACGAGAGCGATCCCGAAGACGTAGACACGGAAGCCGAGGACCACGCTTACGATGAAACGCGGTATGCGGTAATGTCACGCCCTTGGCAGCCCCGGAAACCTTCCCCCGCAGGCGCTCGCTTGCCGAAACTCCCGCAAGAGCTCACCATAAACGAGCTTATCGAGCGGCGGCGTCAAGCGCGCGCGGCTGCGGCTGACTAATCCTCCAAGGAGAGCTCCATGCTTCCAGGTTCCCGTGCCGAGCGTTACCTCGGTTATCAGCAAATCACCAGCCTTTCCTCGGCTGTCGGCTTCACCATTCCAGAGGGTACGGCTTACGCCGAGGTGGCCGTCTCTGGCCAGGCCATTCGCTGGCGTGCAGATGGCACGAACCCTACTGCGACTGTCGGTATGCCTATCCTGGCGAATGCGGGTGAGATCTTCTCCCTTGCGCAGCTCAGCGCCGTCCGCTTCATCGAGCAGGCACCGTCCGCCACGCTGGACATCACGTACTACGGCTAACCGGAGGCCAGGGTAATGGGACTGATCGACCTGAAAGTCGGGGAAGAGGAATCTGGCAGTGATGAAGCCTCCAAAAAGTCGCAGGCCTTTGTCCAGAACTGGATGGCCGAGATTTCCAAAGCCCAGGAACGCGAAAAGACCTTCAGGAAAAAGGGCCTGAAGTGCGTGAAGCTCTATGAAGGGGATGACGCGGTCGAGAACAGCTTCAACATCCTGTTTAGCAATACTGAAACTCTCGCCCCCGCGTTGTACAATTCCCTTCCGCGGCCTGTTGTTCAACGCCGGTTCAAGGATGAGGACCCCCTCGGACTGGCAGCCGCGACACTCGGCAAACGCGTGTTGGAATACCTCTCTGATTCTGATCAGCGCGACTACCCGCCCCTGGACGAGCTGCTGCAAGCCTCCGTGCTGGAAGGTCTGGTTCCCGGTCGGGGGCAAGTCCGTTTCCGATATGACGCCACCTTCACGCAGGTGGTGGAGCAACGCGAACAGGTTGCCGGGACAGAAGGTACGGAGGCCGCCGAATCCGACGCCTATGAGAAGGTCGAAGGCGAGTATGTCTGCGGCGAGGACGTTCCCTGGGATCGTTTCCTGCACGGCTACGCGAAGAAGTGGAAAGACGTGCCATGGGTTGCCTACATGCACTTCTTCAGCAAGGAGGAGCTGACGAAGAATTTCGGCGATGTCGGGGCAAAGGTCAAAATGACTGCCGAAGCGCGCGAAGGTGAGGACGATGAAAACCCTGGGCGGGACGAAACCTCCAAGGGGGAGAAGCTCGCGCTCGTCTACGAAATCTGGGACAAAACGACAAAAGAGGTCATTTTTCTGTCGCCGGGGTTTATGGATGATACGCTGAAGCGTGTGCCCGATCCCCTGGGACTGTCCGGGTTCTTCCCGTCCCCGCGCCCGCTGATGTTCATGCGTCGGATCAGTTCGCTGCTTCCGACCCCGCTCTACGTCTTCTACGAAGAGCAGGCTAAGGAACTCAACCGCGTCACTACGCGGATTAACAAGCTCATTGCAGCGCTGAAAGTTCGCGGCTTCTACGACTCTACTGTGGAGGGGATTGAAAAGGTTCTTCAAGCCGAGGATAACATCCTTATCCCAGCCGAGAACGTGGCGGCACTGCAGCAAGGGCAATCCCTTGAAAAAGCCCTGTTCCTCATGCCGATCGACAAACTGATCGCCGTGTTGCAGCAGCTTTATACACAGCGCCAGCAAACCAAGCAGGTCATCTACGAGATCACTGGCATTGCCGACATCATGCGCGGTTCGTCTGCAGCCTCCGAAACCCTTGGGGCCCAGCAGATCAAAAATCAGTGGGGCACGCTGCGGATGAAGAAGGCGCAGAAAGAGGTCGCTCGCTTTGCTCGGGATTGCTTCCGAATCATGCTGGAAATCGCAGTCACCAAGCTCTCCCCGGACACGATCAAGCGCATGACCGGCGTCCAGTTGCCGCTGGCGGCGGAAAAGCAGCAGGCGCAGGCTATCGCGCAGCAGCTGCAAATGCAGGCACCACCACTGATGCCGGGCCAGCCGCCGCAAGCTCCTCAACTACCGCTTGAGGTCGAGCAGATCTTGACTCTGCCAACGTTGGAAGATGTACTGGCAATTTTGCAAGACGACCTCCAGCGTTCCTATCGCGTGGACATCGAAACGAACAGCACTGTTGACCTCGAAGCCACTGAGGATAAGCAGGACATGTCCGAGCTGATGAACTCCATCGCGCAGTTCCTCAATGGGGTAGCTCCTGCCGTGGAACAAGGTGTCCTGCCGTTCGAGGCGGCTAAAGCGATGCTGCTCGGTATCGTCCGCCGCTTCCGTTTCGGGGATGACGTCGAAGAGCAGCTGAAAAAGATGACTGCCCCGCAGCCGCCGCAGGAAAAGCCCGATCCGAAGACCTCCCCTGAGGTGATGGCTGCACAGGCCCAGGCGGAGGCTACCAAGGCCAACCTCGAACTCCGTAAAATGCAGATGGAAATGGAACATTCGCAAGCAGAACACGCCATGAAGATGGAGGAACTGAAGTTCAAGCGTGAGCAAATGATCCTGAACCACCAACTGGCTATGGATAAGATGACCATGCAGGCGCAGATGCCACAGCCGCAACCGAAACCCGCCGGGAATACTCCGGCGTAATCTGTGGGGAATACTATGCCGCTGTATGACTACAAGTGCAGTGCGTGCGGCAAGAGCTTTGACCGGCTCTTGCCGTTGGCGCGTTACGATGAAGAACAGTTCTGCGCGTGTGGGCAGCCGGCTGTGAAACAGCTCGCTGCTCCCGCTGTGCGTGGGGACTATCCGGGGTATCAGTGCCCAATCACCGGCGACTGGATCGAGGGGCGTAAAGCCCACGAAGCCAACCTCCGTAAGCATGGTTGCCGCGTGCTTGAAGTCGGGGAGACGGACACGGCCAAAGCCGCGCTCCGTAAGCGGGACGAAGCCCTGGAAAACGGAATTGCTGAGACAGCTGCCGCCTTCGTGGAGCAGTTGCCGACGGAAAAGCGCGAACAGCTCGGGCGCGAACTTGAAAGCGGGCTGGATGTCACTGTGGTACGCCAGTAACCTACGATAAGGAGCAATTGAAATGCCGATGCCTGGGGAAACACCTGAATTCAACATGGAAGCCGCTGTCTCGGACCTCTCGTCTGAACTCGGCTTCGGGGAAGAAACCGCAACTGAAGGAGCCGACGATGTCAACCTTGAAATCACCGCCCCCGCTGATACCGCAAGTCAGCAAAAAGAAGGCGAACAAGCAGAAAAAACTGCCGAAGACCCCGAAGACCCCGCTACTGTAGCCACGGCTACGGATGTCAAGGCTGCCCCGCGTACGTGGCGCGCTGAAGCCGCTGCCGAGTTTGCCAAGCTCTCCCCGGTCGTGCAGGACGAAATCCTGAAACGCGAAGAGGACATCTTCCGGGGGATCGAGCAGTACCGCGAGGCTGCGACTTTCGGCAATGAAATCCGCCAAGTTATGGCCCCGTACATGCAGACCCTGCAGCAGTACAACATTCAACCGGCCGCGCAAGTCGCCGACATGATGCAGGCCCACTACACCATGGCCTTCGGGAACCCGGAGCAAAAACTGGAGCTCTTCCGCCAAGTCGCCCAGGACTACGGTGTCGACCTCACCCAGCTCATCCTCTCGACCCCCTACCAAGACCCGCAAGTTACCGACTTGCAGAAACAACTGCGAACGTTACAATCCCAATTAACCACAACGCAGACCCAGCAACGGGAAGCGATGCAAAAGCAGGTCACGCAGCACGTGCAAGCTTTTGCAACTGACCCGAAGAACATCTATTTCGAGGAGCTGGCGAACGACATCGCCCACTTGATTGCGACGGGGGCCTGCAATGGGGTGGAAGATGCCTATGAAAAGGCTATGTGGTCGAATCCGTCGGTACGTGCCAAGGAGCTTGCCCGCCAACAGCAGGAGCAGCAAACCAAGGGGCGTGCGGAAGCTGAGCGGAAAGCCGCAGAAGCCAAGAAAGCAACTTCCGTGAATGTTCGACCCAAGGCAAAAAGTGGGAGCGCGACGGCTCCGCTCGGTAGCATGGACGACACTCTGGCTGAAACACTGGCCGCGATCACCAGTCGAGGCTAATTTTAACCTTCGAGGAGCATACAAATGCCGTCTCCCAATGCAGTATTTACCGAGCTTGTCTCCACGACCTTCCGCAAGCACGCGAAGGAAATCAAGGACAACGTCTCGAAGAACAACGCCCTGCTGGGTCGTATCATGGACAAGAAGCAGACCCGCAAGGAAGATGGCGGGCTGTCGATTGTCGCCCCGCTGGACTACGCGAACAACTCGACCTATCAGCGCTACTCCGGCTACGACGTGCTGAACGTTGGCGCTTCCGATGTCATCAGCTCGGCCGAATACCAGTGGCGCCAGATCGCCATCAACGTGGTGGCTTCCGGCCTGGAACTCCGCACCAACAGCGGCGGTTCGCGTATCATCAACCTCGTCAAGGCCCGGATGAAGAACGCCATCCGCACCTTCAAGAATAACTTCTCCGCGGACTTGTATTCCGACGGTACCCTGCCGAACCAGGTCAACGGCATTCAAGCCCTGATCAGCGACACTGGCACCGGCACCGTGGGCGGTATCGACTCCTCGGCCTGGCCGTTCTGGCGCAACGGCGTTCAATCCGCAGCTGCTCCGCTCCAGGGCGGTGGTGCGATCACCCCGTCTGCCACCACCATCGAATCCCTGATGCTGCCCCTGTGGCTGTCTCTGGTTCGCGGTGACGATCAGCCGGATCTGATCGTGGCCGACAACAACTACTTCAGCTTCTATGAGCAGTCCCAGACCTCGCTCAAGCGCTACACCTCCGGTGACAGCGCCAACGGCGGCTTCGTATCGCTCAAGTACAAGAAGGCTGACGTGATCTTCGACGGCGGCAGCGGTATCCCGGTCAACCGTATGTACTTCACCAACACTGACTATATCGAGCTGGTGGTGCATTCCGAGGCCGATCTGGCCATCATGGACGAAATGAAGCCGTACAACCAAGACGCGGCTGTCGTTCCGATCCTCTGGATGGGCAACCTCGTCTGTTCCAACCGTTCGCTGCAAGGCGTTCTGAAGCCGTAAGGGAAATGCCGGGGGATTACCCCGGCGTAATTCCTTTGGATTTTGTTTTCACTTTCAGGAGAATCAAACATGCCCGGATACGCCTCTTATGGTGCTGGTGTTGGCAACTTCGGCCTCAATATGGCCCAGGCCCCCGACACCACGCAACGTGAAGTTCTCGGCTCCATCATCCAAGCCTCCGACCCGGTCTGGGGCGGTTTGGAGTTCATCTACGCCCGCGCCAGCGCGACAATTCGTCAGTACGGTTTTGTAGTGCTGACTGCTACCTGGGACGCCACGCTTGGCGGTTTCCGTCTGGACGCTGCCGAAGCCCCGACCACCGCTAACATCGGCCGCCCTCTGGCGGTTTCCACGTTCGCCATGACCTCCGGCCAGTATGGCTGGTTCGCCATTTCCGGCAACGTGCCGGTGAACTGCTCCGCTTCCCTCGCTGCAGGCTCTACCTTCGGTACCGGCGCCGTGGTTGGCGGTCAGGGTGCCGGTAACAGTGCCGGTAAGCAGGTGCTGAATGCCGTCATCAGCGTCACCGCTTCCCAAACCATCGCCAAGAACAACTGCCAGGCTCCGAGCGGTTCCACCAGCCTACAGGTTCCGAACAGCGACGGCTGGTTCCCTGGCGTGTACCTGTCCGGCACGGGTATCGCAGCTGGTACCACGGTCAGCGCAATCAGCCCGGACGGGCGTACCATCACCCTGTCCGCTTCCACCACGGCTGTCGTGTCCGGCACGGTGACTGCAACCTACAACAACGGCACGGTCTTCTACAACGTGGCGACCATCAACCGCCCGTTTGTGCAAGGCGCCATCACCTAAAAGCCAGCCGTTCCCCACGGCACTTTCCCAAGGGCCTCGGCCCTTGGGTCTTTTTGGGGAATCGTCATAACCATCAACTTAACTTCTGGTAGTGGGGAATACTATGGAAGCCATGAAAGAACGTCCGCCGTATGTGACCTTTGAAACCCGTGCAATCGAGGATCGCGAAGCCTCGATTTCCGCCGGTCACTACGTGCCCAAAGACGAACACTACGCCATCATCACGCCGGCTGGTTCCAAGGATCGCATCGAGCGTCTGGTGAAGGAGTGGTTCTTGCAACTTGATCAGCAGGTCTCCGAAGGGCGCTTCCCGCGTGAGTGGCTGCAGGCCTACAAAGCCGCCTACAAGGACTGGACTGAAGGTCACGAACCCGCAGTGAACGGGACAGATGTCCGTAACTGGCCTGTAGCCTCCCCGGCGCAAACTAAGCAGCTCCTCGATGTCCGCGTGCGCACGGTGGAAGACCTGGCCGTCGCCAACGAGGAAACCATCGCCCGCTTGGGCATGGGCGGGCGCGCTCTCAAGCAGCGTGCTCTCGAGTGGCTGGAATCTGCCAAGAACATCGGCGGCCAGTCCGAGCGTATCGCGGCCCTCGAAGCCAAGGTCGCTGACCTGACCGCTGCCAACGAAACGCTGCAAGCCCGTAACACGGAACTCGCGCAAGCCGCCGCTGCCGTCGTTTCTAAGAAGCTCTAACCCGAAGGAGCGAGCATGAACGTCCTGACTCTGGTGCAAAAGTTCTGCGCGCGGACGGGGATTCCCTCCCCGTCGCAGGCGATCGGTTCAACAGACCCTCAGGTCGTTCAGCTCTGCGGGCTTCTCGAAGAGGTCATCGAGGATCTGACTTCTCGAGCCACGTGGTCGGCGTTGGTGCAGGAAGCCCTGTTCACGACTGCCAACGGGGAGGATCAAGGTCTCATTACTACACTTGCTCCGAACGGGTTTAAGTGGGTGATTGAGGATACGATTTACAATCGCACACTGCGCCTCCCGGTCTACGGCCCGATCACCGCAGGTAAGTGGCAGGCTCTGAAATCCCTGCCGAACAGCGGCCCGTTTTACAAGTACCGTATTGTGCGTGGGCGGTTACTGATGAATCCCCCGGCAGCCGCCGGGCATCAGTGCGCATTCGAGTACGCCTCGAAGTACTGCGTTACCTCCGCTGACGGCCTGACATACAAGGACTATCCGACCACCGATACGGATGTCTTTTTGTGCGAGGATACGTTGCTGCTAGCAGGGCTGCGCTGGAAGTGGAAGTACGAAAAAGGGCTGGAATACGCCGAGGACTTCCGTCGCTTCGAAGAAATGGTCAACAACTCCAAGAGCCGGGACGGGACAAAGCCTGAGCTGTCCATGGACGGGGCAGTTACGACGGCGCAGCCTGGTGTGTTTGTACCGTCCGGGAATTGGAATCTGCCATGATTCGACAGCCCCTAGTCAATCGCACGGCACGGGGGCAGCAGTCCTCCGCTACTGTGTCCTCTCCAGCGCCGATTGGCGGCTGGAATGCCCGCGATCCCGAAGCCTCGATGCCCCCCACCGAGGCTTTGTGGCTTGAGAACTGGTGGCCGTCAACGGCTGATGTTACTGTGCGTAACGGGGCGCAGAACCACGTTACGGGCCTCGGGGCAAAAGTGATGACCCTCATGGGATACGCTTCCCCGACGCAGAAACGTCTGTTTGCCGCCACCAACACAGGGATTTACGACGCCTCTGCTGGCGGTACTGCTGGGACTCCAATGAAATCGGTGACTTCCGGAAAGTTCCAGTACGCCACGATGACGGTACTTGGAGCAACCTCCCTGATGGCCGTTAATGGCGTTGACAAACTGCAAATGTTTAATGGCACATCCTGGCAGTCCATCGACACCACCACAACCCCGAGCATCACAGGTATCGCTACGACGGAGTTCTCCAACATCGCGATCTTCAAGCGTCGTGTGTGGTTTGTACAAAAGCACTCCATGTCGGCGTGGTATCTCCCGGTGAACCAGATCGGTGGCGCGGCGGTTGAGTTCCCTGTCGGGCAGCTGTTCCGCTATGGCGGTGAGCTGGTAGCAATGACTTCCTGGACACTCGACGGGGGCAACGGCAGTGATGATTACCTCGTGTTCGTTACCTCGGAAGGAGAGCTCGCTGTTTACAAAGGTACTGATCCGACCTCTGGCTCCAGCGACTTCGCCCTCGTTGGAGTATACTTTGTTGGTGAGCCTGTTGGCCCGAAGTGTTGCATCAAATACGGGGGCGACGTCCTGATCCTGACTCAAGTCGGGTTGTTCCCGCTGTCGAAAATGGTGCAGAGCACCACCGTCAACCGTGCGCAAGCTGTGAGCAACAAGATTGACTTGATTTTCAGTCAAGCCGCCTCGGTCTACGGCACAAACTACGGTTGGGAAGGTGTTGTATTCCCGAAGGAGAATATGCTGCTGGTCAACGTCCCGACGACGGAAGGGTACAGTTCTAACCAACTCTGCATGAACACGATCACCGGGGCTTGGTGCCTGTTCACCGGGTGGAATGCGTTCTGCTGGGAGGTGTGGGATCAGAAGCTGTACTTCGGCGGTGATGGGTTTGTGGCGCAGGCCATGGTCGGTTACGAAGACTTTGGGGCGAACATTACTGCCTACGCCAAGGGGGCATTTAACTACTTTGGCTCTCGGGGCCGAAACAAGCACTTCAAACTCTTCCGCCCGATTATCAAGGTTGATGGGGACATCAGCATTGACATCGGCATGGACGTGGATTTCCAAGACGTTGACACTTTCGGGTCAATCGTCTTTGCAGACACGATCAGTTCGAAGTGGGATGCGGCGACGTGGGACACTGCAACGTGGTCTGGGGACTACACAGCACAACGCGATTGGCGCACGGTGGCGAACAAGGAAGGGTTCTGTGCAGCCCTTCGCTTGCGCGTCGCCACGAAAGGGATTAGAGTTGGCTGGAGTTCGACGGACTTTGTCTACCAGCGAGGGGGTGTGCTGTGATTGTTACTGGGGAGGTCGTAGGCCGGTGGGTGGCGGAGAAAGCACATGTGCATTGGACGCCCATCTGCCGCGCGATTGGTTTGATGCGCGGTGGAAAGCTTGTTGCCGGCATCATGTACGATGGCTTTACCGGGGCGAGCATTGCCATGCACTCCCGCTGTGACAACCCGCGGGCAGTTTCCAGGGAATGGCTCTTTGCTATCTTCGACTACCCGTTCAACCAGCTTGGCTGCAAGCGTGTGACCGGGCTGGTGTCGACTGAAAACAAAGTGGCACAGGCCACGAATGAACACCTGGGCTGGAAGCGCGAGACGGTGCTGAAGGACTATTTTCTTGATGGCGATGGAATTGTCTATGTCATGCGGAAGGAAGACTGCCGCTGGCTGAAAGTCCGTCGCCCCCGGACTAAGGTTACCTCAGAATGAAATACGATCACTTTACAATGCTTCCGGAACGGGCGTTTCGCTTCCTTGGAGGCCGTCTGCTGACGCTTGAGGGGGGAGGTAAAGGGTCGCCCCCGGCCCCGGATTACACGGGAGCTGCTAAGGCTACTGCCCAAGGCAACCTTGAAGCTACGCGCGCGTCGGCTGCGGCCAACCGGGTCAACCAGGTCACTCCGTACGGCAACCTGATTTACACACAGGATCCGAATGCGGTTGATGTTGACCATGGGTGGACTGCCACGCAGACCCTCGCCCCCGCGGAGCAGCAGAAACTTGACCTCACGAACAACCTGTCTACCGGCCTGCTCAACACCGCTCAGACCGGCCTCGGGTATGTTGATCAGGCGCTTGGCACCGGAGGCAAGCTCGATGAGAGCCGGCTGGCCCAAGCCCCGATTCAAGGCATGTCCGTCCAAGATGCGATCATGTCCCGCCTGCAGCCGCAGATCGACAGAAACACGGAGAGCTTGCGCACTCGACTGGCCAACCAAGGTCTGATGGAAGGTTCGCAAGCCTATGCTAATGCCATGCACGATAATGACCTGAAGAATAACGACCTGTATACGCAGGCTGCTCTCCAGGGCATTCAAACCGGACTCACCGCTCGCCAGCAGGGTATCCAGGAGCAGTATGCTGTTCAGGATCGGCCGCTCAACATCGTCAATGCGCTGCGTACTGGCAACCAAGTCACCACTCCGCAGTTTACCAACGTACCCCAGCAGGCTACGGCAGCCGGGGCAGACCTTCTCGGGGCGGCTCAAGCGCAAGGGCAGTACGACATGCAGAATTACTCCGCAGACCAAGCTTCTCAAAACAGCATGCTTGGGTCTGCGGCAACAATCGCCGCAGCCTCGCTACTTTACTGAGAACGCCATGACGCATATTGAGGAATTCTTTGCCCGGCATGATCGGGTGATGTTACAGTTCTCCGCCGGGAAGGACTCGGCGGCGGTGCTTTGGCTGCTTCAACCGTGGTGGGATAAGCTGAGCGTAGTCTGGGCCAATCCCGGTAATCCGTATCCAGAAACCCTGGAATACATGGAGCAGATCTCTAAGCGCGTTCCGCGTTTCTACTCCGTCCTGGGCAACCAGCCCAACGACATCGCCGTGAACGGCTGGCCGTCCGACATCATCCCGATCACGATGTCTAGCTTTGCCCCGTTCATGGGGGTTTCCTCCCCGTTACGGCTGCGCCCGTTCTATGACTGCTGCGCAGCGAATATGTGGGGGCCGCTGGCTAATGAGGTAAAACAGGGGAATTACACCGGCGTAATCCGTGGGCAAAAACTCGTGGACTGCCTCAAAAACCCGATGCCGTCAGGCACTGTTGTCGATGGTGTGGAGTATTTCTACCCTATCAATGACTGGACTGATGTACAGGTCATGGAGTTTCTGCAGGGAAACAACGCATTACCGGCGTCCTACGCGCGAGGGCTGAAGTCTTCACTGGATTGCATGAACTGCACGGCTTACGTGTTCGAGAATCCGGGGCGGATTCAGGATCTGGAGACCATTGACAAGATCGCCGCCGGGCAGGTAATCACTGTCCATACAACCGTATCTGAAGTAATGTTCAATTATTCTAAATCGCTGGGGGCCTGTCATGGCGACTAATATTCCCTTTGACTACGAAACCGACAGCACGCGGCTCAAGCGGCGGCAGCAGTTTCTCGAGGCTTCGTTGCCGAGCGTGCTGAAGGCCCCGCAAGGTCAGATGATCGGTAATCGCTATGTTGGCGAAGGCATTGCCGGGGCACTGAGTCGCGTGTTGGGCGCCTATTTCATGGGGCAAGAGCAACGGGATATTGATGCGGATGCGGCTGCTCTGAAAGACCGTTACAACACCGCTGTCAGCGAAGGCACGCAGAATTACTTCGACATGGCAAACGGCAAGCCGGCTCAGTATAAGTCAAGCATGGCCCCGACAGTTGACAACGATCCGTTGAATCCAAAGCAGGTGCAGACCTCCCCTGCTATCCCAGCTGACCCGCGCCGTGCTGCTCAAATGGCGATTGCTTCGGGCTTGGCCCCACTGCAACAGCTCGGTATGGAAGAGCTGAAGGAACAGGCCAAGTCCCGTGTCGGGGCTAAGGATTTGCTCCCTTACGCGAACCCGGCCGCGATTCCCGGCATGCTTACCAATGGGATTCAGGACTTCAAACCCAAGGCAAACGTCCACACTGTCGGCGACGTGGCTTTTGATGCGAATACCAACGGGCTGATCAAGATCGGCGCTGGGCAGGACGGAGTGCCCCCTTCCCCAACTCTGCGCACTATCGCAGGTGACCTGTACCAAGCCTCGCCTTCCACCGGACAGTTCAAAAAACTTGACAGCGCTCCAAAAGTCACTGTTAATACCAGCGTCGTGAATAAGGGTGAGGGGAAGTTCATGGAGGAGCTCGGGACTGCCAGCGCCAAAGACCTCATGGCGGCGAAGCAAGCCAAGGTTCAGGCCCAGCGTACGATCCAATCCATGGCCCACCTTGAGCAGCTAGACAATGCTGGGGTGTTCAGCGGCCCGACGGCTAACGTAACAATGACTTTGGGCTCCCTCGCGGATGCGATGGGGTTGCCGGTGGATAAGAGGAAGCTTGCGAATAGCCAGGCCTATCAGGGTGAATTGTTGTCCCAGCTCGGTAACCAGCTCACTGGCAGCCTTGCGCGCTCCACAACGGATAAGGACATGGAAATTCTCAAGGCTCCGTTACCGGAATTGCTTAATTCGCCAGAAGGGCGGGCGGCTTTGCGGCGTCAAGCTGTGGCTAAGGCTCAAGAGCACATCCAGTACGCTAACGAACTGCATCAAAACCTGGGCCGTACGTTCCCCGAGGCGCAGCGGCTCCTTGCCGTCACTCCCGGAACTGTGGCCGTTCCGCAGCGCGTCGACGTTCCTCAAGGGAACGGGGCTCCGTCTGTCTCTAACTGGTGAGGTGATCTATGCCGCGTGATGTAACAGTAACGTTCGCAGACGGCTCGACGCACGTTTACAAGGGGGCCCCGGATACAGTTACGCCGGAGCAGGTCAGCGCCCGAGCCTCGCAAGAGTTCGGGAAGCAGGTGACTGCCCTTGACGGAGGGCGCCCCCCGCCGGTCGACTTGGGGCAGGAATCTGTGGCGGTGGCGGATCAGGTTGTTCGTGGAGGGATTACTTCTCTACCACGGCTACTTTACTCCTTGGAAAGTGCGGGGCTGAAAAAACTGCGTAATATCGGTGATCCCGAAGAAACAAAGCCGATGTCCGAGCGGTCTTTTACCCAGCTCGGCGGGGACGTACTGCGGCGCATGATCCCAGCGGAGTTCCCGCAGTTGCTGGATGATGCTGTAGCACTTATGGAACCTACGAAGCCTACAACTGAAGTTGGCAAGACTATCGGCAATGTCGGAGAGACTATCGTTGGTACGATGGTGGGCGGCGGGCCGCTGAAACAAGCAGCCAAAGTCGGGCTCTCCGCAGGTATTGGGGGGGAAGTCGCAGCTCGCGCTACGGATGACAACCCGCTCGCTCGTCTGGCGGGAAGTGTCATTGGCGGCGGTATCCCCGCTGTGTTGGAAAGGCTCATTCCGAACTCAGAGAAGCTTCTCCGGCAGGCCGTGTCCTCAGTACCCGCTGCCGACTGGCGACGGGCAGCGGAGATGGAAAAGGTGCTACAAGACAATGGGCTTTCCCACCTTAAATCCCAACTCCTCGGCCCGCAGTCGACTTTGGCTGACCTAATGGCGGTGGTATCGACGCACCCGCAGGTTCGTCCTGGTATCATGGCTGCAATTGGGCGTGCTCCGGAACAGGCTCAACGCGCCTTCAATGTCTGGAAAGCTGGCAACATGCCTGTCGGGATTGACTCGACGCGCTCGGTGATATCTGACATTCAGGGCCGTGCGGCAAAACGTCTCACTGACCTCAAGCGCCAAGCCAATGCGGAGTATTCTGCGGCATTGCCTCCGGGGGTATCGGCGGACAAGTACACCCCGGAGGAGATTCGCAGTGTTGCGAACACCTTACGGAGGGTCGCCGCCGACCCAGAGAAGTATGGCCCATTGTCCCAAGGTGGTCGTGCGATTGAGGGGGTGGCCGCTGACATCGAAGGCGCCGTTACTCCGGGCTTGATTCTGACGGCGAGCGGCAAACCGATTGAGCAAGGCGTATCTAAGGGCTACCTCAATAACATGCTGAAAGACCTCAACACTCGGCTCGAAAAGGAAGGGTACAAGGGCCTCGCCTTGGCGGAGTTAAAGGATCTGTTGCGACAGGCAACTCCGGAATTTAAACCTGCCCGCGATGCTAAAGCGGCCTTCATGAAGGACGGAGTTCACCCTGTAGAGAAGGGCTTAACCGGGGATCTGGCCCGCATGGGCGGGGGCGTCAAGCCGGATCGCACCACGGCAACCACGCGGGCGCTGGAGATCGTGTTCCCGAAGGACAAAGTTCAAACTGGGGAGATCCGCGAACTGGCCGACAACCTCGGTAAACAGGGCGTGGCAGAACTGCTCCGCGAGCACCTCTCACGCACGATGGAAATGACTGTTAAGCTCTCCGCCGAAGCTGGGCGGCCGCAACAACCGTTCAAGTATGTGGAAGCCATCGCAGGTACCAACGCCCAACGCCAAAACCTCGACACGGCTCTGAAGATTGCGGCTGAGGATGCCGGGGCCAACCCAGCTGCGGTGCGTAACGGGTTTTACAAACTGATGCGGGCGTTTGAGTCCTACAAGGATTTGAAAGTTCCGGCTTCCGTTGACCGTGCAGCGCTGCAGCAAATGGCGGGTGAAAACGCTTTCGGGTATTTGGTGGCCCCGAATTCGAAGATCGGACGTTGGACGTGGGAACATCGAACTGCTAAAACGTTTAAAACTATCTCAGACACTGTCATGTCCCCAGATGGCCTGAAAAAGCTCGAAGCGATGGCCCGGTCGAAAGACCCTGAGGTATTCCATAACTTCATCACGTCCGTTATCGCTGGAACGATGTCGGGGATGGACAATCAGTCTAAGCCTTGATCCCTATGCCACAGCGGTCATACAATTAGCCCATTGAAATTCCGGGGGATTACGCCGCTGTAATCCCCCGACGTTTAAGGAGACCTTCATGCCCTTCAACGGCTCCGGTGTATACCAGCCTGTAACCTCTCCGGACTTCCCAGCTGTTGCGGGGTCTACCATCCGAGCGGCACAGTACAACAATCAAATTAACGACATGGCGATGGCGCTGACAAAATGCGTCACGCGCGACGGGCAGAGCCCTGCGCTCGCAAACCTATCTATGGGGACGTACAAGCACACAGACGTCGGAGCTGCCGCCGCGCGCACAGACTATGCGCGCGCGGACGATGTCCAGGATGGGGTGCCGCAGTACCTTACCACCATCGGAGGCACCCCGAATGCAGTTACTGCCGTTGCCGTGTACGGTATGTCGGCGTATAAAGCAGGGCAAACGTTCACCTTCAAAGCAGTTTCTTCGAATACCGGTGCTACGACATTGAGCCTTAACGGGATCGGCGCACGAAACATTGTGATGTCTGATGGCGCAGCCCTTGCGGCTAACGCGATTCTGGCGGGAGAGCTGGTCACTGTTCAGTACGATGGGACTTCGTTTATCCTTGCCCCGAAGCGTGCAGTAGGCCTCGGCACCGCAGCCCAGAAGAACATCGGCACCAGCGGTAACACCGTCCCGACGCTCGACGGAAAGAATATCTGGTCTGGGCAGAACACCCCGAAAGCTGGCACGCTGACCGACGCAGCCACGATCACTTGGGACGCAGATACCAACGGGCAGATTGTGGCTGTTACCCTCGGCGGCAATCGTACAATGGTGGCCCCTACCAACATTGTCCAACACAATCTGTACATGATGCGTGTGACGCAGGATGGAACAGGTTCACGGACTTTGACGTGGGATGCGGTGTTTAAGTTTGGTACTGCAGGCACTCCGGTCTTGACAACCACAGCGGGTAAAACCGACTGGCTTTCGTTCATCGGAGGGGCCGGTGGCACGCTGGAGTATCTCGGTATTCGGAAGGATGCAGTATAATGTTTTGTGCTCCTATTCTTCCTTTACTGGCGCCGCCTTCTGTAGATTACCTCGTCGTTGCAGGGGGCGGTGGTGGTGGTGGCGGGACTGGTACATGGGGCGGCGGTTCCGGCGGGGGCGCTGGCGGGTATCAAGCTGGAACCACCGCTGTTCCATCAGGTAGCGCCATCACTGTCACTGTCGGTGCTGGAGGTGCGGGAGCTTCTGCACCAGCAGCCTCCGGGGCAAACGGGGGTAACAGTGCTTTTGGGGCAATTGTAGCAACAGGCGGTGGCGGCGGCGGCGGCAATGCGGCAGGCTCATCTGGGGGCTCCGGAGGCGGGGGATCACCTGTCGGTGCCGGCACTGGTGGGCAGGGGAATAACGGCGGTTTGGCGTCTTACACAAATGGCGGTGCTGGCGGTGGGGGTGCTGGCGCGGTCGGGGGAACTGCTACAACTGGAAACGGGGCAAACGGCGGCAATGGCCTGACATGGGGCAATGGCGTCACCTACGCAGGCGGTGGCGGGGGCGGGCCTAATGCTGCCACTGGTAGCGCAGTCGGGGGCTCTGGAGGCGGCGGTGATGGGGCTACCACGGCAAGCTCGGGGGGCTCTCCAGGCACGGCTAATACCGGCGGCGGGGGCGGGGGGTCTGGTTACAACAGCCCAAACAACGCAAGCGGGGCAGGGGGTTCCGGGATCGTCATTATCCGCTACCCGAATACCTATGACCAAGCAATCGCTACAACCGGCTCCCCGGCATACGCAAACACTGGTGGGTATCACGTATACACTTTCACCGGCTCTGGCTCCATTACCTTCTGAGGGAAAGCCCCCCCCCTCAGACTGCGTTCTAGCCAGAACTAGGCAGGAACAGACTTCCCATTAAGTCCATATGATGGTTCAATAATCCCAAATGAGCTAACTGCTATGACCCCTACACCTTCGGAGTTTCCAATGGACGATAAAATCTCAACAACCGCCGCCTATACAGCCTCGGGGACTGCGGCTGTCCTCGGAATGTCGATGAACGAGGCTGCCGCCGCTGTCGGTATTGCCTGCGCAATCGGGACGTTCCTTGTGAACTTCTGGTTCAAGTACCAACACCTTAAACTGGCGCGGCAACGCCGCGCTTCAGATTGCCAGGCATACACGGAGGGTGAGGCATGACCCTGTCACCGCATTTTACCCTGGTGGAACTCACCGTATCTGACAAGGCCAAGGAATTGGGTTTAGACAATACTCCTGAGGAGCCCGTGCGGACGAACCTGAAGAAACTCGCTGCGGGTTTGGAGAAAGTGCGGGCACTGCTGGGGGAGGCCCCGATTCACGTTAGCAGTGCCTACCGTTCTCCGGAAGTCAACGCTGCCGTCAAGGGGTCTAAACGCTCTGCCCACATGGATGGGTATGCAGCAGACTTTACCTGCCCCGATTTCGGTCCACCGTTGCTGATCGCTCGGCAGCTCCGGGACTCCGGGCTGCAGTTCGACCAACTCATCATGGAGCGCACTTGGGTGCACATCAGTTTCGACCCGAAGAATCGCCGGGAGGTCTTGACTGCTCACTTTACCCCCGGCAAGCCTACCACCTACACGGAAGGAGTTTGATATGGAATATGTAAAGGCCCGCCTCCGCGAGCGGGATACGAAGACAGTTCTCGGCTGCGCTGTTTACACCGTTGTTCGGCTGTTCGTCCCGCCGGAGTACACCATCATTGCAGACGCTGTCGCTGGGCTGCTCGGCTTTGGCGTGATGGCGACCCCGAACAAGTAGCACGACGAGTCGCCATTGTCTGAGGGAGGGGGATATTACCCTATCACCGGACGAAGAAAACCCCCGGAGCGGGCGATTCTGTACCGCTCCGGGGGTGTTTTTTATGTGGTTTGCGGGATACTGGACGCCGTGTTACTTGCAGCCGCGAGGGGGGCAGCTGCACGGAGAGTCATCGCCCCGCCCGCCTGTTCGAGCTTGAGATACCCTGCACGGACGCACCCAGCCAGAACGTCTTCAAAATCCCGCATGGACGGGAAGTAGGAATGGACATACCGATAGGCTTCGTGATAAGGTACGGAACCCTTGGAATGTACAAACCAGACCAGACGTTCGGCATAGAGCGCCGTTTCGGACTTGCCAATCTTGGAAAACACGAATGACATATCAGGTTCGAGGTCAGTAACCATCTGATCTGCAATTACTAGGTGTTCGTCTGTAATCAGCATGGAATCCCCAGCGGACGCAGACAGCACCATAGCCAACTTGTGGATATGCGTCTGCTTGCGGGCGAGGTACCCGCCGAAGCGGTCATCGTCGAGATTCGCGGAACGGACTGTGTAATGACGATGATACCACGCCTCACCCCAAGCGATTGCATCGGAGGTAAGCTTCATTTCACCCGCCAGTCCTGAAATATGACTGAGGTCGCTGATCAGGCGCTCCGCGAGCTGGTCGAGGTTGGCAGGGACTTTCAGCCCAGGGTACGCGACGTAGCGGGCTTTCTGATCTGCGTAGACGAAAATACACCGGGAGGTGAAGCCGCCGCCGATCATATACTCCGGAAAGTTACCTGCAATCCACGACGGGGTCGTGCAAGCGATAAGATTGATCCACGGGTTTTCTACGGAATCGTTACCGCTGTGCTTCGTTTTTTTCTCGAAGGTGCCGGGTTTCCCGTCCCACAGAGCCACGAGCAGGTCGACCATCTCCTTGTCCTGGGGGTTAAGTAAATTGCCGAATTCGCTGCTTTCGAGGGTCAGTGCCGACATAACGTGGATATTACCTTCGTACTCGAATCCCTCCGTGCGCTCACTGAAGGCTTGAATGAGGGCTGGCCAAGTCACAACGTCCGGGCCGAAATGCACACCTGGCACCTTGCGGAGCAGGTTCATCGCGACACCGGCAGTCGTCGACTTGGACACGATCCCAGGAGGGGCTACAAGGACGATGTAGAAGTTCGGATACCAGCGGAAGTATGCTTGGTCAATCCAGACTTTACGCCGCAAGCACCCGGCGATGGCTGATACCCCCGACCAAAAGTACATATGGCGCGGAGCTTCCCCATAGCTTGCGTAGTCCATAAAGGCAGTCAGCCAATCACCGTAGTGCCTAGCCATCAGTCACAATCTCCCCACGACTCAGTAGAGGTCTTCACCCCAACCGGAATTACCAACGGATCACCTTGGTACGGGAGCGGGATTTCCGCAGCCGCTACGATTCGATCACGCGCCCAGTCGCCGAGATGTGACGGATACTGCCCTGCGAGGGAATCGTGTACCTGAAGCAATACTTCGACCTCGGGCAAGGTTTCGTAGATTTTGACGTAAGCCCGATTAATCAAGCATGCCACAGTCGATTGCGGTATCCAAGCAGCTGCCTGATTAAAAATCGTACCCTCTATCCGGTCGAAGAAGTAGCAGCGATAACCGAACACGTTCTGCACCATTCGGCGTTTGAATACCTGGTCTTTGAGATCATCCTGCCACTTTTTGATACGAGGAAAACGGTCAAAGTACCACTTTTGTGTTTGCTCGGCTTGATGGACTCCCAGACCGAGTCTTTCGGCAAGGCCTTTCGCCGTGCCCAGGTAGTTGGTTCCGTGAGCAAAAGACTTAAACGTCTGGCGGCGAGGATCCTTTTTCGTGATGGAAGGGTCATGGTAGAATTCCTTAGCGATTTCGGTATATGGGTCAAGGCCAGCCTTGAGCATGGCCTTGAACTCGGGCTCGTCTGCCTCCCAGACTACGATTCGCAAGTCGGCGCTGGAGAGGTCGATGTCGAAGAACGTGTTCCCGGGATCTGGGACAAAGAGGCTTCTAACATTGGGCAGTTCGAGTTCGTCATCCCCGCCACCCTTAGGGATATTTTGCAGGTTGAGCCCGGAGCCAAAGGCATTCTTAGAAGAGCTAAACCGGAAAGTTTCAGTACCAGCGATATTGAACGAGCAGCGCATACGTCCGTCAACGTCCAGAGGAGCGTTGATAAACGTTGAGAGGAACACACCAAGACTGCGGAGTTCTTGGACTTTCTTGACGAGGCCCTTGAGGATAGGCTCCCGCTCGGCGATTTTACGCAGGGACTCATCGTCAGTGCTGATTCCACCAGTTTTTCGGTTAAATACAGGCTTTTGCTGCAAGACCTCATAGAACACTTCCTTCATCTGCTTAGGAGACTTGATGTTGAGGGGGAAGCCGAGTATATCGATCAGCCATTGCTCCCGCTTGGCGATTTCTTCCTGGAGGTCGAACGCAAAGGCGGCCCGGCGCTTGGTGTCAACACGGAGCCCTCGGTTCATAGACTGTAAAACAGGCCAGAAGAGCTTTTGCTGAAAGTCATGTACCTCGCGCATACCGAGAGCGTCGACAGAGGCTTGTTCGACTTCATCGACTTCGAAGGTGATGACGCAGTCCTTACAGTTATAAGTCCAATATTGATCTTCGGAATGCCTCTTCGGATCCCATTCCTTGCCTTCGTCTTTCCAGTACGCATGATATTCGCAATACATCGAAGAGAGAAAATCGAGGCCTTTCTGCATGTTGGAGAACATGACGTGCTGAGCGAGCATCGTGTCACGGCGCAGATGGGGGATGAAGTGGAGGTGGCGGTAGAAGTACTGCGCGTCGTAGGAGAAGTTCTGCCCGATGACTTCGATGTTGCGGTGTGTCAGGACTTTGTACAGTGCGTGGCAGATCTGGGCCTCGTGTTCGGCTGGCCAATACCCTTCGGGCTTGTCGACACACATGAGGGGGATGCAGAGCGCGTCGAGCTTAGACCACGCAACCCCGATACAGGCGATATGCCCGGCGCGAGTTTCGACGTCGACAGCGAGCTTCATGGGCTTGTCGGCGATTTCGAGCTGCTGATGGAGCTGCGCGAGGACTGAGACTACGGTGGTATAATCCGGGCGAATTACGAAGTTGTAATCCGGGCGGATTAACTCCCGGTAGGTCGATTGAGCCTTCGCGCGCCGCAGATCTTGAACCGCAATCTGGCGCCACGACCACTGCCGCAGAATTACGGCGGGGTGATAGGCTGGCACTACCTTCGGCTTGTAGTCGAGGTTCAGCTCCATGTCGCACTCGATAGTCGACCCACGCCAAGACATGATCCCGCTGTTCCCGGTCAATGCCCACAAGGCTACGTTGCCCAAGGCAATGATGACATGGGGCCGGCAGAGTTCGATTTCCCGCTTGAGCAGCTCAATGCCGTCGCGGACTACAGGCAGGACAAACTTGTCCCGCAGCATGAGGTGTTGGCCGGTAATGGACTTCTTGTCGGCGGCGATGAAATTGTCGATGTCGTTACCTGGAGGACGGACACGGACAACATTGGTGATGAAGCACGCGGAGCGCATGATACCCGCTTCCTGCAACATCTTAGAAAGCTCCATCCCGGCGGAACCCACGAAGGGTTCGCCTTTCAGGACTTCCTGCTCGCCGGGGCACTCTCCGACGATCATGATTTTGGCAGGGCAAGGGCCTGTCGGGCGAATATCCATTACGGCCTCCGCTGGGCAAGGACACGGTTAGCGAAAAACACCATCTTCTCGGCATCGTACACCGGGCCGTCGTATCCGTCCTTCATAACCCCGAGCTGGCGGGCAGCGCATGACCGCCACACGGCTTTGAAGACATTGGCTTCGGCGTAGTTCATACCCAAGGCTTCGATGATGTCGTTGCACTCAGCCATGTACGGCTTCGAGCGCTTGTTCAAGGGCGTCTTCACCTCGACGGTGTAGTACCCGACGGAAAGTCCTGTGTTTGCCATGATTACAGCCCCTCGATTTCGATCTGGGCGTCCCCGATGCGGATGGCTTCGGCACGCTTGAGGATCAGCCCATAGTATTCCGAGGTCATTTCCAGAGCCACGGCTTCGCACTTGTACGTATGGCAGGCAGGGAGGATGGGGCCGCTGCCGGCAAAGGAGTCGAGTACCTTGTCACCGGGGCGCACGGAACGCTGGAGCAAGTTCTGGAACAGAGCCACAGGCTTTTGAGCCCCATGGCCCATGTTCTCGTCGCCGTTGACTGTCACAATGTCCGGGTAGATATGGGTGACAGGTTTCTTGCCCTTAATCGCGTAGAGAATCCATTCGGTCTGGCGACGCGGGCCATGCTCGGGCAGGGGAACACGGCCGGAGTTAAGCTTGTGCACGGTCAGCGGAGTGCGGAACACGTACCAGCCGGCTTTGGTCATCATGTCCTTCAGCGCGTGGAAGTTGTCGATGTCGCAGAAGACGTAAGCGTGAGCCTGTGGTTTGGTGACGGCAAAGGTCAACGGCGCCCACGCTGTCATGAGCTTGAGCCATGCTTCATAGGAATCGTCGTAGTGGTGCTCGATGCCAGTCATTTTGCCGCCTGCGTCACCGAACTCGTCTGCGCCCATGCCGTAAGGAGGGTCGGTGCAGATCACGTCGATAGTGCCTGCGTTTGCAGGATCAGCCATCCAGTCAAGGCAGTTGATGTTGAGCATGATGTGCTTGTCGATGGAGAAGGATGCGCCAACGCGGGCTGCAAGTTCTTGGTTCTTGCGGGATTCTTCCTGCTTGCGGAGGATTTTGAAGGCCTCGTCCGCGGACTTGGCTTTGGCGACGGCAGGGTTGTCCAGGTGCTTGGCGACGAGGATTTCCTTGCGGACGGTATCTTGGTAGGAACCGTCGCGGCGCCCGGTGAGTTCTTCTGCGGTGTCGGCAATGGTATGGAGTTGCGCAGGCGGGGGCGGTTCCCCCGCATCGTGCGTTTCCTTAAGCCGGGCGAGGTTTGCGGAAGCGACTTGCGCCTGCCGCAGCGCATGGAGCCGTGCAACCGCTGCCGCGTGTTCCTGCCACGTCAAATCGCGCCGCTTGAGGTTTTCGTCAAGCTCCGCTTCCTCGGCTTCCAGCACGGAGAGTTCCCCGAGGTCGGTGTAAGGGATCACATCCGAGCCATCGCCGAAGGCCCGCCCATTGTGCTTGAACGTACCACCGAGTTCCAGAATCTCGGCCATGGCTTTGAGCCGGCGTTCGCCTGCGACCAGAACGATGGTCGTACCTTCCCGGCGCATGACCGGCGGGTGCAGCAGTCCGTTATCCTCGATGGAGCATTTCAGCTCCTGCAGGGCTTCAGGATCAAACTCCTGACGCTGGCGGTTTTCCTTGATGACGATGTCGCGCAGTGAGATGACTGGCATGGGTATATCTCCGATGGATTAAAGGGAGGGGTGGAAAAACGAACACGCCACGGGCGAAACATGCCCGGCACGGGGGCAGAATCGAGCGTGGCGCGATTTTCTTGCGGGGGTGGTATATTGATATTCCCCGGCCACAGACAATGCCGACTCGGCGGGCGTCTTTACGGGCATACGGAACGGGGAAGTAGCGTGTAACATGGGCAAATGCCTTTCATGCGGAGTCAGCGCAAAAGCCCCCGAAGGGGCTGAGGCTGGCACCGGGATAGGTTACAGCGGCCTGGAGGGCGCGGGCGCCGGGGCCGCAGTCTCGACTTGCTTGAGCTGGTATTCCATCCAGCGGTAATGGGAGTAGGTGTCACCTTCCTGCTTGCAGGGAACGTCGGTGACGAAAGACGTCACGCCGGTGTTGCCGTCGGTGACACGCAGGTTGACGTTGCCATTTTCGAGAACCTTGACGATGGTGGCATCGGTTGGTTCGGCGGCACTGCCGTCTGCAAAATAGTAAACCTTGCGGCCAACGGCGGGGGTGATGGGCATGGAGGTCTCCTTGAACTTGAGGGATTAAAAAAGGGGCCGAAGCCCCTGCGGGGACGCTGGCGCGTCGTTAGGCCATCTTGGCGACAGCCTTGACTTCGGCGAAGATTTTGTCTTCGTAGACGCGGTGCTTCACCATGACCTTGGCGACGCGGCCGGTCAGCATGGAGAAGGCAAACGGCTGCCCAGCGACGTTGAGGCCAACGGCGTCACGCAGACGGCCCAGCCCCACGTTCTGCCCCTTGCCCATTGCCAGGCCGCCGGATTCGGTAAGGTCGAGCATGATGCCTTGGGTGACGCTGACGGTCTGACGACCGAGGAGTTCCTTGACATTAGCATCGTCGATGCTCCACTTGATGTCGAGGGCCAGGCCGGCCACGGACGGGTCGTCTTTCTTCTGCCACTGACGGCACTTAACTTCGTCGACAACAGCGACGTATTCGCCTTCCGGTACCGGGGTAGTTTCGGTGGAATTGGCTTCGGTAACTTGCATGTCGAGGAACTGATCCGGATTAAACATTTTAATGCTCCTGAAAGTGGGGGTAACGTGAAAGGGGCTAAACCGTTGCGCTTTACCCCAGCCCCGAGGGGATCATGCGCCGGAAATTAATGGAAACACGAGCGGGGTAAGCCCGCAAGCGGTATCGGCGAAGTCTTACACAACCCCGCCGCGAGACTTCCATTTCGTAATGATACTGGCAAAGGTGGGGGTGTTGTTGGAGCTGATCGGGAGGTTGCGAGTTTTCAGATCAGCCATGACGTTCGCGGTGTCCCAAGTCCATTTGTCGCCTTGGCGAACGGTAAGGATCACGTCAGAGAACATCGGCGGGAGCTTGGGAGCCAGGGCCTTGCCCAAGGTCGACACCATAAGCTTGACGCCGCCGAGGATCTGATCCGTTTCGCGCTCGACGTGGGCGATCAGCACAAAATGGCATGGGCAGTTATCGCAGAGCATACGGACAAGCTTCTCGATCTGGTCTTGGGCAATGCCCCAATCCGATTGGGACTTGACCGCTTTTCCGCCGACGACGAGTGCCATGGCGGCGCGGCTTAGGCCGGCCATACCGTCGATGACGAGGGCGCGCTTCGGAGTCCATTCGTTCACTGAGCCAAACTTCTTGCCAGTGCGGTCGTCCGGGAAGTCGTTGAGAGTGCGTAACAGCTCGATGAACTGATTGTGCTTCATCCGGTTCGGGTCGGGCATCTTGGCGAGGCTGTCCAAGGACATGGTATTGATCTTGGTTGCCGTGTCCATGAGTTCGAGGAAGGAAGCCTTGGGGGCTTCTTGGAGGTGCCAGTGCAGGTTGTCCGGGATTGACTGCCCCCGGTCAGTGTAATAGCCGAGCAGAGCCTCCAGACCAGGTTCGAGGGCGAGGTAGAAGACCTCGATGCCTGCATCGACGAGCGTGCCGATGGCGTGGGTTTTACCTGTGCCGGCAGGCCCCATCAAGAGGACGTTGACACCGGGCAGGTCAATGTTGTTGGCTGCGGTGGTTTCGGGCATGTTAGTAGGCCTTTCCATGTTTGTGAGGGCGGTTGAGATTGAAGAGGAACTTATCCACGAGCACTGCGCCGAGGTTGATGTTGTGAGCACCTACGAGGTCGAGGATGCGGATCACTGCGTCCGCAAGTTCTTCCTCAACGCCACTGTATTGCGGGAGGTGGTCGCTTGCAAGGGACTTGCGGTGGGCTTCGAGCGCCTCGGAAAGTTCACTGTGAACGAGGGCGACCTTTTCGCCGAAGTTATGAGATTCCCAGAAACCCTGGTGGGTCATCCAGGCCGTAGTGACGGAGGCGAGCTGGCGGAAGAGGACTTCGAGGCTCGGGCGGAGAGTGTTCATGACAGCGGTCATGTCATTGACCAGAGCCACGTGGTGAAGTGCTGCCTGTTCCTCGATGGGGGGGAGTTCGGGCAGGGGGTGTTGCGAGTTACTGGTACTCATTCGGATTTCTTCCTATGTTTTCGACGAAGAAGGGCTGGCTGAAGGCCCTGTTAGCCATGGCGTAGAGTCAGGCGGCCGTTCGCGGCCTTGCGGATCAGCTTGACACCTGGGTATCCGCTGCCGACATCGACCAGGCGGTGCTTGCCGGGGCGGCCTTTGCGGCGGCACGGGGGTTGCCTATATTCTGACAACCGTACAACAGGAAAAGCTGAACTGCCCGCAGCCAATCCGAGAAGGGCTGAAAGAAAAGCCTTTGTGTTATGCATGATAGAACTCCGATTAAGAAATTGTGGTTGCTGCTTCGAACAAAGCCGCGACTTGCTCAGGCGTTTCGCGGACAGCGTAGTAGCTGGCGGCATCGTCGCAGTCGTTGATGCAAATGTTACTGAACGCCCCGTCTTCCCTTTCCTCGGCGGCCTTGTGTACGCTAGTCACATGCAGCGGACTCAGCCAAACCTTTTCGCCTGAGATCGTCGTGACTTTCATTAGTTTCATAATGGTTCCTTAGTAAATGAGGGAGAGCTTACGCTCGTAGTGGCGGATAGCCATTTCCAGCTCACGGGCAAGAACAGCTGGCGGTAGATGTTCGATTACAGATGCCCACATCATTACGCTAGTCATCCTTGCATGGAGGCTGTTTTGAAGAAAGGAGCCTGGTATGCAGCCCCAATCCGAGACTCCAAGAGGAACATGCTTCTCACAAGGAACCTCCCGCACAGCCCACGAAGAGGCGGCAACGACGATGCGTCCCCAAGTTTCCCCACAGGTTGTACATACCAAGACTTCGGAGCGCGGACGGCAGTTCGGGTTGTTGAACCGCGATGTCCCGAGCAGCCGCGTGCCGAGGAAGTAGTGCGCTGTGATCGGGTAGATCACCTCGACACAAGGCGGACGGTGTGTGAGTTGCATAATCCCCTCGAATTACTCGCCGGTAATCCCGGCGTATTTAAAATACCTGCGCCAACAACCAGTCTCCTGGCCGGCTACGGCTTACACATTGTGGCCCCAAGACTCCTCCCACTCTTGCACTGTCAGCTCCCGGCGTGCCAGTGGGTCCCAGACACGCTGCTCAAAATACATCGGCAGCCAAGTCTCGGGATCGGGGGACTTGCAGATCTGCTGGAACGTGCAGCCGCCGAATTCCGCGCAGGCGTGGTCGAGGTTGAAGTCATACCAGCCGTCTTTCCACGATTGGATCAGCTTCTCGATGTCGCGGTTGACCTGGTCGTACCAGCGATTGACCTCGTAGTCGTTGCGGTAGGTGATGGCTTGCTGGGTGTCGTACTTGGTTTTCAGGATCGACACGCCGCGAATGATAGCACCATCGACCTTGATACCAGCACGACGGGCAGCCCAGGTGTAGCCGGTGAATTGCGAACGCAGCTCCCATTGACGCGCCCAAGACGGGCCGAGGCTCGACGTTGTCTTGTCGTCCTCGATGTAGGCGCCGCCGGCGAAAGTTGCGATCATGTCGGAGCGCCCTGTGTACAGGATAGGATTGCCTGTAACGGGGTGGCAGACATCGAGTGGTTCGGCGAAGCTAAACTCGATACCGCGACTACCGTTCGCCAGCGCAATCGGATCCATGCCGCACTCGCCCAAGGGGTAGTAGTCCATGTAGAACTCAAAGGCGCCTGCAGTGCGCTCGGCAGACTTGGGGGACTCGGGCGGGCACTCGAAGTCCCCATAAGCGATGAGCAGAGCGTGAAGGCCAGCAGCCACTGCCTCATCACGCGAAGCGCCTTGCTCGAAGAAAGCCTTACGAGCGACTTCCAGCCCCTTGGCGAAAGCCCCACCGGCAACGAGGTGGACGCTTTCGGTCTTCGGCTTCCAGTGCTGCATGTACTGCCGGAACATCTTGTGCTGGCAGGAACGGGCGGCACCAATCATGGTAGAGTCGAAGGTGTGGGGGAACATCGGACGCTGGTTAGACATTGGAATGCTCCAGTAGGAGAGGTTCGTCGGCGGCTTGCTGCATTGCAGAAGCTGTTTGTTTCGCTTGGAGTTTGGCTTTCTCCGCCGCGTCATCCTTGATAATCGCGAAGATACGACTAATGGAACCGGGGGAGAGGATTAGCGACTGCTCCCCTTCATCCCCTACGAGACTGACGATACCTTTAAGCTGCCCGGCGTCGGTTTCGTAGGATTCCTGCCGACGGATCAAAAGTTGTGCAACACGCATGTTACAAATCCTCCAGTTCGCCCAACATTGCGTCGGAGTTGATGTCTTTCTTGGCACGTGCCGTGGACTTGCGTTCCTTGGCTACGGCGGAAGTGGCGGATGCCATCACGCGGTCTTGGCGCAGGGCAGCAATTGCCTCGCGCATCTCATCTGCGGACAGCGTACCCTCGCGGGCCTTTTGCCGCCACGTTTGGATCTTGGCTTGAAGTTCGGGAGATTGGGCCATGTTAACCTCGCGGGGACTGGTTGAAATAGTGCCAGTTGGCACAGACGAATTCGACAAACGCCGGGATGAAGCGCTTGCGGAAGGGGGGCTGTTGTTTCATGGATGCTCCTTTGTTGAAAACCATGGATATTATGCACGGAACGCCGCAGACTGGCACGCCCCGTGCATGAAGTATTATTCCTAATCCGTTAAACCTTCACGTTGTCCATGTAGTCCAGGAGGTCATGGAGCTGGCTCTTCAGGACTTGGCAGTGCTCGAACTGCGCGAGGAAGAGTCGCGGCATTTCGCAGGGAATCTCCGACACAGTGTCGCTGCGCTTAACTTCCCGCGAAACGCGCACCGCGTCGAGCTTTTCCTGCATAATAAGAGTCAGATGATTCAGGCCCTGGTAGATAATCTGCAGTTCCTGCCAGACGACCTCACTCGGAGAGGCTGAGGGAAGCGGGGGTGCCTGGGTGATCTGACCAGCCCCGCCGCCACTTCCTCCTGCGGCGTAGTCGGCTCCCTTGAAACCTGCGCGGGGATTCTTACTATTAGACATGATGGCGCTCCTTTGTGGTGGTGAAAGTTAACCGAGGTAGAGAATCTTCTTCGGACGGCTCGCCGCAACGTAGAGGCAGCGGTACGCCTCCTGCCGGTTGCGATTGAGCAGAATGTCGCGCCAGTCGACGAATGCGTTCTGGTACGTAGACCCCTGGGCGCGATGCGCGGTGATCGCGTAAGCGTGGCGGATCGGATGGAAGGCTTCTTGGAACGCCCAGAACTTCCCCCAGAGGCGCTTGTTCATCCGAGCTTCATTCGCAAGGACTTCCTTCTCACGGGCGAAGGCTCCGAGGGAATCCCCATGCAACACCCGGAAGACGACGGTACTGTTATCATCCAGCGTTGCGGAAATGCGCCAGATTTTGAAGTCCGGGTAAAGCGGATGCACGTCCTCGACGACAGTTCCTACCGTACCTTCATCATCCGTCGTAGCGAAGGTTTCATCGTTCAAGCCCTCGCAGGGGGCCATCGCGATAATACGGTCGCCTGCCGCCCAGGGCTTGTCAGTGTTGTCGAAGATGCGGGAGCGGATGATGCGGTTGTACTTGTCGACTGTGACATTGCGCCACGCGATGACCTTGGTGTGGTTCGGGCGAGAGAAGTGCCCCTGCTCCGCGAGTTCGATGATCTTGCGCTCGAAGGAGATTTGGTCAATGGCCCATACACCTTCCGTGCCGTCGTTGGCGGAAGTCATCGCGACACGCGGCGCTGGGTGATCGACGACCTTGCGAACTGCAGTGCAGAACTCCAGAATCGGCCCGGCATTCCGCACGACGTTAGCCAGTTCTGACTTGGGCTCGATCCCCCAGATTGGGGAACGGAGTTCCCCCACCGGAGGCAACTGTGCCGGATCGCCCATGAAGATGAACTTGACGCCGAATTCGGCGTTGGCCTGACGGATGAAGTTATATAGCATGGCGCTGACCATGGAACCTTCATCCACAACCACGGCGCGATAGGTGGACAGATCGACCGGGTCTTCGGGGGCAGTTATTTCTTTGACCTCGCCGTTGGCTTCCATACGCAAGCCGAGCAGCGAATAGATCGTGCGGCATTCGGGCTTGTAGGCGTCGGAGGTCAGGGTGTCGCGCAGGACTTTGGTCGCCTTGTTCGTCGGCGCGGTGAATATCAGACGGCCTCGAACCTTCTCCACCACGGCTTGCATGCAGAAGGTTTTCCCGGTGCCGGCGTAGCCCTGCAGCAAGTAGTATTCCTCCCCGGAGGCTAGAAAGGCGAGAATGGCGTCGACCGCAGCGCGCTGAGCATCGTTGAGTTGTTCGTAGATCATTTCAGTTCCCATACAGGAATGTAGTTAAGTTCTTCGAGTTCATTGCCGTCGAGGGCTTCGAGGAAAAGGTGGGCGGTCTGCAGGATGTAAATCGGGAGGTTCAACATACGCGCGACCTTGACTTCCTCCGCAATGCCCTTGGAAGTCCGCCAGCCTTCGAGGGGGGCAATCCAGAGCTGACCAGCGTGGCGGAGGATGGCAATGCACTGGTCGAGCCAAAAGGCATGAAGCTCAGCTAGCGCTGGGTTAATGGAGGCAAGTTGCGCCGCGATCTCGTGCCCGTGGGTGATCGGGCTGAACACGGGGGCTCCATTGTAAGCCATGACTTCGGCTGCGATGCGCGTGAGCTGTGCCGCACGGGCGCTACGGACTTCGCTATCGGGGCTGGAGTACGGCCCAGCAAGGTAGATCATATCGTTGCTCATTGGGAACCTTTCGGTTGGTTATAAATCGGGGAGGCGTCGCAGCATTTACTGACGACAGCAGTTTGACGGTCAGTGCCTTTGGTGCCCCAGAACTCATACGCCCCGATACCAATGTCGATGGTCTTCGGTTCGAAGGGCTTGCGACACGCGGAGCAGAGTCGGTCGTAGGAGCTGGGTTCGCAGCGCCCGCTTCCGAAGCGGTGCGGGAAGGGGTAGGCACTGCAATAACACGGGCGGGGGCGGGAGCGCGCTGGCTTCATTTCGGCTCCTTGCGAGGGCCCTCGGCACAGTGATACGGCTCATCCGAAGTCGCTTCAACACAGGTGCCGAGACGGTCAAGAGCCGGCTGGGGAGAGAGGGCGGCCCGCCCGACGCTGCTATTGGCCCCAACAGCCTGCGGCGGCTCACGATCAACGTAATACTCTAGAGCTTCCCGTAACCGCTCATTGGCTTCCCGCGCGCTTGCAAGAGTGTTAGCGAACTCTTCAAGATTCTCCTTAGAGATTCGCTTGAGGGCCTCAATCTCCGCGTCACGCTCGGCTAGTGCCTCGGCCATGTAGGTGTCCAGACTGGTGGTAATGCCGGGTTGTACAGAAAGCGCGCTGCGCGCTGTGGCTGCAGCAACCATAAGTCGCCGTTCCACCAAGTCTTTCAAGCGTTTGTCTCGCGTTTCGCTCAATACAACTGCAAGCCCTTCAAATTGGGCCGCATCAAAACACTTGATCACATATTCCAGCGCCTCTCGCAACTGCTTCACCACGAGTTCGCTGGGGGCGAGTTGTTCGCAAACTTGGGCCATCACAGCACCCCCGGCACAGGAGTCGGGGGCAAGCCGCGCTGACGCAGATCGGCGCGGATCAAGCCCTCGATGTACTTTGACCACGCCCCGAAGGGGACGCGGCCTTCGAGGTCACTGTACAGCTCCAGTTCAACAGCGACGACAACGTCCTGCGGGAGGCTGATGTTTTTTTCGACGGGACGGATGGCTTTGCGGGGACGGGGCATGTTAAATCTCCTTACAGTTACAACGGGTTGCGAGTTCACGCTTGTGGGCTTGAAGGGCCCACTTCGCAGCTCTCGCCGGGTTACGCAGCAGCACCGTGTCCCCCTTGAGGGCGCATTGCGCGTAGATGGCTTTATCGTCCGGCATGTCGGCGGTGAAGAGCTTGCCGACGTGGTGATCGTGCGGAAGGAGCAGGTTGATCTTGCCGGTGGAGTTCTCGGCGCGGATGCCCTTGGCTTCACGGGTGAGTTTAAGCAGAGTTGACATTGCAATCCTTATGGATAGATGGAGTGGTGGAAAGTATAATCGTTGGCGGCGGTGTCCCACTTGAAAACTTCAATCGTGTAACCCAGCTCACGCCAGAAGACGACTTCGCCATAGGAGACTGCGAGCATTTCGTCTCCGCAGTCACGGCAGATATAGTAACGCGGGAGCCTGGGGGGCAACCCCCTACAGCCTTACTCGGCACAGTCGACCTCCTTGCCGTCTGCCGTGTACCATTTGTCGAGTAGGGAAAGGGCTTCGCTGCAACACTTGTCCGACACCAACCAATCGAATTGCTGGTTGATGCGTTCAAGCCCCCAACGAGCAAGCCGCGTTAGGAAGCTTGCTACTTTGGGACATGCTGCGGATGGCCGCCGCTCGTCGGAATACGCCCAAACCAATCCAACCTGCCCCGCTGTTTTGCTTACCGCGCTCAGCTTATCAAACTCTTCCGCGATACTCAAAAGCTCCCTATCCGCTGGCGCGTAGGCCCTGATTTTGTCGAGGCAGCCCCCGTTAAACGTTATTACTCCACGGAAAGCTAGGGTGTCATGGGCCCCCCAGTACACGGTTGGGAATCGTCTTTTCCCCCCACCAACAGTTCTTACTTCGTCCATCGCCAGCTCAATTCCAAGGCACCCGCAAACCCGCGCAAAGTCGTCGATGACACCATCAAACTCGTATACTTCCAGCGGGTTGTTGTTGCGATACTTCACCATGACTTCAACTTGGATGTTATCCGCCAGCTCCTCAAACCGATACACTGTTTGCGTAATTTGCTTCGGCATTTTATACTCCCTTAGGGTAGCAAGTAGATTAGATTCGGGTGCGGGTTCAGCGCCGTGGACAGACACAGCTATCCCCTTTGCGGTCATAATCCTGGCCCTTGTGGGCGCACTCCATGGCCCGCGCGTCTTCATAGTCCATCTGGGACACGAAGCCGAAGGCGGCGAGAAGGAACGCAAAGATGGCGCATACTTTCCATGTAGAGGGCTGAGAATGCGTGCTCATTGCCATACCGCTTTCGTCGAGGTGGAGAGCTGGAAACCGTGGGCCGAGGCGCAGACTGCACACATCGGAACGGCGATTTCCTCATGGATGACTTCATTCGCGGGGGCGGCGTCGGGCTTGGCCTCCCCATTGGCGGCAATCTTGGCCGCGACAAGTCGAGTCGTGGTGATTTGCGTGCGATGCTTTTGGCGGTAGTACATCCCCCCAAAAACTGTATGGACTTGCCCGCAGGCACAAGTCACAACGCGGAACAGTGCGACGTTTGCAAGAGTCTGCCATTCCCGCTTCGATTCCCATTCCTGCAGTTTGGCTTCAATATCCCTGCGATCTTCTTTGGACATTCCGCCGCGCTTAAGCAGTTCGCGGTACGCCTTCCCCGCGTTGTCTTCTTCCCGCAGGGCGATACTCTCTGCCATCAAGGCGTCGAGATCATCAAGGTCTTTTACGGCCGCTGCGCGCCCCGTGTGGGGGCTTTCGTGTGCAAGGGCTTCGAGATCATCGAAGAGGCCTTCTATCTCAGCCTCGTTGATCGGGCCGCAGTTAAGGGATGATGTTGTCATTTACTTTAACCTCCTTAAAGCCTACCATTCCGGCAAACATGGTGTAATTCCCCATGAATTACACATCCGTAATATGCCGGAATAACTCAAACCGCGCAACTATTTTCCGCACAGTCTTGCGCCTGAAACGACAACACTTCATGGAAAACCAGCCCGACAAGCAAAAACACCGCCGGGAGGGGTTCGGCGGTGTCTTGCCCTCGTCTATCCGAGGTGTCATCGCAAGGCGTATGGGGTAGCGCCTTGCCCTTGCCCTGGCGGGTTAGCCGGCAAGCTTGGACAGCATGGCGTCGGTGTCGATATTGGTCTTCTTCGCGGCCTTCTCGGCCTCGATGCGCTCGACAATCGGCTTGATCTTCGGGTTGTTGCGCAGGGCGACCTTTT
>CAZWRK010000031.1:0-38613 GCA_964635875.1 uncultured Aquaspirillum sp.
CGTCGTTTTTGGGTAGAGAGCGAAAATCGCTGGGTTCGCCTGCGCGTATCCAATGCAGGTCTGCGTACTATCGACAAAGTCGGTATCGACGCTGTGTTAGCTGACCTGCGTGCACGTGGCGAAATCTGATTTTTGATTTCTGCGATTAACCCTTAGATGAATAAAGAAGACTGATCACCATGCGTGAAAAGATCAAATTGGAATCGACGGCCGGCACGGGTCATTTTTACACCACGACCAAGAACAAGCGTACGATGCCTGAAAAAATGGAGATCAAGAAATTTGATCCCGTTGCCCGTAAGCACGTTGTTTACAAAGAGACCAAACTGAAGTAATTCAGTCGTTTCTTGCAAGCAACCCAAAAGCCTTTTTTCTTTCGAAAAAAGGCTTTTTTTATTCCTCGGTTGGGCGGCGGCTGCGCAGCTGTTTGACCTGCCCACGCTGCGTTTTTTGCTTTAAGCGTCGCAATTTCGCTCCATAACTTGGGCGTGTCGCCCGTCGTGCTGTGACCGGTTGACACACTTCCTCGATCAATTCACGTAATCGCGATAGTGCGTCAGCCTTGTTTTGCTCTTGGCTGCGATAGCTTTGCGCCTTAATGACAATCACGCCTTGCTTGGAAATACGCTGATCGTGGCAAGCCAAGAGCTGATTTTTGACGACTTCTGGCAGAGAGGAGGCCGGAATATCAAAGCGTAAATGCACTGCACTTGAAACCTTATTGACGTTTTGACCACCGGCACCCTGCGCCCGAATCATCGAAAAACTCAGCCCACTTTCTGCATCCGGCCAGTTTTCTGCCAGTTTCATGGTGTTACTTCCATTGCGCTCAACACGCCTCGCCGACAGCAGGCCCTGCCAAATGCCCCGCGGGAACCGTTAATGCCGCAACTTGTTGTTGTTTAGCGACAAAGGTTGCTGTGTTCATGTGCGCGACCCATGATTCTGGTGAGGCTTTGCCCATCATGCGCGCCAAACGTGCGGCCAGCGTAGTTGCAATCGGTGTCGATTGCAGTGCCGTTAGCAAGGTTTCCGCCAAGTCAGGGCGATTGCACACCAAAGCCATGTCGCAGCCCGCATTAAACGCAGCGTGCGCGCGCTCAAAAATACCACCGACCCCTGCCGCACCTTCCATGCACAAGTCGTCGCTAAAAATCACCCCCTCAAATCCGAGGCGATCACGTAGCACAGTTTGCAGCCAGAACGTAGAAAACCCTGCCGGTGCCGAGTCGATTTGCGGATACACCACATGTGCTGGCATCACTGAATGCAAACCCGCTTGAGCCAAGGCCTGAAACGGTTTCAAATCGGCCGCTTCAATCGTTGCATAATCCCGCTCATCGATCGGAATCGCGTGGTGAGAATCGGCTTCGACCCAGCCGTGTCCGGGAAAATGCTTGCCACAGGCCGACATTCCGCCCGCTTCCAACCCGCGAATCAGCGCCGCTGCGAGTTCTGTTACACGATCGGGGTTGGCGTGAAAAGCGCGATTGCCAATAATGGCCGAGTGCCCCCAGTCTAAATCGAGCACCGGCGTAAAACTTAAATCGACCCCGATAGCCCGCAACTCTACCGCCAACACTTCGCCGACTTGTTCTGCCATTGTGATGGCCGCTTGTGGATCGCGCTCTGCCAACTCGCCCAAAACCTGCATCGGCGGCAAGCGTGTAAAGCCCTCAAGAAACCGCTGCACGCGGCCGCCTTCATGATCGACCGCTACCAATAATGCCGGTTCGCGAACCGCTTTGATCTCCGCAATCAATGCGGCAACTTGCTCACGAGATTCAAAATTACGCCGAAATAAAATGACGCCACCCACTTGCGGATGCTGCAAACGGATGCGCTCTTCGTCGGTGAGTTGCAGACCTGCGACATCCAACATCACCGGCCCTAAAGGCAAAGATTGGCTCATGAAATACTCATTTAATTAGATTCTAAAACCACAAAAGCCAGCACCAGACCGGCTTCGTCGCTCAAAGAAAGATGGCTGGATTGCACGCCACGTGCTTGAAACCATGCAGCGAGTACGGGCGAAAATTCAAAAAACGGCTTGCCCAGCGCATCGCGTTGGACTGCGATGGCATTGAGTGCCAGTGGGGGGCGCACGCCGTGGCCACTGGCTTTGGCGAGCGCTTCTTTGGCAGCAAAATTTTTCGCCAGAAACCGTGCTGGATCTGAGGCTTGCAGAAAAGCAGAAACTTCACTTTCCGCTAAAAATCGCTGTGCAATTTTTGCAGGCGTATGCCGTGCTAAAGCCCGCGAAAAACGTGAAATTTCTGCTAAATCAGTACCAATGCCGACAATCATGGTGCTTCGCGGCGGCCTTCGATCAGCAAAGCTTTCATGTCGCGAACCGCCCGATCAAAGCCGACAAATAACGCTTGTGCGACGATTGCATGCCCAATATTCAGCTCGACAATTTCTGGAATCGCTGCAATCGGTTTCACGTTGTGATAGTTCAAGCCATGTCCGGCATTGACCACCAAACCAAGGTTGGCGGCAAATTCGGCGGCGCGACGAATCCGTGCTAATTCAACGTCAGCCGCACCGTGACCTTCTGCATCGGCATAACGGCCGGTGTGCAGTTCGATCACTGTTGCGCCCGCTTCTGCCGAGGCATGAATCGCTTCTTCTTCTGGGTCAATAAACAGCGAAACGCGGCAGCCTGCTGCTTGCAAAGCGCCCACATAGCTCTCGACCTCGTCGAAATGACGCACCACATCTAAGCCGCCTTCGGTGGTGATTTCTTCACGCTTTTCTGGAACAAGACACACATCTTGTGGCCGGATTTTAAGGGCGTGCTCAAGCATTTCTGGCGTCAGCGCCATTTCTAAGTTCATGCGCGTTTTAATCGCTTCCCGCATTAAACGCACGTCAGCATCTTGAATATGGCGGCGATCTTCGCGCAAATGCAGCGTAATTAAATCTGCACCCGCACTTTCGGCGACCAGTGCAGCTTCGATTGGGCTGGGGTAGCGCGTTCCGCGTGCCTGACGCAGTGTGGCTACATGGTCAATATTGACGCCAAGCAAGGGCATAGCAATTCCTTTACAAAAATAATCTGGGACGGAGTCGGTAAGTCATTACTGAGTGAGTCTAGCGGATTCGTTTTTGGCGTGCATCGTGCAGCGTTGAATGGTTTCTAGAATTTCTCGGCTGGTCAGCGTCGCACCATTCAAATGTTCCGCCAACAGCGCCCGGAGCAAAGCCTTGGCTTCGGCTTGGGTGTGGGGCTGGGAAAAATCATCGCGGGCGATAGCGAGCAGAGTTTCTCCACTCACCGGGCAGGCCCGAGGGAGATGGGCTGGGCGCGGAATGGCGCCGTGTGATGGTCGATATAGATAATCGCGTGCAGCGTGAATGGGGGTAATGCCATCAGCTTCAACGGTCAGGAGTGGCGCGTAGCCCAGCCCAACCAATAGGGCATATTCAAAGCGGCGTAGCAAGACGGGGATCGTTGCACGTCGCTCGGCTAAGGCTTGAACCGTCTGAGCATAATCTCGAAAAATGCGCGCGTGGGGATCTTCTTTGGCCAATAAACGCATCAGCAGTTCATTGAGATAAAACCCCGATAACAGCGCCGTGCCACTGAGTTGCGGTTGACCGCCGATCCAATCGACGCTGGCGAGGGTTTTGAGCTCGGTTTTGCCGAACCAATCGACGGTTAAAGGCGCAAAAGGAAGGAGTGCGCCGCGAATGTCGGCACGCGGCCGCCGTGCGCCGCGTGCAACAAGGCTGACTCGGCCATAATCCCGCGTCAAGACGTCCACCAGCAGGCTGGTTTCTTTATACGCTTGGCTATGTAGAACAAAGGCCGGTTGTGCCGTAATTTTCATTGCAAAAGAACAGCTTAGCCTTCGAACTGTTTCAAGAAGCGAATGTCATCAGCCCAGCCGCTCTTCACTTTGACCCACACTTCTAAAAAGACTTTGGTATCAAAAAGTTTTTCCATATCGACGCGGGCTTCGCTGGCAATTTTCTTCAGGCGCTCGCCTTTTTGGCCGATCACAATCCCTTTTTGGCTTTCTTTATCGACCAAAATCGCGGTGTGAAGATGGAAACGACCATCTTTTTCGACTTTAAATTGCTCGATTTCGACGGTCATGGTGTAGGGCAATTCTTCGCCAAGGTAGCGGAACAGTTTTTCGCGGACAATTTCCGCCGCCAAAAAGCGATTCTCGCGGTCTGTGACCATATCTTCTGGGTACAGCGGCGGGCTGAGCGGGAGATGTTGGCGCAACAGCGGGAAAATTTCTTCTAAGCGCAGGCCATGTTTGGCACTAACCGAGATCATATCCGTAAACGCAAAAGCTTCATTTGCGGCCAGCATAAAGGCGGCGAGTTCGGATTTGTCTTTGAGTCGGTCGCTCTTATTGACCACCAAAATCACCGGACGATGTTTCGGCAGCAAGGCGATGACTTCGCGATCGGCGGCGCTGAGGCGACCGGCTTCTAATACAAACAGTACGCAATCAACGCCAGACAAGGCTTCTTTCACGTTTTTGTTCAGAATGTCATTCAGCGCATTGCGGTGGCTGGTTTGAAAACCCGGGGTATCGACAAACACATATTGCGCATCGGCGCGGGTCTCAATGCCATTCACACGATGGCGGGTGGTTTGCGCTTTTTTCGAGGTGATCGAGATTTTTTGGCCGATCAAATGATTCATTAGCGTTGATTTGCCGACGTTGGGGCGGCCGACGATGGCGATAAAACCACACCGGAAATCATCGGTGGCGGCGGGTTGTTGGGCTTCATTCATACTGCGTGTCCTTTTTTACTTTTACGGCTCGACAGGGTTTCCAGCTGGGTGAGCATGGCTTCTGCGGCTTGTTGTTCTGCGCGGCGACGGCTAGGGCCTTCTCCCTCGCATGAGAGTTTGAGGGCGGGCACTTCGCATATCACGCGAAAATGTTGGGCATGGGCTTCGCCAGATTGCACCAAAATTTGATAGTTCGGCAGTGCAATACGGCGCGATTGCAAAACCTCTTGTAAGCGAGTTTTGGGGTCTTTGGCGGGGCCTGCGGGGTCGATTGCTAGAATTCGATTTTGATACAAGCGGCGCACCACGGCTTCGGCTTCGGCGAAATTGCTATCGAGGCTGACCGCCGCAAAAAGGGCTTCGAGGGCATCGGCCAAAATCGACGGGCGTTCACCGCCACCGCTGCGCATTTCCCCTTCTCCGAGGCAAAGCACCGCACCGAGATCGAGTTCTCGGGCAATTTCAGCCAAGACCTCTTGGTTGACGAGGTTGGCGCGAAGGCGAGAGAGCGCGCCTTCCGGTTGATCCGCAAAACGATCGAACAGCATCCGCCCCACGGTGTAATTCAAAATTGCATCGCCAATAAATTCGAGGCGTTCATTATTCGGCACACCAAAGCTGCGGTGGGTCAAAGCCTGCTTGAGCCAGCGCATGTGTTTGAACGAGTAACCGATGCGTTCAGTCAGGTGAGCAAGTTGGGGCGGTACAGTCATGGGAAGGCATCATTTGCAAGTCAATGGTCAGTACGAGAGCTGGCCGGTCAGAACAGAAAAGAGAATGAAGCCGGTCAAGGCCGGACCGGCTTCAAGGTCAAATATCAATTAAGGTACAAACTGCGTTGATTTTAGTGGATTTTTTGACCGATCCGACCAAAATCACCAAAGTTCATCCAAATGAGGAACGCTTTTCCGACCAGTAAATCATCGGAAATAAAGCCCCAATAACGGCCATCGTGGCTATTGTCGCGGTTGTCGCCGAGTGCAAAATAATGACCAGCAGGAACTTTGCACTCAAAGCCATCTTCATCGTAACGGCAATTATCGCGCCCTTCAAACTGCCCAACCTGCGGCAAAAAGACTGGCGGGACATCTTCGACGCGCAATACTTTATAGCTTTGATGTCCTTCTTGGGTTTCGGTGAATTGGCGGGCGTGCACCATCGCCAACCCCTGCTCAAGATAATCATAGCTGCCATCGGCTTCTTCTCTGACGGGTTTGCCGTTGATGGAAAGATGCTTATCGCGATAGCTCACGACGTCGCCGGGGAGGCCAACGATGCGTTTAATAAAATTAATTTGCGGATTTGGCGGGAAACCAAAGACCACCACATCGCCGCGTTGAACCTGTCCGACAGGAATCAGGACGTTATTGGCGACAGGCAGGCGAATTCCATAGCTAAACTTATTCACCAGAATAAAGTCACCGACGACGAGTCCCGGGCGCATGGAACTGGATGGGATTTGAAACGGTTCGACCAAAAATGAGCGTAGCAAAAAGACCGCTAAAATAATCGGGAAGAAGCTTTTGGCGTATTCAGCCCAGCTCGGCTCAATCTGTCCAAGCGAGCGGCGGGGGGCGAGTACCCAGCGATCAAGCACCGATAAAATGCCGGTGATGACGACAAAGGCCAACATCACCGCGGTGAAGCTGATCGACTGAGCGAGCAAGCCGAATCCACCCAGCACCAAGGCGAGGTAGCCGGTTTGAACCAAAATCGGTTGCTCTTTCTCGCCGGGGAGTTTTTTGCGGGAGCTGGCGATTAATACGGGGCCCGCCACAATCAATACAACAAAAATCCACATCCAATTCATCACATATTCCCTGAAGGGCGGGCAGCATTCCAAAATGGTTTGCTCGCTGCCCGTGGGGTAAGTTTATTTGTCGCTGACCTGCAAGATGGCCAAGAAGGCTGCTTGTGGAATTTCGACGTTGCCGACTTGCTTCATCCGTTTTTTACCGGCTTTTTGCTTCTCGAGCAGTTTCTTCTTCCGCGTAATATCGCCGCCATAACATTTCGCCAAGACGTTTTTGCGCAGGGCTTTAATGGTTTCGCGGGCAATAATATGGCTGCCGAGGGCGGCTTGTACGGCAATATCAAACATCTGGCGCGGGATCAGTTCCCGCATTTTCGAAGCCAGTTCGCGGCCACGATATTGTGCACTTTGACGGTGAACAATCAGCGACAACGCATCGACTTTTTCGCTATTCACCAGAATGTCGAGCTTGACCAGATCCGAGACTTGGAATTCTTTGAATTCATAGTCGAGCGAGGCGTAACCACGACTGGTCGATTTCAGCTTGTCAAAGAAGTCCATCACGACTTCGTTCATCGGCATATCGTAGGTCAGCATGACTTGGCGACCCATGTATTGCATATTGCGTTGCACACCGCGTTTTTGGTTGCACAAAGTCATGACCGCGCCGACGTAATCCGAAGGCACCAAAATGGTTGAAGTGATGATCGGCTCGCGAATTTCTTCGATTTTGGACAGATCGGGCAGGCGCGATGGGTTTTCGACTTCGATCAGTTCGCCGTCTTTCATCAGGACTTCGTAGACCACAGTCGGGGCAGTGGTAATCAGATCCATATCGAACTCACGTTCGAGACGTTCTTGAACGATTTCTAAATGCAAAAGACCCAAGAAGCCGCAGCGGAAACCAAAGCCCAACGCTTGCGACACTTCGGGTTCAAAGCGCAGTGAGGCATCGTTGAGTTGCAATTTTTCGAGCGCGTCACGCAGCGAGTCGTAGTCGTGAGATTCGACCGGATACAAACCGGCAAACACCTGCGATTGTACTTCTTTAAAGCCCGGTAGCGCTTCGGTGGCTTGGTTGGCGGTGAGGGTAATGGTGTCGCCGACTTTGGCTGATTTCAGCTCTTTAATCCCCGCAATCACAAAACCCACTTCACCGGCGCTGAGGCGCTGGCGCTGTACGGATTTGGGTGTAAAGACCCCAACCTGTTCGCACAAGTGCTCGGCACCGGTCGCCATAAACTTGATTTTGTCTTTTGGCTTCAATGAACCATCGACGACACGCACGAGCATCACCACGCCGACGTAGTTATCAAACCATGAGTCGATAATTAAGGCTTTGAGCGGGCCGTCTGGATTGCCTTGCGGCGGCGGGATTTTGGTAATCACCGATTCCAGAATATCTTCGATGCCAATCCCTGTTTTGGCGGAGGCGTGAACCGCATCCACGGCTTCGATCCCGACAATGTCTTCAATTTCTTGAATGACGCGCTCAGGTTCAGCGGCGGGCAAGTCGATTTTATTGAGCACTGCGACCACTTCCACGCCGAGATCAATCGCGGTATAGCAGTTGGCGACGGTTTGCGCTTCAACACCTTGTGAGGCGTCGACCACCAGCAGCGCGCCTTCGCAGGCGGACAACGAACGCGACACTTCATAAGAAAAGTCGACGTGTCCGGGGGTGTCAATGAGGTTGAGATTGTAGATTTGCCCATCGCGCGCTTTGTAGGTGAGTGCGGCGGTTTGCGCTTTAATCGTGATGCCGCGCTCTTTCTCGATGTCCATCGAGTCAAGCACTTGCTGGCTCATTTCGCGCATCTCCAGTCCACCACAGAACTGGATAAAACGGTCGGCAAGTGTGGACTTGCCGTGATCAATATGAGCGATGATCGAGAAATTGCGGATATGGTTCATGAACGCTGCCAATAAGAAAGGGCACGCTTGTGCCCTTAGAATTACATAATCGAATACGCGCGATTCTAGCCGATTCAGACCGAATCGGGAACTGCTGCGACATGGGTGCGGGCGCGACGCTGCGAAATCCACGCAGAAAGGGCGGCTTCGTCGAGGTGATAATGGCAAATTTCTTGGCCATCATCGCCGACCAAAACCGGCACCAGTTCATCATACCGCGCGAGGCTTTCTTCGTCGGCATCGACGTCGACAATCTGCAATTGTAGCGATTCACGGTGGAGCCAGCTTTGCAATGCATCGCGCATGCTGTGGCACAGACTGCAATATTCACGAAAATACAAAGTTAAGGTCATTTACCTTCTCCGACCGGTAATGCCACAAAGACGGTCGCACCTTGTCGCCATACCCGTAGCGCGAGGGCGCTGCCGGTTTTGCTGGCGCGAATGGCTTGCAGTAGCGGGTCGATGCTGTCGAGCATGTCATTACCAACGCCGACAATGACATCGCCCGTGGCTAAGCCCGCGCGGCTTGCTGCTGGCGTCAGTTGTCGAACCAGCAAGCCAAATTTCAGATTGCTTTCGCGCAGTTGTGCGGGGCTGAGTTCTGCTACACGCACGCCGAGGCGCGCCAAACTTTGCGCGGGTGCTTCGTCTTTCGATTTATTGGCGCTGCGCTGAGCGAGCTTGCCCTCGGGGACGTCGCGCATTTCGTCAGGCGTGACGGTCAACATTTGGCTATTGCGATTGCGCCAAATTTCGAGCTGTACCGGTGTGCCGGGGCGAATGCTGCCGATCATGCGCGGCAAATCCACACTCGAACTCAGGCTTTGGCCGTTGAGCTTCAGAATAATGTCGCCGGTGCGTAAGCCTGCCCGCTCGGCGGGGCCGCCGGACTCGACGCCGTTAATCAGCGCGCCGGTCGGGGCCGACAACCCAAAAGAAACCGCCAATTCACGACTCAGATCTTGAATAGTGACGCCAATTCGGCCACGAGTAACGCGGCCTTTGCTTTTCAGTTCATCGGCGACTTGCATCGCGACATCAATCGGAATCGCAAAAGACAGGCCCATAAATCCGCCCGAGCGGCTGTAAATTTGCGAGTTAATCCCGACGACTTGGCCGTTCATATCAAACAACGGCCCACCCGAATTGCCGGGATTGACCGCGACATCGGTTTGGATAAATGGCACGTAAGATTCGTCCGGCAGGCGGCGGCCTTTGGCCGATACGATGCCTGCAGTGACTGAGTTTTCAAAGCCAAATGGCGAGCCAATCGCAATTACCCATTGCCCGACTTTTAAGGTGCTCGGGGTGCCGAGCTTGACCGTCGGAAGGCCGCTGGCATTGATTTTCAGCAGGGCAACATCGGTACGGGCATCCGAACCAATCAGGCGCGCTTTGAATTCTCGTTTGTCGATGAGCGTGACGGTGATTTCATCGGCTTTTGCGACGACATGTGCATTGGTCAGAACATAGCCGTCATTGGAGATGATAAAGCCGGAGCCGAGTGAATTGGCTTGAAATTCGCGTTGTTGGCGGGGCGGGGCAAAGCGCCGGAAGAATTCAAAAAAAGGGTCGTTATTGAGTTCTTCGGGAAAGGGGCTGGTGTTTTGGTGAATGGTTTGTCGTGTCGAAATATTGACGACAGCGCCCCCTTCTTTTTCGACCAGCGCAGAAAAATCTTGTAAGCCGGTGAGCGGGGCGGCGGTGGCTACAGTGGGTAATGCCAGTGAAAGCCCAGTGGCGAGCATCATGGCAATCAGTGTTTTTTTCATGAGCGAGGTTTCTCCACAGTCAATGTCGTGACACCCAGTCGCCGAATGATGTGCGGCTGAAAATCGGCATCGTGACGGTATTTGGTGCTATAGCGGCGAATCATCAATATCGCACCGAAAAAAGAGAGCAAACCCGCGAGCGCTGAGGCGGTTTCGCTCCAATGTCCGCCCAGGACTGCACCGATAAAAAGCGCGAATATCGGCAGCAAGTACATGAGCAGCGCGCTTTTGAGAAGGCCACGTTCATGGATGGCGACCACTACGGATTCGCCACGGCGGCAGCCTAAAGGATCGCTGACTTGGTAGCGTTGGGGCTTGACGCAAAATAAGCGCGAAATAGACAGCGACCGACAGCCGGTTTCGGGGTCGCAGTGGCCGCAGCTGGAGTGCGGTCGGGTTTCAACCCATGCGCACCCCTCTTGTGTTTCCACCACGCGGGCTTCTGTTTCAATCATGAATACACCATTCAAAAGCAGGAATTAACGAGCGAATGCCGCATTATCTGCTGAAAAAGGCTGGTCGTCATGGCGTGATGTGTGCAAAACCCTTGCATAACTGTCACAAAAGAATTACATGATAGGGGAATGGTTGGCCTCAATTTTGCATGAATCCCGGCCCACTCAATCACAATAAAAAAAGGAGTTTCATCATGAGAAGACCTGCTCACGCCACCCGTCGGATTGCTTTGCCTTCCCGCCATCCCGCTGCGATGCGCCGTCGCCGTTTTCTGGCGACTTACCAACAAATTCGGCGCAACCGGATGTTATCGCCTTTGAATCGCCGCCGTCCGCGCACCTTGTTGGTGTTGAATCAGGAGCACGCTGAAGGTCTACGCCAGCCGATTGATATTGGCTTTCCTGTCCGCGAACATCTTCCGGCTGATTGAGCGTCAATGTCGTTGCTGCGGCCTCTTTGCGAAGGGGCCGCAGACCGTTTTTAGTGCGTGAAAAGTGTGTAAGCCAATGTGCACATCATGATGCAGGTGAATCCGTCTAAAATCTGCCATGCACGCGGCCGCGCAAACAGCGGTGCTAGGTAGCCCGCACCCAGCCCGAGTGCCATAAACCACACCACCGATGCACTGGCTGCCCCGATTCCAAACGACCAGCGCGCCATTTGTTCTAGTTGTCCGCCGACCGAACCAATCAGCACCACGGTTTCGAGATACACCGGCGGATTCAGTAGCGATAAACCCAAAATTGTCAAAAAAGCATCGCGTCGACTGCCAATCGCGTGTGCCTGTGTGGCGTGTAATGCGGCATGAGGGCGGCAGGCCGACCACCCTGCCCGCAAGCCATACCACAGCAAAAATACCGTGCCTGCCCAGCGTAATACAGTAAATAAGCTCGGCAGACTTTGAATCAACTGCCCCATGCCGGCAATGCCCGCGCCAATCAAAATCAGATCGATCGCGATGCAAGTCAGTACCGTGACGCCGACGTGATGTTGCCGTAACGCGGTTTTAAGCACGTGCGCATTTTGTGCGCCAATGCTGACAATCAAGCTGGCAGAAAGGGCAAATCCTTGTAGATAAGCAGGCGCGAGTAACATGGCATGTCTCCTCAATCGGGGCAAAAGTTGAATGCCGCGAGTGTCGGGGACTTCCTTCTTTTATTAAAATAAATTCAAGATTATTGTGTAAGGGTTAATTAAATTTAAGGTGAGAGATGGCTCTTGATCCGCGTAAAACCGAAGCGCTCTTGGCGATTCTTGACACTGGCAGCTTAGAGGCTGCGGCCGAGCGGCTGAAATTGACGCCCTCCGCGATTTCTCAGCGTTTGAAAGCACTAGAGGCCGATTTGGGGAGCCCTTTGGTGTTGCGAACGCGCCCTTGTCAGGCGACGCGAGAAGGTCGGAAATTGGTGCAGTATTTGCGCCGTCGTGATTTGCTTGATGCCGAATTCACGCGCGACTATCACCAGCATGAAGGGCATGAGCTCAGTATTAGCATCGCCATGAACAACGATACCTTGGCGACATGGCTGCTGCCTGCTTTGGCCGATTTTGTACAATCGCGACAGCTGTTATTGAACTTAATTTTGGATGACCAAGACCATACCCATGCCTTGATGGAGGCGGGCCAGACCTTGGCTTGTGTGTCGAGTCAGGCGCAGGCGATGCGTGGCTGTGTCGCCGAGCCGCTGGGCATGATGCGTTATCGCCTTCTGGCTTCGCCTGCTTATCAGCAGCGTTGGTTTCCCGAAGGGATGACACGGGAGGCGGCACGCCGAGCGCCGGTGTTGGTTTTTGATCGCAAAGATCGTTTGCAGGCCAATTTTTTGGCGCGTTATTTTGGTTTGTCTGACGCGAGTTATCCGTGCCATTACTTTCCAGCAACGGATCCTTTTTTGAGCGCGATTCGGCTGGGTTACGGCTATGGGATGGTGCCGGAACAGCAGTTTGGCGACGCGTTGTGCAGTGGGCAATTGGTTGATTTAGCGCCCGACAAACCCACCGATGTCGCTTTGTATTGGCATCGCTGGAAAACCCAATCGCCCATCTTGGAGCAGCTCTCTAGCTGTTTAATTGAAGCCGCGCGCCAAACGCTACGGCAGCCGGATTCTTAATGCGCGCCCCGTTTTTTGCGTACGTATAAGGTTTTGTGTACCCGCGCCACGACTTCGCCGCTTTGGTCAGTGACGTTGACGCTGAATTGTGGGCAATGTTTGTCGCCGTGCGCGGTCGCGGCTTGAATCGCAACAAGATCATCATCGCTAATTTGAAAATGCGCGCTGACGCGCCCGCGCCCAGGTTTCAGATATTCGATACTGCCCGCCTGATCCCAGACGATGTAATCCCGTCCAAGGCGATGCATCAAAAGCAGCATGTAAAACGGGTCGGTCATGGCATAAAGGCTGCCGCCAAAGTGCACGCCGACATAGTTACGATTGCCAAATCCTAGCCGCAAACCAACCTGCGCTTCACGAAAATCGGGGGCGATATGTTTGACGTAAATACCCGCGCCCAGAAAAGGCGGCCACAAGGTCATGATCCATTTAAGCAGTCGAGCAGGGATACGCATGATTTAAACGATCGTTTTATTAAAATGCCGAGCGTACCGAAAATGTGTGATCTTGTCTGCGGATGAGCGCCATTATTTTTGCGTGTGGTCGAGCATATCCCACGCGATGGCGGCTAATTCGCCCTCTGCGAGTTGGATATGTAGTCTGCTACCGTGAGGCGCTGCGTGCGGATTTTTCAGGATATGCCCTTGTGGATCGCGGACAATCGCATAGCCCCGTGCCAACACCGCGTTGGGATTGAGCGCCATCAGGCAGCTGCTGGCGTGGGTGAGTTGATGTTGGTAGCGGGTGAGCTGGCGCTGAAGCGCATGGTGTTGGCGTTGCCGGAGCGTTTCTAGTTGGGCATATGGCTTGGCGCAAGACGGAGTGGCACGGTGTAGCGCGTGTTCGTAGTGTAGCGTTTGCAAGCGCGCTTGTTGCAAGGTGCTTTGTAGGGCGCGGTTTAAACGGTTGGCGAGATCTTGCAGTTGATCGTGGCGGCGCTGGAGTCGTTCGCTGGGCGAAATGAGGCGTGCACTGAGTCGGTCAAGTCGCTGTGAAATGTCGTTGAAGGCGCGGGTTTGAGCGTGGAGAAGGCGTTGCTGTGTGTGCTGCAAGCGTTGGCGTAGCGCCTGTCGGTCAGGGCTGACCAGTTCAGCGGCTGCGGTTGGGGTGGGCGCGCGAACATCGGCAACAAAGTCTGCGATGGTGAAATCGGTTTCGTGACCGATGCCGGTGACGATGGGCACATTACGTTGTGCCAGCATTCGTGCAACGCGCTCATCATTGAAAGCCCATAAATCTTCAATCGACCCGCCCCCGCGGCAGACTAATAACACGTCGACTTCTTGGCGTTGGTAGACCTTGTTTAAAGCGGCCACAATCTGCGCCGGTGCGGCTTCGCCTTGGACTTGGCTGGGATACAGAATAACGGGAATGCTGGGCATTCGTCGCTGCAGGGTGGTGATGACATCGTGTAAGGCGGCCGCTTGCGGAGAGGTCAGAATGCCAATTGTTTTCGGCCATGCAGGTAATGATTTTTTATGTGCGCTCGCAAATAAGCCCTCGCTTTCCAAGCGGCTTTTGAGCCGTGAAAAGTCTTCGAATAGCCGTCCTAAACCGGCCTCTCGTACGCAGTCGAGTTGAATCTGGTAGTCGCCACGCGCTTCGTAAAGTGAGACGGTGCCGTGCGCTTCGATTTGCATGCCTTCGCGCAATGGGAAGCCGATCTGCGCAACGCGTGCGCGAAACATCACTGCACGAATTTGGGCGTATCGGTCTTTGAGCGAAAAATAAGCATGGCCAGAAGCCGCAATGGTGAGGTTTGAAATCTCGCCCGCGACCCACACCGGCGGAAAGCCATTTTCGAGTAAATTTCGGGCCGCTCGATTTAATTCTGAGACCGTAATCACGGGTGCGAGGCGGCGGTTGGGTTCGTTAAATGAAATATTTGTCAAGCCATCCACAGTGGAAACCTTTATTTTTTCAGGGCGAGCAACTTGTCAAGTGCGTCGACCTCTATTTTTTTAAAAAAATAGTAACTAATTGAATTTAAATATATTTTTTTGATTGCACACAAAGTAGGCAATCTAATCGAAACCCTTGCCAGACGGCCATTTGACAGGCTTATTCAGTGCTTATGCACAGACTTATCAACAGATCTTGTGTGTGACTGTAAAAAATCCTTAAAAAGCATTCGCTTAAGTGCGTTATCCACCGAATCGAATGGCTAAATCGGTGATTAGTCGATCGGGGTATTGTCGGGCTTGCGGCAAGTCGCTAAAGTGTTGGGTTTGGTTCTTTGTGCGGAGACGTCCTGTGTGGTCTATTGTCAACGCGGCTGGCTGGCCGATCTGGATGCTGATTTTGGCATCAATCGTCGCTCTCGCTATTATTTTCGAGCGTGCTTTTAGTCTGCGTGCTTCAAACATTTTGCCGGATGGCTTATTGCGTCACACCTTAGACGAGTATCGCCAACGTGGTGCAAGTAGCGAGCTTATTCACCGCCTGAATGCGCACTCTCCCCTTGGCCGAGTGCTGTCCGCTGGGCTGCGCAATGAAAAATGTCCACGCGATGTCACGAAAGAAGCCATTGAAGAAGCGGGCCGCGCGGTAGGCCATGAGCTTGATCGCTTTTTGACGACCTTGGGCACGATCGCTGCAATGGCGCCGCTTTTGGGTTTGCTGGGCACGGTGATCGGGATGATCGAAATTTTTGGCGCACAAAGTCCTGCGGGCACCAATCCACAACAATTGGCGCATGGGATTTCGGTGGCGCTCTACAACACCGCATTTGGTTTGGTGGTCGCGATTCCGAGCATGATTTTTTATCGTTACTTCCGTTCTCGCGTCGACAGCCTACTGATTGATCTTGAGCAAGCTGCGGTGCGTTTGGTTGAAGCGATTCACCTCAATCGCGATTAAAAGCGAGGAATTGACCCATGAATTTTAGCCGTGGTCGCCATCGCGACGAACCCGAAATTAACTTCATTCCGCTGATTGATTTGTTGTTGGTGATTTTGATCTTCTTGATGGTCACAACAACGTATGCACGCTTCGCTGATTTGCGAATCAATTTGCCAGAAGGCGGCGTTGCGGATGGTGTCGGTAAGCAATCGAGCCAACAAGTATTGCAGATTGGAATCACGGCTCAAGGCACATATCGTATTGGCGAAAAAACCCTGAATGAGCCGGGGATTGGGCCATTGAGCGAGGCTTTGCGTGTTGCTGTTGCGGGCCAACTAGATACGACAGTTGTGGTGAATGCGGATGCATTGACTACGCATCAGGCGGTGGTGATGTTGATGGAAGCCGCGCGTTCTGCGGGGCTCAACAAAATTACATTTGCCACGCAGGTCGTGAAGGAATGAGTTTTTCCGCGCGTTTACTAGATAGCTGGTATGCCTCGCGCCCTAAATGGTTTTTTCTTGGACTAGCCCCGTTTACGGGGCTTTTCATTCTGGTTAGCGCCGTGCGTCGCTTTGCTTTTCGGTGCGGGTGGCTATCCAGCAAAAAACTGCCGGTGCCGGTCGTGGTCGTGGGCAACATTACAGTGGGCGGTGCCGGAAAGACGCCCTTAACGCGGGCCTTGGTACAAGCGTTGCGCGCCCAAGGGTGGACGCCGGGCATTATTAGCCGAGGCTATGGCCGTGCCGCTCGCGATGTGTGCTTAGTTGCCGCTGACAGCACGCCTGATGCGGTGGGTGATGAGCCTTTGCTGCTGGCGCGCGAAGGTGCGCCGGTGGCGGTGGGTGCTGATCGCGTTCAAGCGGGACAACTGCTATTGCGCCAACATCCAGAAGTCGATGTCATTTTGACTGACGATGGTTTGCAGCATTATCGCTTGCAACGTGATATCGAAATTGTCGTGGTTGAGAGTGCGCGCGGATTGGGCAATGGCTGGCGCTTACCGCTCGGGCCTTTACGCGAGTCGCGCCACCGTTTGGCGCAAGTGAACGCCGTGGTAATTCACGGCGATGGCGCTTTTACTGCGGCAGATGTGCCTGCGACAACGCCTTGTTTTCAGATGGAATTGGTGCCGAGCGACTTTTATTCGCTTCATCAACCTTCTTTGACGTGCCAGGCTGAACAGCTCCGCTCGCAAGATTGTGCGGCCGTCGCAGGGATTGCCCATCCCGAACGTTTCTTTAATACCCTCAAGACCTTAGGTTTACAGCCGCGCTGTTTTTCGTTTCCCGATCATCACGCTTTTCAGGCTAGCGATTTGCCTGCCGCGCAGGCGGTGCTGGTGACCGAGAAAGATGCGGTGAAGTTACAAACCGTCAAGAATGTTACACTCTGGGTTTTACCGGTCAGTGCCGCAGTGCGGCCCGACCTTGGACTTTGGCTTGATCACACCCTGCGGACACTGAAACATGGACAGCAAACTTCTTGAAATCCTCGTCTGCCCTCTTTGTAAAGGGCCACTCGTCTACCACAAAGAAGCCCAAGAGCTGATCTGCCGTGGGGATCGTTTAGCCTTCCCAATTCGAGACGATATTCCCGTTATGCTCGTGACCGACGCGCGCGAACTGCCGCCGGAAGAGGATGTCGAATGAGCGACACGCCGTTTATCGTCGTGATTCCGGCGCGACTGCAATCGAGCCGTCTGCCCGAAAAAGCCCTTGCCGATTTAGCGGGTAAACCAATGGTGGTCCGGGTTGCCGAGCGTGCGCAACAAAGCGCGGCTTCCCGCATCATTGTCGCGACTGATCATGTGCGTATTGCCGAAGCCTGCCAAGCCGCTGGCGTCGACGTCGTGATGACGCGTGAAGATCATCCTTCAGGCACTGACCGCTTGGCTGAAGTTGTCCAGTGCTGCGATTTGCCGGACGAGGCGATTATTGTCAATGTTCAGGGCGATGAGCCACTGATTGACCCCGCGTTGATTGATCTGGCTGCGCGCCTTGTGGCCCAAGGCTCTGCACCGGTCGCCACCTTGGCGCATCCGATTCACGATGCGGCCGATATGCACAATCCCAACGTCGTCAAAGTCGTCTGCGATGCGCAAGGCCATGCCATGTATTTTAGCCGTGCGCCCATTCCGTTTGCCCGTGATGCCTTTGCCCAAGATCAAAACACCTTACCGAGCGCCTTGCCGGTGATGCGGCACATTGGTATTTATGCCTATCGCGCTGGATTCTTGCGCCAATACTGTTCGCTGACGCCGTCATTGCTGGAGCAGTTTGAAGCTTTAGAACAGCTGCGCGTGCTGTGGCACGGTTATGCGATTGCGGTCGCGTGTGTGGATCATCCTCCCGCCGCAGGCGTCGATACCGAGCAAGATTTGGCGCGGGTTCGTGCCCTATTTAGCGAAGACTAAAAGCAACACCCTACAAAGTAACAACAAGCAAGTGATAACCCACCAGAGGAGCCTTACTACATGAAGCTAATTCTTCTTGGCGCACCGGGTGCCGGCAAAGGCACACAAGCCCAATCCATCTGCGAAAAATTTGGTATTCCACAAATTTCGACCGGTGATATGTTGCGCGCAGCGGTCAAGGCAGGCACGCCGCTTGGCCTCGAAGCCAAAAAAGTCATGGATGCCGGTGGCTTGGTCTCGGATGAGATCATTATTGGCTTGGTGAAAGAGCGCATTACTGAAGCCGACTGCAGCAATGGTTTCTTGTTTGATGGCTTTCCGCGCACGATTCCGCAAGCGGAAGCGATGAAAGCCGCCGGTGTTGCGATTGATTTTGTGGTTGAAATCGACGTGCCTGATAGCGCGATTGTTGAGCGTATGTCCGGTCGCCGCGTGCATCCGGCATCCGGTCGCACCTATCACGTCAAATTCAATCCGCCCAAAGTCGAAGGCAAAGACGACGAAACTGGCGAAGATTTGATCCAGCGTGATGATGATAACGAAGCCACCGTGCTGAAGCGCTTGGCGGTGTATCACGAGCAAACCGAAGTGCTGGTTGGCTTCTATTCAGAAATGGCCGCTTCTGGCGATGCTTCTGCGCCGAAATATGCCAAAGTCGCCGGTGTGGGTTCGGTTGACGCCATTCGCGATGCGATCTTCCAAGCACTGGGTGCCTAATTTGTTTTGACGCCCATTGCGCCCAAAAATCCCCGCTAAGTCGGGGATTTTTTTATGGCGAATTCGGTTTCGATTGGAATTTGTGCCGCGCTGCAAAATGACGATCTCAAGACTATTGCCTATGCTCAAGAAACACCACCTCGTTGGGCTTATCCGCCTGAGGCGGTCTCGATCGTTCACGGTTTGCTGAACGGGCAAGCTTTACTTTCGGAGGGCAAAGGTCATGACAATTGTCACGCGTTGTGAAGTAGAAGGCATTCGTTGTTTGGATCGGCATGGGCATTTGCATACCCCGCCTGCCGAGTGGAATCCACATGACCTGATTCCGGTCTACCGAGGCATGTTGCGGACCCGCATCTTTGACGCGAAGTCCGTGGCATTGCAGCGCACCGGCCAGCTCCGCACCTATCCTTCTTCGCTTGGGCAAGAAGCGATTAGCGTTGGCGTGGCGAGCATGCTCCGACCAGAGGATGTGCTCTTGCCAAGCTATCGCGAAACCGGCGGCATGATTTGGCGCGGCATCCGGCTGGATGAAATGTTGGCCTATTGGGGCGGTGATGAGCGCGGTAACAATTTTAGTTGCTCGCGTGAAGATTTCCCGATGGCGGTGCCGATTGCCACCCAATGCTGTCATGCCGTTGGTGTGGCCTACGCCTTTCAGCTGCGCAAACAAGCGCGGGTTGCGGCGTGTTTTATTGGCGATGGTGGCAGCTCCAAGGGTGATTTTTACGAGGCGATGAACGTCGCAGGGGTGTGGCGGCTGCCGCTGGTTTTTATTCTGACCAATAACCACTGGGCGATTTCTCTGCCCTCTTCTCGTCAAACCGCCTGTGAAACCTTCGCACAGAAAGCCTTTGCTGCGGGTATTCCGGGGGTTCAAGTCGATGGCAATGATGTGGTTGCCGTGCGTGAAGCAATGCGCCAAGCGACCGCTAGAGCGCGCGCTGGAGAAGGGGCGACCTTGATTGAGGCGGTCACTTACCGCCTTTCTGACCACACCACCGCCGACGATGCCCGCCGTTATCGCTGTGCCGAAGAAGTCTCTGCGGCATGGGCCGAAGAACCGATGGTGCGGCTGAAAAATTATCTGGTGTCGGCATTAGGCTGGACAAAAGCCGATGAAGAACAGTTGATTGCCGAGATCAATCAAGAGGTTGCCGAGGCCGTTGCTTTGTATTTGGCGCATCAGCCTGAGCCTTTATCCGCGATGTTTGATTATCTGTATGCCGAACCGAGTGTTGAGCTTTGTCGTCAGCGCGACGCTTTTCTGAGCGAAATGGGAGGGCCTGACCATGCGTGAACTCACTCTCTTAGAGGCGGTCAATGCCGCCTTATCTCGGGCGATGGACGAGGATCCCGAAGTCGTATTGCTTGGCGAAGATATTGGCCGCAATGGCGGCGTGTTCCGTGCCACCTTGGGCTTGCAAGCCTGCTTTGGCACCGAGCGGGTGATTGATACGCCGCTTGCCGAAAGCGTGATTGTCGGCATGGCGATCGGGATGGCGGCGCAGGGTTTGCATCCGGTCGCTGAGATTCAATTCGCTGGTTTCGCGTATCCGGCCTTTGACCAAATCATCAACCATATGGGGCGCTTGCGTCATCGGACGCGTGGTCGCTTGACCTGTCCAATGGTGGTGCGGATGCCGGTCGGCGGCGGGATTCATGCGCCCGAGCACCATTCCGAATCGCCTGAAGCCTATTTTGTTCATACCCCCGGTCTGAAAGTGGTGACCCCCAGCTCGCCGAGTCGGGCGTATGGATTGTTGTTGGCGGCGATTCGTGATCCCGATCCGGTAATTTTTTTAGAGCCGACGCGGCTGTATCGCTTACTCAAAGAGCCGGTCGATGAGCATGCACCACCCTTATCTTTAGGGCAGGCTTTTGTGCTGCGTGAAGGTCAGGATCTGACGCTGTTGACGTGGGGGGCGGCGGTGCACGAAGTTGGGCAGGCGGCAGAGGCATTGGCCGCGCAAGGGATTTCGGCTGAAGTGGTCGATTTGGCGTGCTTAAGCCCGCTGGATTGGGCGACTGTTTTGGCCTCGGTCGAGAAAACCGGTCGGTGCGTGATTGTGCATGAAGCGCCACGGACATGCGGCGTCGGTGCAGAGGTGGCCGCGGTGATTGCTGAGCGGGCGTTGTTGTCTTTGCAGGCTCCGATTGAGCGGGTCACGGGGTTTGATACGCCGATGCCGTTGGCGCGCGCCGAAATGTGCTACATCCCGTCGGTTGCGCGCATTTTGGCGGCGTGTGAGCGGGTATTGGCCTATTAAATTTCGCATCTCCAAAGGGGACGATGATGAAAACGTTTTATTTGCCTGATTTGGGCGAGGGGCTGCAAGAGGCGGAGATTGTTGCGTGGCAAGTGAACGAGGGTGATCGGGTGGTGATGGATCAGCCGCTGTTGTCGGTCGAAACCGCCAAGGCGATTGTTGATGTGCCTTCGCCTTTTTCCGGTACCGTTCATCGCTTGCATGTGGCGGTCGGCGATATTGTCTTGTTGGGCGCGGCCTTGGTGGATATTGACGAGGGCGAGGCGATTTCTGATAGCGGCTCGGTCGTTGGCGATATGCGCATGGCGTCGCATGAAACGGCGGCCGTGGCCGCGCCGGTGGTGGCGGCAACTGCCGCGCGGGTTTTGGCTGGGCGGGGTGTGAAGGCGATGCCTGCCGTGCGTGCTTTGGCGGCGCGTTTGAATGTGGATTTGACGGGCGTGGTCGGCTCGGGGCCAAACGGCGCGATCGTGGCGGCCGATGTTGAGGCGGCGGCGACGGCCTCTGTACCTAAGCCGCTTGCTGAAGGCTATGCCGAGTTGCGCGGGCCGCGTCGCGCGATGGCGCAAACAATGGCGCGGGCGCAAAGCGAAGTGGTGTTGGTGACGATTACCGATGAGGCCGATATTCATCATTGGGCCGCGGATGAGGATATGACGTGGCGGATGTTGCGTGCGATAGGGCGGGCGTGTCAGGCCGCGCCTGCTTTGAATGCATGGTTTGACGGTGCGCGTTTGGCGCGGTGCGTGCATGCGCATGTTGATGTTGGTCTGGCGGTGAGCATTGGTGATGACTTGTTTGTGCCGGTGTTGCGCGATGTTCAAAACCGGTCGCGTGCTGATTTGCGTGCGGCAATCAATGCGATGAAAGAGGATCTGGCTGCGCGCCGCATTGCGCCGGAACATATGAAAAATCCGACGATTTCTTTGTCCAACTTCGGCATGTTGGCGGGGCGTTATGCGACGCCGATTGTGGTGCCGCCTCAGGTCACGATTGTGGGTTCGGGTCGGGTGCGCGAAGAGGTGCGAGCGGTTGCGGGCGAGATCTGTGTTCGATGCGTGATGCCGTTGTCGTTGAGCTTTGATCATCGCGCGGTGACGGGCGCTGAAGCGGCGACATTTTTAGCGACCCTAATCGAAGACTTACAGTCACCCAGTGATGAGGCGGACGCAGGACTGTAGGATCGTTTTGTCTCCTGATATGATCTGCCGTTCCCTGCGCTCTTGTGGGGAGTTCAGGAGCGGTATGTCAAATTCTCGGCAGAATGTAGATGGGTTTGCAGCAGGTTCGATGTTGCTGCTGTGTGTGATTTGGGGTCTACAACAAATCGTTATTAAATGGGCTGCGCCGGATATTGCGCCGGTGATGCAATTGGCGGCGCGGTCTCTGATTTCTGCATTATTGGTGATGGCGTTGATGCGTTGGCGCGGTGGGCATTTCGCGTGGCGCGACGGTTCTTTGCGTCCGGGGTTGTTGGCGGGCGGCTTATTTGCGCTGGAGTTTTTGTTGGTCGCAGAAGGCTTGCGGTTTACGAGTGCGGCGCATATGGCGGTGTTTCTCTATACGTCGCCGCTGTTTACGGCATTGGGTCTACATTATTTGGTGAAGGCGGAGCGTTTGCAGTGGCCGCAGTGGCTGGGGATTGGGTTAGCGTTTTCGGGTATCGTCGTCGCGTTTTGGGGCGGCGGAGATCATGCAGATCGTTACCCTCAGGGTGGGCTGGGCGATATCTTGGGGGTGTTGGCGGGCGCTGCATGGGGCGCGACGACAGTGGTGGTGCGGAGCTCGCGTCTTTCGGAAGCACCGCCGACCAATACGTTGTTGTATCAGTTACTTGCGGCGGTGTGCGTGATGGTGCCTTACGCGGTGATGACAGGGCAGTTTTCGCAGGTGTCGTTGACGCCGGTTGCTTGGGCCAGTTTGCTGTTTAACGGCATCATCGTTTCATTTGCCAGCTATTTGGCGTGGTTTTGGCTGCTTCGCAAATATTTGGCCTCGCGATTGGCGGTCTTTTCATTTATGACGCCGCTGTTTGGCGTGACATTTGGTGTTTTGCTGTTGGACGAGCCATTGGCGTTGAGCTTTGTGCTGGGCGCGGTGTTGGTATTGATGGGCGTCGTGACGGTGAGTTTGGCCGGTGGGCGTCGCTCAGCTAGCTAAAACGAGAAAACGGCGGGGGGCTCCGCCGTTTTTTTAATGTTCTTCTTGATCTTGATAGCTGCTGCGTATTTTTTGCATCTCGGGAATATGATCCAAGAAAATATCGATTAAATGTGGGTCGAAATGCTTGCCTGCTTGCTCTTTCAGTAAGCCGATGGCGCGCTCCTCGCTCCATGCGGGTTTGTACGGGCGTGATGAGCTGAGGGCGTCAAAGACATCACAAATGGCGCTGATTCGCCCAGAAACGGGAATTTCTTCGCCTTTGAGCTGGTTGGGGTAGCCGGAACCATCCCATTTTTCGTGGTGGGTCAGGGCAATTTCGGCTGCCATTTGTAGCAAAGGCGATGGATGATCGCACAAAATGTTGTACCCGATTTGGGCATGATTGCGCATGATGGCGAACTCTTCGTCGGTGAGTTTGCCGGGCTTGAGCAAGATGGTGTCGGAGATGCCGATTTTGCCAAGGTCATGAAGCGGGCTTGCGTATAGCAATAAATCGCAGAAATGTTCGTCATATCCGGCTAACTGGGCGAGGCGCTGGCACATGCGGCTCATGCGCATGACGTGCATGCCGGTTTCGTTGTCGCGATATTCACCCGCGCGGGCGAGCCGATGGGCGATTTCAAGCTGTGTGTGATGGACTTCTTGGGTGCGCTTATGCACTTCTTCTTGTAGCCATTGGGTGCGGCTGCGGTGTTCGTTGAAGTAATGGCGGGCTTCAAGTTGGTTGCGGATGCGTAATTCGACTTCCCAATGCGAAAAGGGCTTGGCCAAAAAATCACGTGCGCCATTTTGCAGAGCGGCTTGCCGCGTTTCTTCGTCGGTTTGTGCGGTGAGAATAATCACTGGCGGCATCGCGCCGATATCGCCTTGCGTTTCGTAGTAGTGACGCAGCGCCTGCATGACGTCTACTCCACTCATATAAGGCATGCGAAAATCGAGCAAAAGCAGATCAATATTGTTTTCGATGACAAACGGCAAAACTTCTCGTGGATCATTCAGGCTGTACACATTGCTATAGCCTGCGTCGTAAAGGAGGTCATCCAATAGACTGACGTTTGCCGGATTGTCATCGACAATCAAAATGGGTGACTGCTCAAGATTTAGCGACGGCTGTGACATGGTCCTGTCTCTGAAATTCTGAAGATGAAAGTACTGTCCATCATGCAAATGGGGGCGACGTACTAGGTCTCGGGATTTTGTGCGTTTTGCATAGCAAGCGGGAGTGTAAACCAAAATGTCGATCCTTGGTGCTCTTGGCTCTCTACGCCAATCCGCCCTCCCATTGCCTCAATAATTTGTCGGCTGATATTTAAGCCGATTCCGGTGCCCTCTATCGTACTGTTTTCATAGCCTAGTCTCTGAAAAGGTTCAAACAGTAAAGCCTGTTGTTCTGCTGACAAGCCAGGCCCTGTGTCGCGTATAGATACGCGTAGCATATCCGGTGTGCATTCACTCGAAATTTCGATTTCCCCATTTGGGCGATTGTATTTAATCGCATTGTTGAGCAGGTTAATCAAAATTTGCGTGAGTCGCATTTCATCCGCGTAGACCATCGGTGTTTCTGGCCCAATGGCGTTGGTTACGCGCAATTGGTGATCTTGGACCTGTGTTTCTAGCAGCATGAGGCAGTCTTTTACGATACTCGAAACCGACAAGGCTTCTGGCCGAATATGGAGCTGCCCCGCCTCGATTTTGGCAAGGTCTAAGACTTGGTTGATGAGCGAGAGCAGATGTTTGCCTGCTTGATTGATTTGCTGAACTTGTTGGCGCTGGCGCTCGTTAAGTGGATCGCGGCGGCTATGTTCGAGCAATTGCGCAAATCCAAGAATCGCATTCATTGGGGTTCGGAGCTCGTGGCTCATGCTAGACAGAAAGTCGCTTTTGGCGCGGCTGGCGGTTTCTGCCTGCTCTTTAGCTTGCTGTAGCGCTTTTTCGTTTTCTTTGATGGACGTGATATCGCTTATAAAAGCAAATGACCCGGTCAAGATACCCTGCGAGTCAAAATTGGAGGTTGCATTGATAATGACTGTGCGGATGCCGGTTGGGGTGTGAAACACCTGTTCATAGTGGTGTTGCCAGTTTTTATGCCGGTCATTGAGGTGCGTTTCTGCGCTGGGGCGATCTTGTGGCGCAATGACATCCAAAAATGGTTGCCCCAAGATGATGTCTCGAATCCACCCCATCATGGTGCACATCATTTCGTTTGCTTCAAGGATGCGACCGCTTTGGCTGAGCCGGAGATAGCCTTCACCTGCTGAATCAAGGATGTTTTGCAGCTGCGTTTGGTTCTCGCGAATTTGATTGATTAACGATTCACGCTCGCTGATATCACGAATAATTCCAATGTATTGATAGCCTTGCTCGGTTTGCATCGGTGAGAGCGTGAGCTCTGCAGGAAAAGTTTGCGAGACCGTGCTTTTGAGCATAAAGCGTTGCGGTCGGTTGAATTCACGAATCCAGTGGTGAATTTTTGCAGATTGATGCGCGGCAGTGCCTTCAGCGATGCTGGTGGTTGGACTTTCGATAAATTGCGTGAAGCTTTGCCCATGTAGGTATTCGGGTTCCATTGTCGTCAGCAGCGCGGCACCAGATGGGTTAATCGACAAAATTTGGCTATTGTCATTCAGCACCATAATGCCTTCTCCGCTGTTATGAATGATTGAGCGGAGATACTGTTCTTTCTCTTGAAGTGCGCGCGTACGGTCTTGAATTTGCTGTTCTAGGTCTTCTTGTAGATGGCGTAGAGCATTTTCCGCTTCTTTTCGTTGCTGGTTTTCTGCAACAAGGGCGGTATTGCTGTGTTGGTACATTTTCAGAAGCCGTTGAACACGCCACAAAATGAACAAGCCCAAAAGGCATGTGCATCCTAAGGCAATAAAACCCATTGGCAATATTTGTTCTAAGCGGGTTTTAGGCGAAAACTGCGGCGTAAAAGTGACGATGCCGCGCGTCTCTGGGCTGGAGCCTAATAAAATTTCATCGCTATTGAGTGTGCTAACGGTTGTTGGTTGCGGCTTAAATTGAATGTTGCGCAGTAGGAGCTCTGATTGCCACTGCATTAGCATTGCTTCATCAAGGCGGCGAGCAAGAACCAAGACGGTGTTTTTGTAGCGTGCTTCGGGCGTTTTTGTAGGGAGGTCGGGGCGTAGTGAAAACGCACCTGCGAGCAGGATGCGCCCATCGAGGTTGATGAGACCCGACACGCCACGAATGCCCCCTTTTTCGGGGTCAATAGTGCGTGCTTGTTCGATTAGCGCATTGAGACTGTCGCTGATTTTAATGGTGGCAGGTAGGATTTCTTTGCTGTTTTCGTATCGCAGCAGTCCTTGGTTGTTTGCGCTAATTAACAAGCTCACATCAATATGTGAGTTGTCTTGGATATAGCTTCCAATATTGTGATCGGCCCAATTATGGTCAGCGCGTACCACCATATTTTCGATGGCTTCTGTCCAAAATCCATAATCACGTGCTAAATCACCCAGTCGTTCTTGCTCGCGCTTAATCGCATTTTCCAACTGGGCGTGCATGATATTAATGCTGAACTGCCGACGGTTTTCTCGAATCGAGTGCTCTAAAAAAAAGAGCGAGCCTAGTATGACAACAATCATGGCGCCAATGAACCATGGCAGTTTGCGGTCAAAAGGGCGCGGTGGATTCGAGATGATGGTTTTAATATTCATTAATGGCTTTGCGCAAGATAGTGATCTAGCGTTTTTTCGAGCTCGGTTAAATCGATTGGTTTTCCAAGATAAGCGTCAAACCCAGCGGCTTTGGTGCGTTTGATTGTGTGATTGCTGGTGTCTGCACTGATTGCAATCACCGGAATTTTTGCAGTGTCTTCATGCATTTTCAGTGATTTCAACGTGGCAAACCCGTCGCTGTCGGGCAGATTAATATCCATCATGATCAGGCATGGCTGATGTTGTAATGCTAAATGCAGCCCTTTTTCTGAAGTATTGGCATGAATGAGTTGGAAATTTTCACGCTCAAACAAAACGTCTTCCATGAGTTGCACGTTTTGAGGGTTATCCTCGATATATAGAATCGTGCTCAATGAAGCATTGAGCATAATTTCTGCGTCTTCTGCGCTTGCCGCCTCGTTTTCTTGCATGGTGGCGGTGTGTTGTAACTCAAACCAAAAGCTGGAGCCCTGATGCTCTACACTGCTAAGCCCCATGCTCCCTCCCATCGCCTCAACCAATTTTTGCGTGATGGTGAGGCCGATGCCGGTGCCTTCTATATTGCTGTTTTCTCTTCCAAGGCGTTGAAACGGTTGGAATAATTTTGCCTGCTGTGCCTCGCTCATTCCGAGCCCATTATCGGTCACATAAATGCGAATACGGTCGTGATCTCTGTATTCATAATGCAAGCGGACAAATCCACCCTCAGGCTTATGATACTTGATCGCGTTATTAATCAGATTCAATAGAATTTGCTTTAAGCGCACGCGGTCGGCAAAGACTTTGCATTGAATCTCTGGTGCGCCAATCAGCGTAATTGCGCGATCCTCTGCGCTTTGCTGGGTGAGGGCAATGACTTCTTGTTGGGCTTCGGCAAAATTCACAGCCTCTACCGAAAGACTGAGGCGGCCTGATTCAATACGTGCTAAATCAAGGACTTCATTGATAAGCGATAAAAGATGCTTACCCGCCCGAATAATTTGCTGAATTTGCCGATTTTGTTTTTCGGTCAGCGGGTCGCGGCGACTGCTTTCCATGAGCTGTGCAAAGCCAAGAATGGCATTCATGGGCGTACGCAGTTCGTGGCTCATGCTAGACAGGAATTCGCTTTTGCTACGATTGGCCGCATCGGCATTTTCTTGGGCTTGTTTTAAGTCCGAGATATCGGTTTGAACACTCACCCAGCCCAAGCCCTCAACGCGGCGATTCGCAATTTGAACCCAGCGTTGTTCGGTGGTTTGGTAGATGAAGCAGCTATATGGCTGGTTATGATGCGCTAAGCGCCAGTCCAGCCATTCTTGCTCGCGTCCAATCGCTTCAGGAAACTGGCCCTGTTCAAGGCCATAACGCAGGATGTCTTGAAAATAGGCACCCTCTTGCATCACCGGCGACATTTTTGGGTAAAGCTCGTGGTAGCGCCGATTGCATAGGATGAGATGGTCGGTTTCGTCGTAGAGCGCAAAGCCGTCGGGGATATTTTCGATGGCGGTGATGAGCTGATGCTGTCGATAGCCCACTTGCGCCTCGACATTCTTAATGTGCGTAATATCTTGAACAACACCCAATAGCCGGATGCAATGACCTTCGGTATTCCGAATCGCATTGCCACGCAACAAGGCCCAGCGAGGGCTGTCTCCGCTGCGAAGACGGTATTCAACATCTAACTCGGCGCCTTTGAGGCACTGAATAATGGCTTCTCTGACCTTCTCTCGGTCTTCATCGCAAATCAAACTCAGCAATGCTTCGAGGGTTTTAATCTGCGCAATATGGTCAAGAGTGGTTCCCAGCAAGTGCGCGGCTTGCTGATTGCAGCGCAATGTTGTGTTTTCAATATCCCATTCCCACGTTCCAATATGCGCAAAGCGGTGCGTGATATCGAGTAATTCTTGGTGTTGTTCGAGCGCGTGTTGGATGCGCTTACGTTCGGTAATGTCGTGCCCGACGCCCACTAGCCCGACTACCTGCCCCGTTGTTGCATCAAGCAGAGGGGATTTGGTCACAATCATGGTTTGCTCAACATCATTCTGGCGAATTTTCTCTTCGACTGTGAGCGTTTGATTGTGGTTGATCACAAATTGATCATTTTGGTGCACGGCGCGCGCCACACTGTCTGGGTAGATTGAGAAGTCTGTTTGTCCCAGCGCATCGTCTTCCTTGACACCCATCACCTGTAAGGTGGCTTGGTTCGCAAAAAGATAGCGTCCCTCAAGGTCTTTCGCGAAGATCGGATCTTTTGAGCACTCTAAGATGGCTTTTTGTGCTTGTTGACCAATTTCAAGCGCTTGTTTTTGTGCGGAGACCAGTTGGATTTGTTGGTGATAATTCAGAATATCAATGGTCCAATCGCTCATATCTTGGAGGCTGGCGCTGGACTCAGCGCTCCAAGTGCGAGGCTTGTAATCCATCAAGCATAGCGTGCCGATAGCCTGTTCATTCAAAATCAACGGAATGCCCGCATAAAAGCGCAAGCCCCCATCGATGACAAACGGGAAACTTTGAAAGCGAGGATCTTGGCTTAAGTCCTCGACCACCATCATGCCGCCATGTGTGAGGGTGTGAGCACAGATGGAGTCTTGGCGATTGACGCCTTTGATGTCGCAACCCTCGGCGGCTTTGATCCACATTTTTTCTGAATCTGCATGTGTCAACATGGCAATTGGCACATCAAATAAGCGCGCACAGGTTCGCACAATGCGCAAGAACGCCGGATCCGACGGCACAGAGGCGGGATCAGCATTCTTGGGGCTATTTTGAATGGGCTCAAAATGTCTGTAGTGAGATGCACAGAAAAATGGGATAGTCATTACTGTCTATTTCGGTCAATGTTTATGTTTTATAGCGATTGGTATCGTTTAATGCGAGAAAATTTCAATCATTTGGGTTGATCAGTAATCAATTGTTCGCGGTCTAGTATTTGGTGTTTTTTTGTGCGTCATCGCGTACTGACTAAAGCAATAGATTAAAGCTGGTTAGCCTAGCAAGAAAATAATCATTTGCAATGAAATAGTCTGCATTAATTTGATCTAATCTTTGAAAAATAATTCCGTACGCAATAAAACATCAGTGCAATCCAGAGCGGTACGTCAATCAAGTAATCAAAAAAATTATTTGAATACAGTAAATGTAGATTCCACGATAGCACTACAATAATCAGCCACCATCCCAAAGCACATTGGCGTAAAAAATATAAGCTCGCCGCCAATGCAATAGCGCCCCAGATGAATGAGTGGTTATAGCCGAACGCGTAAAAATTTGGGCCAATGCCGGTCAGCGTATCAAAGTAAATCAGGCCGCCAAGCGGTAGTAAGCCAAGGCTTAAGTGCCTGCGCGGCACAGAAAAATGGGGAAGCGTAAATGCACGTGCGCAAGCCCCGCCTAAAAGCAGCAAGGTCGTCACACTTAATTCACCCAAGCCCCCGCGCAGCCATTCAGCAAATGATAAGCCATTTAAGATCGGGAGACTCGCGAGCACTCCTGCTGCGACCAACCCACTGCGCGCAAATTGCGGCAGCCGTTTGATCAGCACCCGGTGCACAACCAAGGCCACACCTAATGAATATGCTAAAATCATTAAAATATCATTTTGCAGCATTAAGGTGACTCTTTAGTAGAAATGGACGCAGAAAGCTCGGACAGCAGAAACATTTGGTGACGGATATTTTTTCGCTGCCATGTATAAAACACATGAACATAGTGGTCATCGCGGATGAGATAAGGATACGAAAATTCGTCATCATGGTTGCTTGATTGCTCAAGGGTCTTGATGGATGTCCACTGTAAACCGTCTTTTGAATGTAAGAGCGCAAGCTGATAGCGGCCATTCGGAACCGGATTCGCGGCCAATAGCCATGTGCTATCCGGTAACGCCAGCGCGGCAACGGCTGCATTTGGATTTGGGAGTTCTGTGGCGCGTGGCACGCTCCAATGCTGGCCTGAATCGGTGCTTTCGGTCATTGCGACCTTGCCGCCCCGCTCACCCGAAACCCGCAGCCATGCTAACAAGCGATGGTTCGGCCCCTCTACGGCCCACGGCTGCAAGGTGTGCGCGGCATCAGGGATTTTGTGACTAGCGACGACTTGGCCTTGTGAATCCAAGCGTAACCACAGTGGATATTTTCGCGCCAACTCATGATAGGCCGGAAGAAGCCATCCGCCGTCAGTGAGTGCAATCGGCGGTGCTTTGAGTAGCGTGCTCAAGTTCAAAAATGGGCTGCTGATCAGGCGTGAGGCCGGCGCCCACTGTTGGCCACCGTCTTGCGAGACGCGATGGTTCAACGCGCTACCGGCCCAACCTCCGACGCTGACCGACACATACCAAAGATGCAGTCGTTGCTTGGCATCTAACGCCAAAAGCGGGTTGCCGACTTTTTTCACGTAACGGTGTGTGTCGCGGCCAGTTTGTTGCGGGTCGGCAATTTTCCACGGTGCAGACCATGTCTGACCATCAAAGCGGCTAGCCCAAATCGAAACGTCTTGTGCGCCTTCTCTTGAACCTGCAAACCACGCTGCGAGCAATTCACCATTGGGCAGAACCACCGCAGTGGCGGCGTGTGCGCTCGCCGTATTCGGCGGCATGGGTAAGGTCTGAGTGTGCAGAGGGGCTTTGAGAAGCGTTGGCTGGGTCGTATGTGCGAGCGCGGATAGATCTTGTGCGTTCGGTGGCGTCCGAAAAAAGGAACTGAAAACGGCCAAGACAAGCAAGGCCACAAACATCAGTTGAGCGCGCTGAATAGGCATCATAGGCGGGTGCGGAACAAAAGTGGGAGGGAGTGTAACACACCCCCTCTTTTGCTCTTTGCTCTACAACGCTATGACGCTAATTCGGGCCGGTTTTTAAAGTAATCCAAGGCTTCTGGGTTTGCCAGCGCGCCCAAATTGTGAACCGGCTCACCATGAATCACATTTTTCACCGCAAGCTCGACAATTTTTCCGCTAATCGTTTTCGGAATGTCCGCCACTTGCAGCAATACTGCAGGCACATGGCGCGGGCTGGCCCCTTCACGAATCTGAGTACGAATCGCTTTCTCAAGCGATTCATCGAGCGTCAGCCCATCACGCAGTTTCACGAATAACACCACGCGTTCATCATCTGCCGTGCGTTGGCCGCATGCCAAAGACTCCAGTACCGCATCGATTTTTTCGACTTGGCGATAAATCTCGGCGGTGCCAATCCGTACGCCACCTGGGTTCAGCACTGCGTCCGAGCGACCATAAATGATCAAGCCGCCATGCGCTGTGATTTCAGCAAAGTCGCCGTGGCACCAAATGCCCTCAAAACGGCCAAAGTAGGCGCTATGATATTTTTCGCCTGTCGGGTCGTTCCAAAAGCCAATCGGCATCGACGGGAACGGCGCACGACACACCAACTCGCCTTTTTCTTGTCGAACACTCTCGCCTTGTTCATTGACGATATCGACCGCCATGCCCAAGCCACGACATTGCAACTCGCCTTGATACACCGGCAAATTGGCGCAACCAAGTGCAAAGCACGACACAATATCGGTTCCGCCCGAAATCGATGCCAAATTCAGATTGGCTTTGATCTCGCGATACACATAGTCAAAGCCTTCCGCCACCAGCGGCGAACCGGTCGAGAACAGCGCTCGTAATGCGCTTAAATCGTGCGTTTCGCGCGGTTTGAGGCCCATTTTGGCGGCGGCATCCAGATATTTCGCTGACGTACCAAAATGCGTGCAATGTTCCGCCTGCGCGTAATCCCACAAAATTGACCCTTGCGCGGCAAAAGGCGAGCCATCAAATAGCAACAGCGTTGCGCCGCTGGCCAAGCCCGAGACCAGCCAATTCCACATCATCCAACCGCAGGTGGTGAAGTAAAACAGCCGATCGCCGGTGCGCACATCGGCATGAAGCTGATGTTCTTTAAGATGCTGAAGCAGCGTGCCGCCTGCCCCGTGGACAATACATTTTGGTTTGCCGGTGGTGCCGCTCGAAAACAAAATATAGAGCGGGTGGTTAAACGGCAGGCGCGTAAAACCAATTTCTGTTGCCGAGAATGGCGCAATGAACTCGGCCCATGTCTGTGCCCGCGGATCGACAAATTCGGCCAGCGCACCCTCGCCCAAATACGGCACCACAACAATCTTTGTCACTGTTGGCAAGCCCGCCGCAATGGCACGGACTTTTTCAGTGATTTCAATGCGCTTGCCGTTGTACCAATAGCCATCGGGCACCAGCCACACTTTGGGTTCGATCTGGCTAAAGCGGTCCAGCGCGCCATCGACGCCAAAATCGGGCGAACACGACGACCAAATCGCGCCAATTGCGCTGCATGCCAACATCGCAATCAACGTCGCGGGCAAATTGGGCATCATCCCTGCCACGCGATCGCCGACACTGACACCATGCGCCCGCAACGCTTGTTCAAAACGCGAAACTTCTTGATAGAGCGCGGCATGTGTCCAGCGTTGCTTGACTTGATCTTCGCCCCAAAACACCAAGGCTTCGCCTTCGTCTTGGCGCTGCAGGAGATTTTCTGCAAAGTTGAGTCGCGCTTCGGGGAACCATTGTGCGCCGGGCATGGCGTCACGTTGGCTAAGTACGGTGTGGCCTTGTTCGCCGATCACGCCGCAAAATTGCCACACCTCTTGCCAGAACGCCTCGCGATCGTCGACGCTCCATTGCCAAATGGCATCGTAATCCGGCAACTCGCGGCGGGTATGGCGGATAAATTCAGAGAGGCGAGTGGCTTGAATCTGGGTGGCATCTGGCTGCCAAAGCGGTTGGCTCATAGTAGGAATCTCCTCCGATGTCGCGTGTGCTGCGACCCGTCATTTCAAATTAAATGCAGTGAATCAGCGGCGGTGGGCGAGTCGTGCGCGGCTGACTTTGCTATTTGGTTCGCGGCCAAGGGCGTGCGAAATAAAGTCGGCTGCGCTGACCAGTTGTTCAAGGTCAAGGGCAGTTTCTACGCCCAGTCCTTTAAACAACCATGCGACATCTTCGGTGGCGACATTGCCCGATGCGCCTTTGGCGTAAGGACAACCGCCCAACCCTGCGATCGAGCTATCAAACACCCGCATGCCCATTTGCCACGCTTGATGAATATTGGCAATCGCCATGCCGTAGGTGTCGTGAAAGTGACCCGCCAATTGCGCCATCGGGACGGCGCGCGCCACCACGTCTAGCATGGCCGCGACCGTATTCGGATGCCCCGTGCCGACGGTGTCGCCGAGCGAGACTTCATAGCAACCCATGTCGATCAGGCGTGCGGCAACTTCAGCCACTTTTTCCGGTGCGATTGCGCCTTCATAAGGGCAACCCACCACGCAAGAGACATAGCCGCGTACGCGAATACCTGCTGCCTGTGCCGCCTGCGTTACCGGTAAAAACCGCGTCAAACTCTCGGCAATGGAGCAGTTGATATTTTTTTGGCTAAAAGATTCGCTGGCGGCTCCAAAAACCGCAATTTCTTTGACACCGGCGGCCTGTGCGGCTTCAAAGCCTTGCATATTTGGCGTGAGAACGGTGAAGCCGACGGGGCCATCGAGTGTGAGTTGCGCCAATACTTCGGGGGTGTCGGCCATTTGTGGCACCCATTTGGGCGACACAAAACTGCCCGCTTCGATTGATTGCAATCCGGCCGCTACCAAGCGTTGAATCAACTCAACCTTGATTGCGGTCGGAATCTGGGTTTTTTCGTTTTGCAGCCCGTCACGCGGGCCGACTTCGACCAGTTTTACGCTGTCCATACACGCCTTTCGGGTTTATTCCGCTACAAAGTCGACCAGATCATCGCCATCGCCGACTTGATCCCCTGCCGCAAAATAGAACTCTTGCACTACGCCATCGGCGGGTGCGGAAATGGTGTGTTCCATTTTCATCGCTTCTAGAATCAGCAGCGGCGCGCCTTTTTCGACTTTTTCGCCGAGTGGCGCAAGCAGCGCGACGACGCGGCCCGGCATCGGTGCTTTAAGATGGGTATCGCCATGTACGCCCGCTTCTTCAACCGCAAACGGGTCGTGCAGTTTGACTTCGAAGCGCCCATTGGCATTGAACAAAATCCGGCCTGCGCCGTGGCGCACCACATCGGCTTGATGGCGGTGTTGATCGAGTCGGGCGGTGAGGTGGCTGCCATTCAGCGTGCCGCTGGCGTGATAGCGCGTTTCGCCAATCTGAAGCGCAAACCCTTCTGTTTGGTAGTGCACTTGGACTTGAACGCTTTGGCCTTCATCCAGATCAAAACGCAGCGTGCGGACTTGGCTGCCATTTAAACGCCATCCTGTCGCGAGGCCGGTGGGCGAGGGTTCACTGAGCAATTCGGCCAAGGCGAGTAGGGCGATATCTTGATCGTTTGCCGACGCGGGTGGAGCCAGCAGCTGTTCTTGGTAACGGGGAATCAGACCGGTGTCTAAGTCGGCGTGCGCAAAGGCATGATGACCGACTAAGCGGCGCAAGAACGGAATATTGGTGGTCAAGCCGCCGACTTGGTATTGCGCTAAGGCGGCATCCATGCGCGCCAAGGCCGCGTCGCGGTTTTCGTCCCACACGATCAGTTTGGCGATCATCGGATCGTAAAACGGGGTGATGGTATCGCCTTGAAGTACGCCGGTATCGACTCGCACGTGCGCCGATTCAGCCGGGGGGCGCAAATGGTGCAAGGTGCCGGTGGCGGGTAAAAAGCCCTTGAATGGATCTTCAGCATAAATCCGCGCTTCAATCGCGTGGCCGCCGATGTGCAGTTGTTCTTGGCCGCGTGGCAGCGGCTCGCCAGCAGCGACACGTAATTGCCATTCGACCAAGTCAAGGCCGGTAATCATCTCGGTGACGGGGTGTTCGACTTGGAGACGGGTGTTCATTTCCATGAAATAGAACTGGTCGGTGAGGGTATCGACGATAAACTCCACCGTCCCCGCGCCAACATATTGCACTGCGCGCGCGGCTGCACAGGCCGCCTCACCCATTTCGCGGCGACGGGCTTCGCTCATGCCGGGGGCGGGGGCTTCTTCGAGCACTTTTTGATGACGGCGTTGCACCGAGCAGTCCCGCTCAAACAGATAAACGGTTTGGCCTTGGGTGTCGGCAAAGACTTGAATTTCGATGTGGCGGGGTTTTTGCAGATATTTTTCGATCAGCACATGGTCGCTACCAAAGCTGGCGCGGGCTTCGCGTTGGCAGGATTCGAGCGCGGCAATAAAGTCTTCGCTCGATTCGACAATCCGCATTCCTTTACCGCCGCCGCCTGCGCTGGCCTTAATCAAGACCGGATAGCCCATGCTATCGGCTTGTTCTTTTAAGAAGCTCGGTGTTTGCTGGTCGCCGTGATAACCCGGAACCAGCGGCACACCGGCCGCTTCCATCAGTTGTTTCGCGGCTGATTTGCTGCCCATCGCCGCAATCGCCGACACCGGCGGGCCAATAAACACAATGCCTTCGCGTGCGCAGGCTTCGGCGAAGCCTTCGTTTTCGGAGAGGAAACCATAGCCCGGATGCACTGCTTGAGCGCCGGTGTGTTTGGCGACTTCGACAATTCGATCGGCTTGCAGGTAGCTCTCGGCCGCAGGTGAAGCACCAATATGCACGGCTTCGTCCGCGAGTTTGACGAACAGGGCATCGCGATCGGCATCGGAGTGCACGGCAACAGTTTGAATACCTAAGCGGCGAGCGGTTTTGATGACGCGGCAGGCAATTTCGCCACGGTTGGCAATCAGTATTTTATTAAACATAGAGACACGCCTTGGAATAAATGCCGAGCTGCGGCGTGAGCGCGCGCAAGCTCGGGGAAATCGCTAGTCGGCAGAATGGGGAATCCATGCTGCGGGCCGTTTGTCGAAGAATGCGTCCAGCCCCTCTTTGGCTTCGGGGGTGACGCGAATGCTGGCGATGCGCTGGGCTGAATCATCAATCAGGGCCTCGTCAAAGGGGTGGCCTTTGCGCAAGGCTTCGAGTAACGATTTGGCCGCGCTTTGAGCGGCGGGGCCGCCTTTTTCCAGCTCGCTGGCCAGTGCGTCGATCCGGGTATCGAGTGTTTCGGCGGTTGCCACTTCATGCACCATGCCAATCTGCAAGGCGGTTGCGGCGCTGATGCGCTCGGCGCTGAGGAAGTAACGCCGCGCCTGCCGCCAGCCAATCGCATCGCAGACATACGGGCCGATGGTCGCCGGAATCAGGCCGAGTCGGACTTCGGACAGTGAAAATACGGCTTTATCGGATGCGATGGCGATATCGCAGACGGCGGTGAGGCCGGTGCCGCCACCAAAGGCCGCACCGTTAACGCGTGCAATCGTGGGTTTCGGGCAGCGATAAATGGTTTTGAGCATGGTGGCGAGGCGATCGGCATCGGCCTTGTTTTGCTCAAAGCTGTATTCGCTGGCGCGTTTCATCCAGTCCAAATCGGCACCAGCAGAGAAGCTCTTGCCGCGCCCCGACAGAATAATGACGCGCACGTCTTCGGCCTGACCAAGGTGTTCAAACGCTTGTGTCAGTTCCTGAATCAGGGTTTCGTTGAAGGCGTTATGGAGGTCGGGGCGGTTCATCCAGACGTGCGCCCGCCCGCCATGTTGTTCGATTTCGAGGGTCTGAAAATTCATCATGGGGCTTCCCGCCTTTACATTCTGAACACGCCAAAGCGTGTTTTTTCGATTGGCGCACTCAGTGCGGCTTCGAGTCCTAAGGCGAGGACGTCGCGGGTTTGTGCGGGGTCGATCACGCCGTCATCCCACAGTCGGGCGCTGGCGTAGTACGGATGGCCTTGTTCTTCGTATTGTTGACGAATCGGGGCTTTGAATTGCTCTTCGGCTTCGGCGCTCCACGCGTCGCCAAGCTGGTCGCGTTTTACGGTCGCTAAAACGCCTGCCGCTTGCTCGCCGCCCATGACCGAAATTCGGCTATTCGGCCACATCCACAAGAAGCGCGGCGAATAAGCGCGGCCGCACATGCCGTAATTGCCTGCACCGAAAGAACCGCCAATCAAGACCGTGAATTTGGGGACGCTGGCGCAGGCGACGGCGGTGACTAATTTCGCGCCATCGCGGGCAATGCCGCCATTTTCATATTTCTTACCGACCATAAATCCGGTGATGTTTTGCAAAAAAATCAATGGGATGCCGCGTTGGCAGCACAGTTCGACAAAGTGCGTGCCTTTGAGTGCGGACTCGCTGAACAGAATGCCATTGTTGGCAATAATGCCGACACGGTAGCCATTCAGTCGGGCAAAGCCGGTCACGAGGGTGGTGCCGTAATTTTGTTTAAATTCGTCGAAGTCGGAGTCATCGACCAAGCGGGCAATAATTTCTCGGACATCAAACGGTTTTTTGGGGTCGGCCGGAATCACGCCATACAGTTCTTCGGCGGCATAGCGTGGGGCTTTGGGTTCGATGCGGTCGAGTTCACCGTGTTTTTTCCAGTTCAGATCGCCGACGATGCGACGGGCAATCGACAGCGCGTGCGCGTCGTTTTGGGCGAGATGATCGACCACGCCGGAAATTTTGGTGTGCACATCGCCGCCGCCGAGTTCTTCGGCGCTCACGACTTCGCCGGTGGCGGCTTTCACCAGTGGCGGGCCGCCAAGGAAAATGGTGCCTTGATTGCGCACGATGATGGATTCATCGGCCATCGCGGGGACATAAGCGCCGCCTGCGGTACAGGACCCCATGACCACAGCAATCTGTGGGATGCCTTGGGCGCTCATGGTCGCCTGATTGTAAAAAATGCGTCCGAAGTGGTCGCGGTCTGGGAAGACCTCATCCTGCAGCGGGAGGAAAGCGCCGCCGGAATCGACCAGATAAACGCATGGCAAG
>CAZWRK010000032.1:0-37513 GCA_964635875.1 uncultured Aquaspirillum sp.
TTCCTGTACGCTGCAATGAAAGCGTCTTATACGAAGAAACATCAATCGCAGTAACCTCAAATTGACCTGCGCCATTTGCCGATCCTGTAACTGTTGTTGAGATAACAGAGCCGACGTTTGTTCCGTCAGAGTTTTTGACTGCAAGAGGACCAGAACCAGACGCTGCAGCGGCGATTGCTGTGTTGAGCGTATTTTGGTTTGCTGCTGTTGCGAGACCTGTACCAGACAAATTGATTGTTTCAACGTCGATATTTATCTCGTACAATGCTGCAATTGAATCAACTAAAATCGCTGCCAGTGTGTTTCCAACAGCATCAAAGTTGACCTTGATCGAGATGTATCCGATGCTGTTCCAGTTTGCTCCGTTTCCCTGTAGGGATGTTGGGGACGTCACTACATGAGTGATTTTGTTCCAACCTGTTGTGAGCGCTGTGTCTGCTGTTTGAAATACCGCATGATTGCTCGCGTCGGTACCAACAAGCAACTGAACGCTTGCAATATCGGTAAGTGACGATAGGTTAATCCAATATGTGAGCTTGCCGTCATAGTATTCGGCCAGCGTAATTGGAGAGTCTGAATCAAGCGTCTTTGAGATTTGCCCGAATGACTGCGTTGTGCCACTTTTTGCAAATGAAATGGCTTTGCTGCCTTCTCTGTGGTTCACGGCAGTTGTCAAGGCCGATACATCTGTAGAGCCCGCCCATGGTGTGGCGGACTCTGCATCGTCGATGATGTATCGGTCTTGTTTGGCGTGCGCGTCTACGCGTGGTCGTTTTGCCATACAAGCTATGTGTTATTGAATTAGGCCGTTCGGCGTGCGCGAATAATCAAGCGACCAACGGCAGTGCCTGGGTTTCCTGAAAAGTTCAAAAATAGGGAGCTGTTTGTTGTCAAAGCTTGCGATGCGAGACTTGTTGTTCGTTGCATTGTTGTCGCATTGACGTCAAGTGCAGAGCTGATTGCTGAACCGCCGCCTGCTGCTGCTGTGCGAAGCGTTGCTGTCATTGCACCACCTTCTGCTGTGGTCATATCCATAATAACGTCGAGAATTTCCAACGCTGGAGAGTTTGCAGAGTAGATTGCAATGTCATTTGAACCGTCTGGGTCTGTGTTTGTCCAATCACGCGTGATGACAACCTCTGGAGATTCCTGTGTTTGACCAGCTACTGTTGGATTTGCTGCAAGCTTTGAAACTGTGATTGCCTTATCTTGCAATTCGTTTGAACCAAGTTTTTCAGGATGACGAATATCAAACAAAATCGAACCTGTAGTCGCATTTTTTGTGATAACAATACCAACACGTTGCGTGCATTGAATGTCACCTGCTGGTGCTGTCTGCGTAAATGCTCCAGCCGTTCCTGAAAGGTAAACAGGATCGCCTACAGATGTAAACGAGTTCGTGTTCAAACCAGTGACCAAAGCCACGCGGTATACATTTCCGTTTGCATTGTTTGCAATGTCTGCTGTAGCAACGTATTGAGCCTGAAATCCAGTCCCACCGTCTGAATCAGCCAATGTGATCAATGGGATTGCACCAGAAGAAAGACCAGAAACACGGACCAAAGAACCTTTTGTGATTGTTGAACCAGATTCGTTACGGACAGCAAGGCCAAGGGACAGTGTTGCTGTGCCTTCTGTTGCGCTACCGAGCAAGCCGTAGTCTGCTGTTACGCCTGTAATTGTCGATTCTGCGCCTTCCAAAAGTGTGAAAGAGGACGATGCCGATGTACCAGTATTGCGATATTCGCCTGTCTGTCCTGTGGATGCGTCTGTCTTGAAATATCGAGCATCTTTTGCATACACAGCAAGGCTGTTTTGTGTTGATGCTGCTGCTGTACCGGATGCGCGAACAATCAAACCGTTAGAGTCGCGTTCGAGGACTCGAATGGTTTGACCACCAATTGTTTGGGTTTTACCAGTAAGCACCAAAATTGCCAGTGCAAACTTTTCGTAGATACGTTTCATTGTTGTTTGTCAAATAATAAGGTCTCGGGGCGTTGTTTTTAAGGTGGTAACGCCCCACAATCCACTATATCAATTCGTTCTGGTGAATTACTCCGGCTTTAGACCGTCAAAAACCTACGAGGCTTAAGCCACAGCGTCTTTGATGAGGTATGCGCAGTTCGTGTCGATGATTGCGTCCTGGTATGCCCACATCACTTCAACGACGTCACCCTTATCGCTTGCATGGCGACGGATAACTGTACGCATGTTTTGTCCTTCGAGCTGGAAGCTGTAACCGAATGAAGGAGCGAAGAGGGAAGCCGAAGGTGCGCGATATGCGAACACTACGTCGTTGCCCCATACGCTACCTTTCGTCTCAGTCTGGCCTTCTTGTGAGGTCACTTTGATCGCATTACCGATGAGGACATAGTCCAAACCGTACCATGCTTTCAGTGTCTCAACGAGAGCCTGAGGGGAAAGAGCACCAGCTTTTGGCATTCCACCAGAAAGAGCTGATTTTGCGATTTCCATGAACCATGGGTGACGGCGCAATGCGTTCGCAACCTTGCGGCTCATAATCATCATATTTGCTTCGAATCCAGTCTTCGATTGGATAGAATCGCGTGCTGTGTCGAAGTCAACTTCTGGTGTGGAGTTTGTTTGGTCTGTGTACTGAGATGTACCAGAGAGCGTTGTATTGTTCGTCAATACAGACGTGCTGGTCAGCTGAGCTGCGAGTGCGTTTTCGCGTTCGAGCATCAATGCTTCCATGACAGTTTTACCTGCTGCAACTTGAGCATCGAATGGTGCCTGGAGCTGTTGCTGCAAACGGTCAGGGATGTAACTGTCCAAATCGTAGTAGTCGATCTGGTACGTCGCATCGTTGTTGATTGTCCAGTTCAAGCGGTGGTCAGATGTATCGTAAAGAGCGCGTTTTGACGTGTAGATACGAAGGTGAGCATTGCCCATTTGAGGGATTTTGCCGTTTTCGTGCACGAGCCCTGGAACTGTTGCCATCACATCTTGTGCGATGTAATTAGGATTGCGGTACATCATCAACACATTGTTGACTTGTGGTGATACTGAACCACTGGTGATTGTAGGAAACATAAAAATCTATGTGTGTTAATTAGAGTTATTAGGCCGATACAGTTCCACGTTCAGCGGTTGCTTCGATGACATCATTTGCGACACCAATTTGTTGTGCAACTGCGCCATAGCAATCCTTGTCTGTGACTGTCTTGATCCACTTACCGTTTCCGTCAGATGTCAATTTATCACCTGGAGCAACTGTGCCACCAAGTTTTAATTTTGTTCGACCAGAAATAACGATAGTACCGAGTTTTTTAGCACCGGATGCGCCAGCAGCTCCTTCCACGAGAACGTAAGGGAAAGCTGTTGCACCAGAAGCGATGTCGACGTTATTATCGTCAGCAGCGTCAAGATTTACAGCATAGTAAGTCTTTGCAGACAAGTCGCTGTCCATCGTAACGGTACGGGTTTTGAAATCATCGTAGAGTTGTCCTGTTGTAGACATATGTGTACGTTAGTGTGTTTTGTTATTTAGCAGATCGGCGCTTGCTGTAGATTTCTTGCAAGTTCTCATGAGCTGGTTTGCCATTTTTCTTGCTCATTTCTTCAGCTAATTCTTGGTCACCGTCTTGGATTGATTCCTTATCAGATAGAGCTTGACCTGCGTTTACGCGGCCACGTTCTGAAAGGTCAACAGTCACAACTGCGCCCATAAGAGCGATAAATTGTTTGCGTTGATCTTCTGACAATGTACGCATGAACTTCACAGCATCAGCGGACTTGTCTTTTGACAATCCTGTTGCGCGTGATTCTGAAAGCATGAGTGATTTTTCGAATGTTTCAGAGAGGGTTGTTGTCTCTTTCCATTCGCGAAGCTCTGCCAATTCCTGACTTTGAGTCTTGATTTGTTCACTCAACTTTTCGCCTTCCGTTTTTGCGGCTTCTTCTGCAGCTTTGGCATCAGCTGCTGCCTTCTCGGCTGCGGCTTTTTCCTCTGCGGCTTTTGCGTCTGCTGCTGCTTTTTCAGCGGCTGCTTTCGCTTCAGGGCTCTCTTCTGGCTTTGCCTCTACAGACTCAACAGCGGCTTTGTTTTCCGCTTGTTCTGCTTCTGGCAGTTCACTGAAAAGTTGACGAGCCATTTCCTTGTCTTCCTTGGAGACGACTGCGCGTTCATTCAGCTTCGTGATGTAGTTTTTGAACATAGGGTCTTTTAAATTAGTATGCTTAATTTCTGACAGTGAGATTGGGTCCTGTCCTTTGAGTGCTGGGACATTTGTGAGTGCCAGTCCTGAAAAAACATTGCTTACCTCTTCCCCAGTTTTTGCGTGGGGATAGCTGCTTGAAAACTCGGCGGAAACGAATTTATAGAGCTTGTCTTTCAACTTCTCTATGCCGAGTGACGTCCACTCGACTTTCGCTTGTAGGCTCGTAACTCCGTCAACAACAGCGGTATAGAGGTCTTTAATCCACCCGGCTGCCTCGCCTTCGCGATTGTGCCCTAGGTTGACCTGTAGCTCGGTGCCGTAGACGTTATTTTTAAAGTTATCGACAAAATCATTCAGCATCCCGTCCGTGATTTCAAGTCCACGGTCCTGGATGGTTCCCACTCGCAACACTTCAATGTCGCTTATCTTTCCCGAATTTTCAGAGAGTTGTACGTCGTTTACTGTGTAAAATTGTTTGCTCATATGGGTTTTAGTAAAGCAAAAACCAAGAAATCATATAGACTCTTGGCTCCGCTTGGGTGCGCTCGCTAGGTTTTAAATCCAGCCTTTGCTGGTGAACAATTCTTTGTCCTCATCAGACAAGTTTTTGATTGTTTCACCTTTTTCGTACAGTTTACCATTGTGTTGCACGCGCGTGAGCATGTGGAACACTTTAGGTTTTTGCACTTTCGTTTGCTCTGGTTTCGGTTCTGGTTCAGGAGCTTGCTCTTGCACAGGTTCGACTTGTGCTGTCGATTCCTCTACTGGAGTTTCCTCTACTGAATTTGCAACCGACACCATTTGCTGTGTACGGCTTCGTGCCATAAATGTTTTTTTACTGTTTATGACGCTGCTAGTTTAGCATGGTGTAATCACCTTCTGCAAGGCGATCGTCGTTTTTTATACTCACGCGCGCGCGCCCGCGATCAATCTCTATATGGTTTATGGTCCTGCAATGACTTTTTTTGCACTTGATTTCAAGCGTACCCTTAAATACACCCTGTGACATTAACACGGTTCTACACGCTACGCAGCGAATCAATTGCATTGCGATAATCATTGTCCCATTTTGCGGCTGACTACACTCTCGGCTTTGGCCGATACTTTACCGAGGGGTTTCTTGAGTTGTTTAAATGCATTTACCTGTGGGCGTCCGTCTACCGTATCGAATGAATCACGGAGCTTTTTGGACACGCCGGTTACTTCTGGCTTCTCGTCGTCTTCCTCGAAGATAGGCACCCAGATGCCGCGACAGTTGGTGTGTACAATGTCCATTTGCGCCATTGGGTCGTCTGGCTTCACTACGTTGCCGTCCAATGCAATGCAGGTCTCGCATGTCACGTCGTCCAATACCTCGCTACGCTGAAATGCTTTTACATCTGTGAGATTCTTTTGGAATACACCAGTGCGGCCTCTGTTGAGGTACTGTCCTGTCACTGTTCCTGCTATATTCGTTATCATTTTCGTCGCCGTGTCCTGCGCTGCCTGTTTTACAGCTACAGCAATGGCTGCTGTTGATGCCCCTGCCATAAGCGCGTTTTTGATAGTCTCGCGGCTCTTCTGCTCAAGCTCAAACTGGTAGGCCTGTGCCATGTCGTCGGCTTCCATGGCCATAACCTGCTGGTCAACCTTTGGTGTGGATGGGCGTTCTTTCAGTCCCATTTCTTTTGTCGCCGATGTTTTGCCATCCTCATAGGACTGCTTGATTGTCTTTGCAATGGCCACCTTTGCATTTCCAAACAGCATATAAGACATCGACGCTATGGATGCTATGTCACCTGCGTCAATCTTTTTCTGTACAGCCGCGACGTATCGGTCAATCTCTGCGCGCGTCATTTTCGACAACTCATCTTGCAATCCGCTTTCGTTTGTGTTCAAGTCTTCATTCAATTGTTGAAAGTTTACGCGGTCCTCCTGCAATGTGAGCGCGCGGAATGGTTTAAAACCTTCCGAGAGCGCGTACGTTCGCTTCTCGTGCATGTTTTCTTCTGTAGTGTCGTCTTCTTCCGTGTCGTCCTCTGCCGGCGCTATAATCGCGTCTTCTGCGTCGTCCTTTTTTTCTTCCTGCTCCATTTCTGTGTCCTGCATTTCAGGGAACTTGAAGAACTCGCGCGTCCACTGCTTCATTTCTGGTGTGCTGTCCAAGAATCCGGCCATTGAGAGGCTGTTCATAATTGTCGCGGTCTGTTGCAGGTCCTTGTTGCCCAGTGGTGTATGACGAAGTTCTGGATACCATTCTTGTGGACCGAACTGTGCATCGACCAATGGTTTGATCACTTGTTTGTTGAATTGAGAAGCAAAATAGTCAGCCTTCTCCTGGCAATGCTGCAAGAAAAATGACGACTGGTCGCTGGACAATGCCCACGACCCTGTGTCTCCTGTGCCCAAACTCAAGAACTGCGCCAATGTCGACATCAGCATCATGTTGTTGTGGTGCGTAATAAGCGAGTCAATTTGTCCTGCCACTGGGTTACCATTTGGCGTGACGATTTCAAACTCCCAACCGTGCGGAAGCACCATGTGTGCCTTCTCGCTCGCGCGTAGGTTCTCTACCATCTCTTCGCCTGCTTCCTTGTCTTCTTCACCGAAGTTTTCAGGCAGTGTCACGGTAGGTACGCCGATGCCAAAGCGATCAATGGAAATGCCACCAACGCGATATGCCACATTTTTCATCTTGAAATGCATATACGCGGAACGCAAAACAGATCGTCCAGTAAGGTCATCGCCTTCTTTGTCGTTGGTCAGTATGAACAGCTTAGACATTGGAATAAAAGGCGTCAATGAATCAACGTCTGGTGACTTCACTTCATCTGTTTTCAACTGTTGAACGATACCTTTCTCTCCATTTGAGTTTTTAAATCGCAGAATAGAGCTTGGAATGCGTGGGGATAGGTCTTTCAAGTGCACATCGCCATCTCGGATTTCCCACAAAATCTCGAATGGGTAAAAACCAAACTCAAAATAGCCCAATGCTTCACGCAAGAACTCTTGAAAGCTGCGACATTCCATGTTCCACACATCGTGCTCAACGTAGTCTCGTATCTCTTCAGCGCGTGGATTTCCTTCATAGCAATATATCGACCATGTTGCCGAAAGAATTGGCGCCTTGAGAGCATTCAACATTGCCTTGATAGTTCCGTCTGTATTGCGCATCTCCTCGACGTTTTGAATGCGTTGTGAATCACGCCATGCAGCGTTAGGTTCTTCCAAAAAATACCCACCGTAGCGTGAGGTACCTGAGTCTCCGAGTACCTTCGTCATTTGTGTCTTCACAAACTCCAACTGCGCTGTTTTATTCGCTTGTTGGTCTGCGAGTTTTTGAACGTTGCTTTTTTTCTTCTCGGCCATATATGAGTATTAAAATTGTGCTCTCCAAAGGTTTCCTGATACTGTTTCGCTTTTCTTTCGAAGGCGTTGGACAACATCTTTAGCCTGTGGTTGTTTTTTGAATGATAGGTCTAAGGCCATAACAAGAGAGTCTGCGCGGTCATCGTGGTCGAGTACGCTCGTTCCTAAAAATAAAATCTGTTCACGGAGCTTCTTTTGTTCCGGTCGCAGGTGCAATTCACCGCGCTCGATCATGGCGTCGTGTTGCTCCAATCGCGCCACTTTGTCTTTACCTCCTGGCGTAATTGCCAGAACTGGAATATTTCGATTGGATTCGTCAATGCCTTCTATGTGTAGCTTTCCTGCTCTCCAATCTAAAAGCAGTTGATATACAGCCACCTGATTCAACACTCGCTCCGCACCAACGAAAAGTGCGCCAGGGTATTTCAACCACAGACGTATAACCTCCGTTGCTTGGTGCAATTGGCTCCCATGTCCTGCGATTTGTTCGAGAACATAACGGTGCCTATCGCCAGTATACCACGCGACTACTGTGATTGCATACTCATCTGCCATGCGTTTCTCACCAGACTGCGGGTCGATTGCAATTGCAGTGCAAAATATACCGTCAGTTTTTGGCAAAACAGTAAACAGGTTCTCGTCAATCCAGTCTGGCTTAATACGTGCGGTGTCGTAGCTCGTTGGATTGTTCATGTACTCTTGGTTGAACGCGCGCGAACCGATGCCTTCTACAACCTTTCCATCATCTGTTGTATATCCGTCGCGGATGCGATTAAGGTCTTCCAATGACCAGTATGTAGGCCAGATGCTTTCGTCATTTTCAATGGCTTGCTTAAAAATGCCGCCCTTTGCGTTATAGAATTTCAGCACTTCGCACTCTGTGTGTATCACGGTGCCGATAACCTTCATGCGACCCCTCTCCTTGTCCATGGAGGGAATCATCACGTTGTACAGCCAGTCGTGGTATGTTCTGCGCCGGTCAGCGCTGCGCACCTGCTGATCGGTCTCTGCGTCGTCCACAACTATCTTCGTTGGACGTTTGTTGCGGATATTCACACCGCGCCCGTTACATGCGCCTCGTGCTACAACATTCACTCCGTTCAATGTCTCAAAGTGCATATTTGTCCACTTCATGAAATGTCGGCGTATACGTTCCTGACCGCTCTCGTTATCCTTTTCCATTGGCACTAAATTGCCGTATACGGCACGCAAGAGCTCATTACCCTCTAATTCACCTTTGATGCTCTCGAAATGGTACCCTGCGCTTTTTGCGGTGTCTGAAATGTACAAAATAACCGGCTCCAATGCGTACACGATGTCGTGTATTGTGTCTATCTTCTCCCATGTGCTCTTTGCGAAACCGCGAGGGAAAATGATAGCGCTGTCCTCCATGCTCGACAGTTCTTTTATGAGCTCAATGTGACAGTCCGGTGTTGTATTTCCCTTAATAATATGCGGAAAAAAATAGCGCCCGAAAACATGGAGCATGCTTTTGGGTTTCAATGTGTGCCGTATCCATCGCGCCTGCATGTTTGCAGGAACACGCGACAAATCACTCAGCCATTCATTCGCGATGTCATCTTGATTCTTCTTCATTGTTGTATTTCTTCGCCATTTCCTTTGCGCGGCCGGTCAGTGAAATGGTCATCTGCACGTCATCGCCGTCTGGGATGTCAATGGGTTGCTTCGCCTTTCCCATGACGCGGTCGAACAGTTCCCGTATGGCGTTTACTTGTGGTACTTCTCTGTACACGCGCACGGTCTCCCCATCCTTGCGTACTTCTACCCACATGCCCTTTGCGGCCTCTGTAAGCGCAATTACAACGTCTGGGAGGTGCTCGGTCAATGCAGCCACAAGCAACGCCTCTGCCTTCTGTTTGGCGAGTGTGTGTGGGGCTAGTACCCCTTTCTTGCGTCCGCCCTTCTTTGCATTGCGGCGGTTAGCTTCGATTCTCTTTTGAGATACTTGCATAGGTCGGTTGTTTTCCCATTAAACCCAATGATTCTTCACGTTTGATGCGCAAGCCCCATACGTACATGGTGTACTTCCGTTGCCACGTAACCAGGTCGAGCTTGAACGTGCCAGGCTGTATCCATGTGGCGATGCGAATATACAGCGCTGCAATGAACAATAGCACTTTAAACCATGGTGCGTACACTACGTTGAGCTTGATGTGTAATGCGTCGTCGTTCATAGAGGGTACGTTTTAATAATCCACTTCACAATGTCAATCAACGGGAAAATAGGAAACACCAGGCTTACGAATCCCCAAAACACTCCCCACTTCATGAACGTATAAATCACTGCCATCCAATAAATCAGGCTTTTCATAAGCGTCGCGTCGTTGTATACGGGTAAATCAAAAAAAATGTCTTCTTGTCTCCACACTCTGTGCACTTATGTGGATACTGCGCTGGGTCTGTTAATAACGCAACGCCTTCTGGCATCATCTCTCCCTTTCCACAGGCATCGCAGCAATAATGGACCTCGATTGTTTGTACTTCCCATTCTACTATGGACATATTAGTCTTTGGTTACTTGTTCCCACATGCCGTTTGGTGCAATGTTGCAACATCCGTCACACCCATGCACGCCTTTGTGATGCCCCACTCCGTGCGGGCAGAGCAGCTCTCTCCGTGCCGCCGAGCGCTGATTTAATTTCCAGATACCGTTGTGCAGGTCCTTATGTCTTGGGCAAAGGTCTTTGGTAATTTTCATCATGCCCAGGCGCGCTAAAATTGCGTGCCGCAAGCAGTTGCAACGAAATAACCGTATTCCGCATGCCTTACACTGCATGATACCGTGCAACCACGGCTTGTATTGTTTTTTCCTCATAGGTCTTCGTAATCTTCAAAATGAAATCCCTCGAATCCCACCGGCACCTTGCGCAGGATTGGGTGGTCGTGGCGACAGTCTTTTTTCGCGTGCCACTTCGGGTCGTAGGGCTTTTCTTCATCGATCATATGGATATTATGTCCATTGTTACAAGCGCCGTTGATTCTACTTTGCACAATTTGATTATTGTATAAATACGGCCATCAGTAGGTTGTTGCTTTTGAATACGCACAATTTCATATCCACGGTCTCTTAATTCCTGTAGGTTATGTGGGAGGTTATAGCTATCCAAAAGAAACTTGATTACCTCCTCTTGTTTTGCATAAAACCCTTCACTTGCCTCTTGTATTTTTTCTTCGAGCATTTTGTTTAGCATATTTTCTTCGCTTTCTCGCCGGTCTTCTGTTCCCAGCGTCGGATTATAACGTCGCAATATCTCGGGTCTAATTCCATGGTGTAGCAGCTGCGTCCGAGGCTCTCGGCCACAATCAGCGTGCTGCCGCTCCCTCCGAATAAATCCAGTATCACGTCTCCCAGCTTGCTGCTGTTGCGCACAAAATGCTCTACAAGTGCGAGCGGCTTCATGGTCGGGTGCTGTTCGTTAGCGCTCGGCTTCGCCACGCGCACTATGGTCGTGTTGTCACCGTTGCGCATCTTGTTCACCATGGCTATCAGCTGTGGCTTACTCAGGCTTTTCAGGTCGATGTTGTCGTCTATCACGGTCTTCTTGTCGAAGTCTCCGTACCAGGCGTGCTTCTTGCCTTCCTTCCAGCCGTAGAGGATTGGCTCGTGCTGCCACTGGTAGTCTTGGCGTCCGAGCACCATGCTGTTTTTCACCCAAATAATGCACTGTTTGCACATGAATCCAGCGTCGATAAAGGCTTTGCGGAAATTCAAACCCTCACTGTCTGCGTGCGCGATGTACACGCCACCTCCCTCAACAACGAATGTGTGCATATTGGTGAATGCATCCAGGAGGAACTGGTAAAAATCTGCATTTTCCATATTGTCGTTTTCTATCTTCAGGCCGTTTCCGCCTTCGTAGTTCACGTTGTATGGAGGGTCAGTAAAAACCATATTTGCCATGGCTCCGCCCATGAGTTTTTCAACATCTGCAAAATCTGTAGCGCTCCCACACATGAGGCGGTGGCTTCCCAATTGGAAAACATCACCTGGCTGTATGTCAGTCTGTTCTGTGACGTCTGGCACGTTATTATCGTCCTCTGGGTCTATCTTCTCTGTGATGGCGTCAATGAGCTTGCTGATTTCTTCCTCGTCAAAGCCGGAGAGCGCGCGCATTTGCTCGTCCATGTCCTGCAACAATTGGCCCAGGAGCTTTTTGTCCCATTCGCCAGATATGCGGTTCAGTGCAACGTTCAAAGCCTGCTCGCGTTCTGGAGATAAATCCACCACAACAACATCAATGGACTCATCGCCCATGCCTAAATCCAACATGGCGCGCACACGCTGGTGCCCGCCTACGATGGTGTTTGTTTGCTTGTTCCAAATGACCGGCTGAACGTAGCCGAACTCTTGAATGCTCTCTTTGAGTTTCGCCAGTTCCTTTGCAGAAATCTTGCGGGGATTATACTCCGAAGCTCGCAGGGAGCTGACCTTGAATTTCTTTGTTTGCATATAAAAATGTTCATTTTGACAGAAAACTACGAACGGCTTGGCGTGCAGTCACAGGCTAGTTGATTCCCTGTGACGATTCGATACGCTTCGCTGGTGGGAGAGGATGCGAAACCCCCAGCTAATGGAAAAAATGCGCATTTCCATCACATTCCTAAACCGTTCGCATATACGTTTCTGCGTGAGCAATGGCTCAAACGTTCAGCCTAGGACTTCACGCTTTCAACTTGTTGAGAGCAATATACTCACCAAATGGATTTTACTACATGCAATCGAAATGTTCAAACTTGAATGTGGCAAAATGCGCAAAAATCCATATCACCAATCGCAAGGAGGAGCTGGCTATGGCAAAGCTGACAGGCCTTATCTGCCTTTTGTGGCGCTTTGAGCATGAGGTGGTCGCCCACAGGACGCTCCGTGCGTTCACACGGCTGCATTACAGCGTTATTCTCCTTTTCCTGCTTCATACGTGCCAGATTGTCACGAAAACGCAACACAAACTCGCTGATCATTTCAGCTTCCTCTTTTGAATCAACGACAAAACGCATCACAAGTTGTTGTTTTGGTGGTAGGTTATTTCCTTGATTGAATGGTACAAACATCATACTTGTGGTTTCCATGAATTGGATTTTTTCAGTTGTGGCAATGGCCGCGGCCATAACAATGTGTCCCTAGGATGCAACAATGCCACGGCTTTAGCAAGATGCCGTGGCTTTACGTAGTGGAGCGTTTCAGCTCCGTCATATGCGCGGTGACGAATAACCCAGTAATCAAAGTCTCGCCATATGCTTCGAGATGGCGTGCAGATAAGTTCCTCTGTGTACGATATTTTGCTTGCACATATTCCCATAAACAAAGGCTAATGCTTAGACATCGACGAGCAGAGGTGTCCGATTTTTTCGGACACCTCAACTTTACGATTTTTGCGTATTGTTCCACGTGGAACAATCCACGGTGTGGACTATTTCTTGTCGTCGAATTGACGAGCGGACTGCACGCGAACGTACTTGTCCTTCTTCGATTCTTCCTCTGTAATTTGAGGAATACCTGCCATGCGCATGATAATTGCAAGCGCTTGGCTGTCTGCCCAGATTGTACGTCTGAGAGCGTCAGGGTCTTTTCCGAGCACGTCTGCATCAGCAAACAATGCACCGTCAGTATTGCGTTGGCGCAATGATTCACAGCCTGCCTTCACAGCTTCTACAAGCGCGTATGCGGCATCAAGTTTTTGTTGTTGTTCTTGTGTCATATCGTTATCGTTACTTTTAAGTCGAAGCCAACCCATGATTCCATTGTAGGTGTGTCGAACGAACCCACACGGCTCATCCAATGGCCAATTTTGGTCAAATCCAAGGAAACCATTTTCGTCGCCGTCCTCTGCGCAAATATCAATGTGTCCATTTCTACCAACGGAAGAATCCCAAACAGGATAGTCACCTTTGCGAGGATATACACCAGTTTTTCGCTCAATCCACACATACGCATCACCAGCGCGCGTAGGAAAATCAATAGCATTTGCATGCTCAATAATCGGTTGACCGTCAACATCTCGCATGTGGCCATTTGCGTTGTCCACGCATTCGTTGTCTGCGTTTGGTCCAGCAACTTCGTGCTTTCGACCATTCCACTCGGCAAAATATTGATCTGAGGTTTGAAGTTTTGTCATGGTTGTATTTTATCACCGTAAATGGTTTTTAGATAGTCCCTCTGACGAGCAAAGCTTGCCTTTGGGTATTTGGCAAGCTCTTGATCTGACGCTCTCTGTAATGCCAGGAATTCGTTTATACGCTTGTTGAGGCCTTTATCGAGGTGATGATGCCAACACAGAGGAATAATCGCCCACCGCTCGTTTATTTGGCTCCCGGCGTATTGCATTGCGTGCTCCCACGTTATTCTTCCTTTGCAATCAGTTCCTTTTCGCGCACATTTTTTGTAGTACGGTTCTTTAGCGAGCTGATTTCTCAGATTTTTTGGTATCGGGTTCACTTTTTTTGTTCGATTTTGGCTTTCGTTTCATCGTGTACTCTCTGTCCCAGTATGGGGTTCGACAATTGTGATTTGCACAACGTTGTGGTTTCTTTTTTCCGTATTGAATCCAGCGCTTACCGCATCGTGTGCACACATTCCAAATTGTTCCGCATGATTTACATTTCATTTTTTTGTGGCTAATTGTGTGTATATTGCTATGTTATACCCTTTTTGTGTAAAGTCAAATGTTTTTGTCCACAGGTTTATCAAACTGAGTCTGGCACTCACAGTACGCGGCATTGCCATTTTCCAAGCGAATAAACCGTGCACCTTTGCAAATATCGCAGTTTTCTGCGGCCTCCGAGCGCTTGCGTGCATCGGTTGCATCTTCTAGGAATTGATTGGGTTGGCCCTGCGACTGCCCAGAGTCTTGGCGCTTCGCATGTTGCCGTTCCCAGTAGACACGCACCTGTGCTTCTTTCTCTCGCAGCTGGAATGGTGTCGTAACCACAGGGGCGAATGAGTCACCTTGAATCTTGCATGCGTATTTAGTCAGCGCGATTGCCTTTTCTTCTCCCAACTTGTCCACTAGGTCCTGTGCTGCTTTACGCTGCGTTGTGTTGCCGTAGTTGATCGTCGGGTTTACGGTCATTTGGAATGCTTCAAATATTGGCTTTACTTGGTCTGGTTTTTTCTCCTCATCCCCAGCGGCCTCGGACGCTGGTATATTATTCTTTACTATTCTTTCTTTCTTTACATTCTTGTTAGTGGTCCGTCTGTGGTTCCTCTGTGGTACCGTCTGTGGCGTCGTTTGTGGTACCGTCTGTGGTTCCTCTGATTGGTACCTTTCGTAGTTTAGTATTGTTATTATTGATGATTTGTTATTTTTCTGTGGCGCTATCTGCTGTTCTTTTTCGAGGTCCAAAAAGAGCCTTGCGACTCGCTTTCGACCCCACTTCCACCTTGATGCCAACCTACGCTGTGACCAGCCTACTTGTCCGCGCTTCACAATGATTTTATTTCCACGAACATAAATATACCCGTCCTTGTAATTGGCCAACAAAAGTAGGTCTATCCATGCTTGCCCGCGTGTAAACGGCTCAGACGTCCACATACTATTGTGTTCGATCTGACGGTGTAGTTTTATCCATCCTGAATCTTTTATGGACATGTGTTTGCTTTCTAATTATTATGACTATACTACACTATCCATTTCGTGTGTAGTCATGCCTGTGGATATACCTGTGCATAGTGTGGATAACTTCACTTGCGTTATATCCATTTCATGTGTATACTAAAACTACGAATTAAAAAATGAAAAATATGGAGGAAAAAAACATTTTGTGCGAAGTACCTACCGACGGAACTGGTGGTGCTGCATACCTCTACCAAGAGGTCAAAAAATCTAATAATGAAGTTACCTACAATGTTATGCTTTTCAACAAAAAAACAGGGTATAGCATGCATGTATACAGTAGTAAAGATGTTTTTCATGCGATGCAAAAGTTCCACGAATTTATCAAATGTGTACTGCAGCCTGTATGAGCGACATTCCTACGTGGTTCTATCCTCGCGAACGTATGCTTGAACAATGCGAAAATGACAGAGAGCGCGCGCGAACTGAAGACGACGACAATAACGAAGATAATTAGCCTAACTATATACATATGGACAACCTCACGCCTGAGGCACAAGACATCGAAGTGCTGACACCGTCGGCACTTGAAGCGCAAACACGCGCAGAGTATGACCAATCAATCGTTACTGCTCACCGGTTTCCGCGCAGTCTCGACCGATTCCTGAAAACTGCCGAGACATACGCCACAATCAACCCTGAGGTGGCCGCGTCAATGGAATATGCAAAGCCTGTGAAGGGTAAAGCTGTAAAAGGACCATCTGCGCGCTTGGCTGAAATCGTGGCCGCAACGTATGGCAATATCCGCGTACAGGCTCGTGTTATCGCCGAAACGAACACCGAGGTCGTTGCGCAGGGAATCGCACATGACCTTGAGACCAACGTGGCGCAATCCACGGAAGTGACAGTCAGCATAGTAACGAAAGAGGGGAAACGATACAGCTCAGATTTGATTGCTACTGTCCGAGCGGCAGCGTGCGCAAAGGCTCGCCGCAACGCTATTTTCCTTGTTGTTCCAGCATCTATTTGCATGCCTATCATTGAGGCTGCTCGTAGAGTTGCGGCTGGTGACGCAAAAACATTTCCTCAACGCAGAAAAGCTACACTTGACTGGTTGATTGAGCGCGGTATTACTACGAAATTGATACTTGAATATGTCGAGCGCGAGAAGGTCGAGGATATCACTTTGGACGATATGAGCGACCTAGTGGCAATCAAAAACGCCGCATCCGAAGAGGGTACAGACCTGCACAAATTCTTTGAAAAGGCCACAGAGGAACGCTTGGAAAAGGCCAAATATGATTCTGAAGGTTTGAAAATGGGCGCGTTGCGAAAAGACAATGACAAAAAGGAATAAGGTCACAAAAAAACTATCGCGTTTGCCAAAGGTGGTGCGCACAGAGCGACCACCTGTTGAGGACTTTCCTTTGCAGCATTACTCGTATTCAACTTTCGTGAAATTCTCAACGAACCCGATACTGTTCAAAATCAACTACATCAATCATGACCCCATAGAGCACCTGACAAACGTATCTAGCGTCGTCGGTAATGCATTTCATGCGGCTATGGAGGCGTTTTATACCAGTAAGGCCTCCAACACCCCAGATCCGGTCAAAGACGGCTTAGAGGCCGGCACAGCGTTTCTGGCAGGTTATGAGGAGGGGTTTATCGACTACTCTACGGCAGTTCCTACGCGCGATAAGGCGCACGCTGATCTTGCTACGGTATTTGCCTCATACATGCGCGACAAGCACTTTGAAAATGAGACGGTTGTTGCGTGCGAGGAGCTTATCGAGGAAGACGTAGACCTCGAATGGAACGGTGAGCGCATCACGTTGCCGGTGAAGCTCAAGGGGTACATCGATAAAGTGGTTCGCGATAAAAAAGGAAGACTCAAAATAGTTGACTACAAAACGACTCGCGCGTTCTCTGACCCTGAGAAAATCGACGGCGCGAAAATGCTACAGGCGGTACAATACTTTTTCCTTGTGTATGCGAAATATGGCGAGGCACCGTACTCAATCATTTTCGAAGAGGTGAAAATCAGCAAAAACAAAGACGGTTCTTCGCAGCTGCGCGAGTATGAGGTGGTGTATGAGGATAGCAAGCTGTTTTTCGACTTCTACCTGCGCTTTTACGAGGATATCACGCGCGCGGTGAATGGCGAGGCAGTATTCGTTCCAAACATTCACAGCTTTTATGATAACGAGATTGCTGTGGTGTCTTACATTCATCGGCTCGATGTGTCTGAGGAGGCTGCAAAACTCAAAAAAAAGCTCGGCGTGTCCAACATGACGGAGCTGCTCAAAAAGCAAATCGAGAGCGCTGGTTCTATGCGCAAATTCTTGAAGGCAGCCGAACGCCAGTTCGTTAATTCAGAAAACCTTAATTACGAGAACATGACCACGGAAGAAAAAATACGAACCAAGCTTATGACGCTTGGGATAGTCCTACAATTCGACAGCGTCGTTTCTGGGCACAATATCGACCTCTACCGCTTCTCACCCACCTTAGGGCTAAAAATGAGCAAAATCGAGGCATATAGCGCTGACGTCGAGCAGGTGCTGGGCATCTCTGGTGTTCGCATCCTTGCGCCAATTCCAAATAGTAACCTTGTAGGCTTCGAGGTGCCGAAGCTCGAGCGCACGTTCCCTACAGAAAATCCTAATCCGCGCGACTTCGAGCTGGCTGTCGGCGTCGACATCTACGGAGTAACGCAATATTTTGACATCCGCACTGCACCGCACATGCTTGTCGCTGGCGCTACCGGCTCCGGTAAATCGGTGTTTCTCAACTCGATGATTTCACAGCTCCTCACTATTCCAAACACTGAACTTCACTTGTTCGACCCGAAAATCGTTGAGCTGGCGCATTTCAAAAGCCAGGCTACGGAATACCTCACCGAACAGGAAGACATAGCACTCGCGCTCATGGAGCTTGTAGACGAAATGAACAGACGATACCAGGCCATGGCGGCGGATGGTGTGCGCAGTATCGCGGACATGCCGAAAATGCCATACAAGTTTGTTGTTCTCGATGAGTATGGAGACCTCGTTCTTGGCAAAGGAAAGGCTGCGAAAAACGTTAATGAGTCCATACAGTTGCTCGCACAGAAGGCTCGCGCTGCCGGTATTCATCTCATCATCTCGACACAGAGTCCGCGCGCAGACATCATCACTGGCTCTATCAAGGCTAACTTTCCCACAAAGGTTGCATTCAGAATGTCAAAAGCTATCGACTCACAGGTTTTATTGGACCATGTGGGAGCTGAGAAGCTACTCGGTAAGGGAGACATGCTGTTTTCCTCACATCATGGTTTGAATCGTTTGCAGGGTTTTAATGCTTAAAAAATATATTTATGGACATCGTGCTTTTTTTCATTTCAACAATTTTACTTTGCTGTATTTGGTTCTGTGTTGGCTCATTATTTATGCTTCAAAAATCATCTAAATGGATTGACGAATTACACGAGTGCGCTTCAGAATGTTTCAATTTATACGATAAAAAAATCGAAAAACAAAAAGCAATGATAGGCATTCTTGTAAAAGAAAACTGCGAACTCAAAAAAAAAGCATATGCAAAAAATAAACGAAAAATTGCTTAGCTTTGCGTCTGTCATCGACCCGCAAACACTTAAACAGGCAGAGCTTACGAGCTCTATGCCGTTCATACAACCGCATTTGGCACTCATGCCCGATGCGCACCTTGGTCTCGGTGCCACAGTCGGTTCTGTTATCCCTACGATCGGAGCAATCATTCCTGCGGCTGTCGGTGTTGATATTGGCTGCGGAATGATTGCCGTACGCACACAGTTCCACAAGGATGACCTTCGCGACAAGGACTTGAAAAAACTGCACCACAGCATCACCAGAAGCATCCCTTTGAGCGCTGGAGGGTATAATCGAAATATCACACCTACTGCGCAAAAGCGCATTGACGCTCTTAAATTCGCAGGAGTGTCTTTTGGACAACAAGACCTATACGAAGGCTATGGCGATTGGCAACATCAGCTCGGCTCTCTTGGCTCCGGCAATCACTTTATCGAGGTGTCTTTGGACGAAAACGACAACGTTTGGCTGTTCTTGCATTCCGGCTCCCGTGGTGTCGGCAACAAAATTGCACAACACCATATAAAAATCGCAAAGGAAACAATGCGCAAGTGGCTCATCCAACTGCCGCATGAAGACCTAGCCTATTTAGTTGAAGGAACAGATGAGTTCGATCGCTATATGTTCGATCTTATATGGGCGCAGGCGTTCGCGCTCGCTAACCGTGATGAAATGATGGACAGAGTTATCAAGGATTTGTGCTACTTCATGGGCACAGATGTTGAGGAGAAAGAGCGCATCAATTGCCACCACAATTTCACAAGTCGAGAGCATCATCTTGGTCACGACATGCTTGTATCGCGCAAGGGTGCTATCTCTGCTAAACGCGGTGAAATGGGTTTGATTCCTGGCTCTATGGGCACTGCTTCGTATGTTGTTGAAGGACTTGGTTTTGAGCCTGCATACTGCTCTGCTCCGCATGGCGCCGGTCGCAACTTTTCACGTTCTGAAGCACGCAAGCGATTTTCGTACGAAGACCTCGAGCAAAAAATGCAGGGGATTGTATGGGGCGAAAGCAAAGAATTTATCGATGAAATCCCGGGTGCGTACAAGGATATTGATGTTGTTATGCAGGATGCTGCTCAATTGGTTACCGTCAAACACACGCTCCGCCAGATCGTGAACGTGAAGGGCAATTGATTTATCCACCCTGTGGATAACTGGACTTGCATGTGTATTGTTAAAGGTGTATACTTATGACAATACAACATAACAATAAACGTATGTATCTTACTATCGTGGCAGACACAAAAAGTGAAACATCAAAAATCTCTACAAAGCTGGAAGCAGAGGAGGCATTGGAGCTCGAACGCCTGTCTGCTGAAGGAGAGGATTTTGAGCAACACATTGCAATCATTTCTGAGGACGATGGTGTAGAGCATGTTATTGCTGCACACGATTTAAGCGATAAAAGTGAGGCAAGTTTGCAAAAGTTCTTATCAAAAGCATTTAAGCATAGCGTATGAAATCAACAGAGCTTGGGAGGGAAGTTGCACGTCGCATAAAAAAAGACCTCGAGGCTGCTTTCCCTAGCACACAATTTATTGTAAACACCAGCGCATATGCTGGTGGTGATACGGTTCGTGTAAAGTACAACGGTGGACCAAGTAGAGACGAAGTTGAAAAAATCGCTTATAGGTACCAAAAAGGGCGATGGTCTGAACTCACCGACAGCTATGTGGAGGACAATGTGCGTGAAGGAATGCCGCAGGTTCGCTTTATATTCATCCTTAGAAATTCACAAATTGGACTATTATGAAATGTCGTCACTGTCAAAAAGAGCTCAACTGGAAGTGCTTAAGATGTGGGCACTCATGGCCTCCACATCAAGAAAACCCACCAAAAGTTTGCTCAAAATGTCGATCACCATATTGGAATATTAAACGTAAAAAGTAAAAGTATGAGCGACTTCGCCATTCACCTCTGTTCGTTCTGCGGAAACAAATGCAAAGGGAAATTCTGCAACTACTGTACCACTGCAGACGGAAGAAAAAATCAATTGATCGCGCAACTTGAAATCGAAAAATCGCGCGGTAAAAAATCCGAGACATTGTTTGGCGCTCCACGTGCTCAAACACTCGCCATGTATAAAATTAAGGACTACTAATATGCAAAAAACTTTCCAAACCAGCGTACTCCCACGCATGCCAATGTTCAAAACTAATCCACAATTGCTTGAGCAATTCTTTATCGAATATAAAGAAAACGCAAAGGTGAAGTTCCGCAAAACGCGATCACTTCAAATCAACGACACCATGGTAAAGGCTGCAAAAGCCTACCAAGATAATGAGATAACATGGGATCAATATTTCGACATTGTGGGCATCAAAAAATCATTAAGCAAAGGCGTTGATGACCCTATTGCGTCTCAAAATCGCGCTGACACACATGCCTTTAACGTCATCAAGAAAAGCAAGATGCGTGTCGAGTAGACATTGTGGATAACTATTGTTGCGTTATATCCTTTTAGTGTGTATACTAGAACCATAGACTAGTAAAAAAAACGCTTATGAAATGTGACCTATGCAAAAAGAATGATGCGGTGGATCAACTCGAAGTACGTACAGCCAGTAAAGGCGAAATCTTCTTTGCCGATGTCTGCCAGGAATGTCTCGATGAAAGAATTAAATCGTTAAAATAACGGACCATGAAAAACTATAACGTTGCTCTCTTGCTCACCTTTTTTCTCGGAGGCATTGGAGTCCACAAATTCTACCTTGGCAAAACTGGCGCTGGCATTGCATACTTCATCTTCTCCTGGACGTTCATTCCTGCATTCCTCGCGCTCATTGACTTCATCGGCATGCTCACCGGCGGCAAGGAAGCGTTCGACAAAAAATACAATAGCGGCAGGCCCTTATAGCATGTATGACAGAAAAACAAAAAACACAAGTCATCATGCGCTTTAGCAGCTGGTTGTTCATCGGTGCCGCCGTCTCTCTGGTGTGCCTCTACATCGTTGCCAACGAGCTCGCTGCAAAAACACTAATTCAAGCATACCTATGAAAAAATTACTTACTGCATTTACGCTTCTATCCGTTCTCGTTTTGGCCCCTGGTTGCATCGTAACCACTCAAGACGGTGAACAGGTCGGCTACATCACTACTGCGGAAACCAACGGCATCATATTCAAAGCTGATGTTGTGTACATCAAATCTAAGCTCGATTCCTCGCAGGAAGAGCTCTACTGTGTTGGCAGCAAGGATGCGTTTAAAGGCTTGAAGGATGCGCGCGATAAAGAGCAAAAGGTGAAAATCAAATACCATTCCGAGGCTATCACCATGAACGGCTGCGAAAATATCGTTGATTCATTCGAGATATTATGACCGAAGTAAACCAACAACTGCCGAAGGGCGTATCAATGCATAAAATGACCGACGAGCAGGTTAAGGCTGCAATGCATGAGCAACGGCTACGCGAGAATATCGCAACAGTCATCACTGTAGCACGTCTGGTCACGTACGGTCTGTTGGTGACGTGGTTAATCCGAGACCTTTTCTTCCGCTAGTATGAAATTTGATACACTTGCATTTTATTATTTCAAAGACTCCGTTCGTGGTTTGGGCACAGGTGTTATGCACTTAGGCACAAAACATCGCATCAAAACACACGCTGAGTGGGAAGAAATTAGAGTATTTGTTCGAGACAACTTCAGTGAACACGAGATGCTGGATGGCAAAGAGAATTTCTTTTTGTACGATATAAAACAATTTAGAAAAACAAAAGGTGTGCTTGGTTGGTTTGATGAGCATTCTGGTTCGCTGTCGGGTATTGGATTCTCTCTCTGGATTTTATTTCTTGCTGCTGCAATTATCGCCGCATTTTTATGAGCCACGACCTTGATTCTATCATCGACCATTTGGAGCTGGACGTTTGCGAAAAGGTGGTGCAGGACGAGCCGACGCGCAACATGTTCGATGACTACGCACGTGGTTTCAATGCAGCGCGTACAGAGCTTCTGGGAGTGCTGCGCAACTACTCATCGCTATTGAAGGATAAACCGAAGCCCGTGCATGCTCACAAGGCTTGCTGGCGCCGTATAGACGAATATAAAGGCGGTGCGATGTGCTGCGAATGTGTGCCGCATGAAAAGGGCGGTTGCAACTACGCACCACGTGAAATGACCGGCCACGCGCCAACTGAAAATGAATACATTTATGGATGAAGAAAACGAGACATCGGAATTTGGTAAGGGCTACGTGTACTGCCTTGGGTTATTCCTCGCGCATGCTGACCGCATTCTCTCTGATATCAATGCATACAAAGCAATCGGCGACGAGCAGCGCGCGTACTCCATGTGGTTCTATTCTGCGGCTGACCATCTCTTTGATTTCGACCCACAGGCTGCACCAACAGTAGAGCTTCGGCAGCGCTGTGCGGCTTTCAAAGACCGCGTGCTCAGCTTGAGATTGCCTACTGACCGTCCGCAAGCAACAGAAAAAGACTATGCGTGGGCTGTGCAGGAAGCGAAGGACATTTTGCGCCTTACTGATAAGGCAAACGGCATTGATACAATAAAAGGCTCTTGGGAATAGCGCATATGGAAGAGACCACCGAAACATCAGAACAACGGCAGGAGCGTGTCGACCGCGAGTTCAAAAACCGCGAGCGCATGATGTGCACGTGCCGATTGCTGAAACGCTTTAAGAAAAAAGGCCTGCTGAGCAAATGGACACATGGTCCCGAATGTCTGCTCATGCAGCATATCGCTAAAACAGTGAAAAAATAGTATATGCCACGACAAACAATGAATTCAAAAAATCGCCATAAAGCAAAAAAACGTCTCGCTAAAAAGTTGAGCGTAGGTGAACCAAAGAAAAAGGGTGTCGGACCGTTCGATTCTGATGCATGGGAAAAAAGACGGGTTGCTAGAGCTTCCCGTGTTGAACGGAGTGTCTCGCGCGCACGTGCGCGTAAGGCTAACGTATGAGCCGCATCCTCTACGCAATCAAACGCATGCTGTTTTATAAGGCCGTGCCTCGGTCCATCGGTGCGCCAATCAAGGCGTATCGCACAGCAAAGTTCTACCTAAAAAATCGCAATCGGCCACGGCGCTGGTTTAAGGGATTCTGAGTTATGAAATTCGAGATTATAAACCCAAGCGACAAGGCATACATTGAAGGTGAATTTTTACCCTGTGCTGTGGCCGTCATGCTCTTTGGAAAAGGCACCTATGCGCTTAAAGGTGACTGTGATGAGCATTTCATGCCGGTGTTCTTTCAGGACTTGGGTTTCATGGAGAAGTGGTTTGAAGAGCACAACATCCCTGATATTCAAAATTGGGTGGCGGCAAACCATGCCGATGTCGCTGCTGCAGCTGATACGGTGCGCCTCGATGGTGAGCGAACTTCGACAACGGACATTGTTGGGAACGCTCAGTACATCGCAGAAATGTTGAGGAAAAACTACCCTGCCAAATAGTCACGCGCGTTTTCCGGTGATATACTGCACGCCATGTCCACAACATGGCAACCAAAAATGCAGTTGTACAAACCCACGGAAGCGCAAATACAGGCATCGATTCTTGACTACCTCGCGCGCGCGAATCGTGGCGTGCTGTGGCGCAACAACACCGGCGGCGCGTACACGAAGACGGGGTTTATCTCTTTCGGCAAGAAGGGGAGCGGGGATATCATAGGCTGCTACCGTGGCTACTTCGTCTCCATTGAGGTGAAATCGGCCTCTGGGCATCTTTCAGACGAACAGGTGGACTTTGCACGTCAGGTCACTGAAAACGGCGGATATGCGATTGTGGCGCGTTCTATCGACGATGTGGTGGAGCTGTTTCGCCGCATTGATTCGCGTGTGAGCAACCTTGAAACGACCACTCCGGTATAATCATTCACGCAATGCCTATGTCTTTTCAAACATGGTTGCTCACGGTGTTAGCCGTAATCACCGGAAACCTTTTGTACTTTAAACTCCTGGAGCATCTGTTCTAGCTCCAGCATTCACGCACGGGAAGACGGCCCGAGAGCCGCAATGTTTACTAGGAATAACAGTTGATGCTTGGCTCCTAATGTGTTGCGCATCACTGCCAGTCTAACCTGGCTCCCGTGCGCGAGTGAAACTATACATTTTGCTCAAACCTATACATTTCTTGCATGAAACTATGCAAATATGCTGTAGTATTGATAGGTTTTTCTTGAAATCTTATACATTCACGCATGGGGTGGCGGAATAGGTAGACGCTAGTATTTTTGAGAATTGACGGCTGCCAGTTGTTTAGAGGATAAAGCGAAAATACCGCAGCAAGCCTGTCAACAACTCTAGCCGTAAATTCATGCAAGGTGACTATACGAGTAAAAAGTTGTGAAAAGGAGTTATTCATGCCTTTGAACCGAAGTAACGACGATGGCATGTCACTCGTCAAATCCTTGCCCCCAGTCGTGAGTGTGAGACCATTTCGTCCAAACGGACAAAATGGTATGTGCCTACTTAGTTCAGTGGCAGAATGGCGCACTTGTAATGCGCAGACGTTTGTTCGACTCAAATAGTGGGCTCATGATATGATTACTCTTGCGTGTTGAGTCCCGATTCCTCCTCTGGGATTCCATGCAAAAGCGCGACCCCTGAATCAGGTCACAATAAAAAGACCGCCCATTGTGGCGGCTTTTTAAGTTTACGATATTTCCGTAAAGTTCAGTCGTCCGATTTTTTCGGACACTTGGTTGTCAATTGGTTGACAATCTTTTTGCTATTCTTCGGTGCTATCCGACTCCTTGGATTCTCCCATGAGCGCGCGGGTATTCTTCTGTGCTTCGTGAATGCCGGTTGCGCCAAGACCCGAGACGGCCCCTAGCATCGCGCCAGCGATCAAATTCTCGCCTACGGAGAGAGATAGGAGCAAACCCACTACAATGCCCACCCCAAGGCCTACGAGGGGCAAATAGCACAAATTAACGCGCTCTGTGCGCTTCACTGCTTCGACTACACCGTAAATCACGGCTGCTCCTGCTGTGGCCAACAGGGCCAGTGTTTGTTCGTTCATAGTATTTTAATGCTTGGTAATTAATGCAAATACGGCACCGATGACTCCAGTGAGCGCTGTCAATACAACGGGCCATATAATCTTCTCGAGGACTTTGAGGCGTTCGTCGTATCGCGCCATGGTTGTCTCCATTTTTGTCATGGTGTCATTATGCTTCTCAGCCGACTGAAGAATCTTTCCAGCAAGGTAAACCATGTCACGTACAGTTGCGTGTGGTTCTGATTCTTTCATGCTGGCAGGTTCTGGGGCTAGTATTTCTTCTGGCATACGCATAAGAGTATATCATCTAATAGCTTGGATTAACAAGGCACAAATAACGTAAATGCCTAAAATGGCACATGGTAAGCCAAAAAAGAACGCAGCCATACGATATCGCTCCATTCTTCTGGCAGTGTCTACCTTCTTTTCGATGTCGTCATCATGCCTACTCATGGTGTCGGCGATGAGTTGCATTGCCGTACGCAGGTCTTTGAGCACCAGCATCAAGTCTTCATCGCTGTCGCGCTTTTTTTTGTCTTCTGCGTTTTCCATGAGGCATATGGTTATGCCTACTCTACGATGTTTTTTGTAAACTGTGCGAGCAGGTGACCTTTGACGCGTCTGTCAATGGCCATGATTTTTTTTGCGAGGATTCCCTCCTCAGCTGTGAGAGTAACTTCTGTATCCGGGCATGCATGGATTTTTTCGGCGATCATTCCACACAATAACTTCTCATGGCCGTTGTCGTAGTTGTCTGTCGATGAGAGGATTTCTACAACTTGCCATCGTAGTGTTGTCCGTTTACGCATTTTTTCTTCTTCGCTTGCTGGGAATTCGATACGTTCTCCGTGTGCTGTGAGCACTTCGGATTCGAGATTGATGAGGCGCATAGGCTTTCTATAATCTGCTTAATAATATGCACAATACTAACACGAATCACGCAACTTTGTACAGTTGGTGTGTAGTCTATGCTTCGGCTTCAGTGACCTCTGTAACGATATCTTCGATTGGTTTTTCTTCTTGGATTTTACGGTGTTCTTGTCGAAGAAATGAGGAGCTGTTTTTATCAATAATCATCTGCACTGCTGCTGTTACGTCTGGTGCTTGTTGACCGTCAAGTAATCCATTTTTGATCGCATAAAGCTCCATGGCTTTATTTGAGTTTTCATCGAGTGTGATTGTTACATTCATATATTTTTGGTTATTAAATTGCGCCTATAGCTTCCCAATGAAACAAAGCATATGTGCCTACTGTTGTATTTCCTGCAGCATCTGTTTTGAAATAATTAGCTGTGAACGTACTGGACGATGCTGGTGTTGCCATCATGCCAAATACACCACCAGACGTCGCATCAGAATCGCTTGTTGGAGCACCTACTTTTTCACCCACAGGAGAAATGATAACGCGATAGTTTATGGACGCGAAGGCTTTAGGCAGTGTGATTGTAGCTGTTACCGAACGCGTACCGTCGCCCTGAATTGAACCCCAGCCTGTTTGTCTAAAGACATTCTCATATGTCGTACTACCACCAGCGCGCTTACCTTCACGTGCAAATACAATTACATCTCCGTTTGCTTCTGGGTCAAGCCAGAAGTCATTGTTTGCATCTGTATATATTTGCGTATTTGCTGTGCTTGCGGGATTCATCAATGTGACCGTTCCTCCGTCCATAATAACAAAATCGCCACCTGCTGGATATACATGAATGTCTCCTGTTCCTGATGCAAGTACACCGGAAGTTCCATCGTGGTACATGTCCATGTGTTGTGTACCGCCACCTTGTGCATAGACACGAAGTATAGGGTTGTGGTCTGTGTCGAAAATATGAAAGTTTCCAGACGAAACCTGAACAGTCACGTTTGAGCCTACCAAAACTTCAACAAACTCTGTGTCTGTTGAGTCAAGTACGCGCAGTGGGTTTCCGTCATGCACTTCAACATAACCTGCTCCCGTAATGACGAGCGATTCTTCTTGTATGCCGTCGTTACCGGTCAAAAGAAACGCAAACCCACCGTCTGGGTTGGTCTGGTTGCCGTCAGTCTTTTCGAATACGAGGAAATCTGCGCTACCTCCATTGTAGCTTTGGTCATAAACCAAACGCCAACCGTCGCCACTTGTTGGTGTTCCAGTTTCCTGTGTACCGCCGTACATGAGCGTATGGAGGTCTTCGGATTGGTCGAACAGGATAGCTTCGCTTGGTCCAACGTACCCATGACCCAGGTTCAAATAAGCGAATGTTCCGTCGTTGGAAATCATCGCAGTATTGATACTTACCGTCGTGCCCGTAGGTATCGTAATGACAGCCAAACGTAGATAATTCGAAGGTGTTGCAGGAGTTCCTCCGCCTGCGGTACCTTTGACAACTAATCGGGAAGCAACGTTTTGAGCATAGTCATCTGGTGATGCGCTGGTATTTATTTTTACGCAAATAATATCAATACGCGTACTACCAGATGTGTTCGGGTCAATTGTGATATTCGTTGTGTCTGTGAATTTTACACCCCAGTATTTTGTGGTGTTCTCTGTGTTCGCAACGTATGCAGAATTTGCAACAATACACATTCCTGCGGAAACATCCACGCTCATATTTGCTCCTGCTCCGCGTTCAGTTACCTGGAGGTCTGTTTCAGATGCGATAAGGCCAGCTCTATATGCCCATACGTTAAATGGCATCATGAGCATTTCCTCACGCGCGCCCGTACCTGTAGCATAGTCACCCATGCCGTTTTTAAACCATACAAATGATGTGTCGCTCATAATATTCTATTTTAGCTGATTTGTTCGATGTAGCCAATTATTGCGATGTCTCCAGTCGCTGTGCTTGCTCCAGTTGAGTCGCGTTTGTACTCGATTTTCATATTCGAGTCTACTGAAACAATGCCTTGTGCGTAGTTTGTCATGCTGTTTATATGCCCACCACGAACGACCAGTTGGCCTGGATCATCAGTGGACCCATTTAGACGAGCTTGCAAATAACATGTCGTTGCCGCACTACCCGTGTCTCTAAACGACATGAGGAGTATAACTGCTATCGTGTCCGATGATATGCTTGTAGGCGTCACTCCGTCGGATTGCAATGTGCAATCTATGTCTGTCCACGTTAGCTGATCACTTGCTGTTGAAAATGCCAGTATATATTCCTTGTTTGCAAGCATCACTACCCTATGCCTACCTCTGTAAAAGTTCTTGTAGTGGTTGTCTTGCTGCTTCTCTCGCGCGCGCATCTTCCCAAGCAGTCCGCTATTTTTTACTCTGTTTTTACTCATATGACTGCAAGTGTCAGTTGTAATGTTTCCACTCCATTCTTGTTCACATTCACGGTCATTTTATAGAGTCGATACTGTGCGCTGAAGTCACGGAAATCATACACCTTGACTCGAACTGTGAAAATATCACCGACGTCAAATGTTCCGAATCGCGGCTGTTGTAGTGGCAGCATTTCCAGTGTTATTTCTTTTGGTATTTGTATGCGTGTATTTACTTCCTCTGCGGCCTTATCATCGAGTGTGCTTTGTTCGGACACATTGGTCTCTGATATTTTGTCCTCGTATAAACCTACCGCTTTTTGTTGTGTTTCGTTTTCTGCTTCCGAATAGTATTGTGACGATTGCTCAATTTGCGCACCAAGTGCCAGAATATAGTTTGCGTATGTTCCGCCGCTCTCACTAACCTTGATCGATTTTATGTTGTTGTCGTCTTTTTTATTGTCGTCACCAACGTATAAAACCAAAGGAATACCGACCACAGAGCCTTTGTGGTATAGCTCTCCGTCGCCTCGATAAAACGTGTTAAATACGCCCTCGGAGTTGTTGTCAGGTGTAGGTGAAATCTCCCAATCGACGCCGTCTTCATTTTCTGCAAACGAAACCAGGCAATCCAAAACTGTGCGGCTTTGCAGGTCTTTTTTTGGCATGCGGTCCTTTGATGTCGGATGTTCTCCGCGTGTGATACCAAGGTTTCCAACATTCACAAGATCGCTTGTTTGTTGATTTTGTGTATCGTCTATCAACTCCCACATGATATCGCTTGCGTCGGTGTTTGTTTCCACTGAATATATCCTACTAACGAGACGGTATTGCAACTGACTTGCGAGATCTCTGAACAACAACGTCACCGTCCCTACCGCGCTATCGACGTTCCAGTCCAAGTCAAAAAGTTTTCCATACCAAACGAGGCGCTCGGTACTTCCATCGTCTGGGTCATCCCAACGATAAATACGCACGCTCACATAAAGTGGCGATGTGGTCAGGTCGACGAGCTTGGCGTCTTTCAAAGAGGAAGTAATGCTTGCTGTTGAACCGTCGTTGAGGCTATATCCGAAACTGAAATTGAGAGCTTTTTCAAGCTCTACTTCTTTCCCTGACGCGTCTGTAAGCGCGAGTCTATAGTAAGGTCGTTTCTGCAGCGCCATAACACTAAAGGTTACAATACGTGTTATTGAAAACAGTGCGCACTTGTGTATCGCTGCTCGTTCCACTATCTGCCGTGAACGTCAATGTGTTATTTCCTGGCTGTATGTAAATCCAAGCTGTACCATCTTCTTTTTCTGCGAGGATGTTTTCTGACCCATTTTTTACAATTGTATGCGCTCTGGTGTCTATTGTGATTGTATCGCCTGTTGATAGGGACTCGTTTATCGTCAATACGTGCCCCGTGGTGCTGTTTGTGATGGTAAAGTTGGTACCTGGGCCGCTGATAGTGAAAATGGGATATGCGTTGGCGTTTCCTGCGTTAGTGACTGTCAAAGGGTCTGTTCCTGCCGATACTGTCGTTGAAGGAGATAGTGGTGATGCCACAGGCGCTGGAATGACTACACCGTATCCACCTGAATCTGTAATCTGTTGCGTTGCATCTGTTTCGCTTCCCTCGAACCAACCAAATGTCGATCGAAAAGCCAGCTTGTACGTGTTCCAAATGATACCGGGCTCCCCGGCTTTAAAATCAACATCAGGTTCTCCAATAGGGCGAACCTCTCGCAGTGTGCGTACTTCACCTGTAACGAGTGTAAACGTCATTGTGAGGCCTTCCAGTGGCTGATTTTGCATGTTTAATGCACCGATCATGGCATCGCGTATGATCTGGTAATCAGCTGCCGTGTCATCAAATAGCGTGCCAGCCCAACCAAAAGTGCGCCCGCCGTATCTGTAGGACGTTGGGAGCGCTGTATCTTGCTCTGCCATCACTTCTTCCTCGGAGCGAATATCTGGCATGGTAATGCCGGTCAATTCTTCGATGGTTGCTGTGGTATTATCGAATGTAAATCCGTTGTATTCAATAGAAATCATAGCTATGCGAGCTTATACATGGTATTTAGTTGTGACAAAATCTCTTCGGCACTTTGTCCTGCTCCATAGATGTTCACAGTCATGTCTTTTTTGACGCTGTTGTCGTTCATCACGCTGCCCATCTGGTTCAATGGCACCACCGCTTCAGGACCAGCTTCGCCAATCATGGCAAGAGTTGGGCTTGTCACGATGCCGCCTTTCGCGAGGAATGGGATGTCTGGAATGTTTGGAATGTTCACGCCTGGGATTGCTTGTAGTTTGTCGCCCATGCCGTTGAATGTATGTATAAAATCATTCACGCGCGCGATGACGAAGTTGATGCTGCCGGTGATGGCGCTGTTCACTGCTGAAAATGCGCCGGTGATAATGCTTGCGATGCTTCCGAAAATCTCCCCAGCCTTTTCTTTGATTGTGTCCCAGTGGGTGTACAACAAAACTCCGACGGCAATGAGTCCGGCAATCGCGGCCACGATAATTCCGACAGGACCAGTGGCTATGGTCATCGCTACACCAATGCCGGCCAAAATGGCAGGCAATGCTGACAGTGCAATGAGTAGAGGACCGAGAATGACGAGCAGCGCTCCGATGCCGAGCACAAACAGTGCGAGAATCTGTGTCAGTTTTGGGTTCTGCTTCATCCAGTCGGTCACCTTGTTGATGATTGGCTGCAACTTCTGTGCGAGGTCGGTGAAAACTGGCGCAAGGAATGAGGCCACTTGCAGCCAGAGGCCGTTTACAGTGGTCGTCAGGTAGCCCATGGCGTCGTTTAAGTCAGCCGCTTTGCCTGCAACCTCATCGCTCATGAGCACGCCCATGGATGCGGCCTGTGTTTTCCATTGCTCCATGCTGAAATTTCCGTCCTCGAACATTGGAATAAGCTCTGCACCGGCTTTACCGAATGCTTCGACGGCCAGTTGTGTCTTTGTCGCTGGGTTTTCTACGGCACCGATAGCTTGCGCGAATGCCTCAAATTGCTGCTCTGGTGTCATGGCGATAATCTGGTCTACAGATACGCCGATGCCGTCCAAAGCGCCAGCCATGGTGTCCGAAATGGAGGAGGCTGACGTCATGGTGAGCTCCATTTTCTTAATGCCTGCTTCCACGGTCTCGATGCTGGTGCCCGATGCGTCTGCGGCAACGCGAAGAGCGGACACGGCCTCTGCACCGAGCCCTGTTCTGGTCGCCATTTTCTCGATGGCGTCACCCACCTCGGAGAAATCTGACACCGCTTTTACACTAACACCTGTAATAACGCCGCCGATTGCAGTAAAAGCCGTGCCTACTTTCAAGGCTTTGTCACTAAAGTCCTTCATCTTTTCGGATGTGGCTTTGAGTTTCCCCGTGATGTTGTCCACCATGGAGACTACGACTTTTAGTTCGGTTGATTCGGCCATATTATCTGCGTGCCTTGCCTTTCGCGCGGCTATTTAGTTTGTCTGCTTCTTTTTTCTCATGTCTAGTCTTCTCGGAGTGGAACAGCCAGAGCATATACATGCGCTGAACGTCGTATTGCTTCCAATCAAGGCCAAACTTCTCGCTCATGACGTAGTCCATGATGATGGGGTCACCTCTACCCTCGCCAAGAGCTGCTTGTTTTATCGAGGTGATTCGCCTTTTGGGATTGAATTCATCCCGATGCGTTTGTCAATTTCGTTAACGATGAGCATGAGGGTTTTCATTTCGAGACGACGCACGTTGTTCGGGGTTATCTCTGCAATCATTCCCTGCTCGTCGACGAGGTTCCATGTACGAATGGCGCGCGCGACGAACAATTCGGTGCGCGTCTTGTCATCGGCCTGCATTGATTCTGCAAATTGCTCTGTGAATTGGTAGGAGAATTTCTCCGGCAATTTCACCCAGTTTTCTTTTGCTTCGTCGAGGTAAACGGTCACTTCTTCCGTGTCGTCTACGAAAATTGACTTGCGTTTAGGCGTTTCTTGCAGAGTCTGATCGACTGCTGCTGGTGTTGTTTGGCTCTCTGGTGTGGAATCCATAATAGGGGCGCTATGTTATTTGGTTATTTATGATGCGTAGGTGCTGACGGTGTTGACCAATAGGAACTTCACAGTCCATCCGTCCGATGTGGAATTGAAGCATTGCATGTTCATGTCCTGGTTGAGTAGATCGTCTTCCGAAATATTCGGATTAAATGACGTCAGACGAGCGTCTGCAATGCGCATATCGAGCATGTAGTTGAACGTGGTTGCTCCTGAAATGGTTTGACCTGTCGTAACGATTTGAACTCCCATCTGTGTGCTCTGGCGCAACTTGTCGAGGAACGTCATATCGGTGTATGTGCGCTTGAGCATGGCTGTCGCGTCGAATCCTGCGGTGAATACCACAGCAGGAAACCGGTTTATTACGTTAGTGCCGTTTGCTGCATGGCGTGGTTCGAGGTTATTTATCACGTCGAGCTCGAAATCTTCGAAGTTGTCAGCTGATGCCGCGATTGCTGCGGTGATTGAGGTGCTTTGACGTGCCACTGCGCCACCTGCCCAGATAAACTCTTTGCCGATGGAGTAGGTGTCGGTCTGCGGTGCCAAACAAATGAGGTCACCCACTGCTACGGAGGTTTGCAGGTTGGTGATAGTAATGCTCGTCTCGCTTGCTACGGTGCCTACGGTGTGCGTCTTCACGCCGGATGCGCTGAAATCTTGGAAACCGGAGCCTGGGCGATACAGTTTGATACTATCGCTTGCTGCAAGGCCTGTGGTTTGGTCTACGGTAATGGTCTTTGAGCCTGCACCTGATGCGGTGACTGCGGTAACACGACCGAACTTGAACTCATTGCGTGCAGTGATTGTGATTGCTGCAGTAATTACGTTGTCTGTTTGGTTGAATTTGATGCCATGGAAACGCACGCCGGTATAGCGATATGCTTCGTTGTCAAACCCAAACTCAAGGGTATAGGTATCTGCGAGGGTAACCTGTGGGAGGATGAACTCTGTACCGTATACAGTCGATGCAGCTTTCGTCAATGTGGCTGTTTTACCTGATGTGCCACCTGTAATGGTCTCGCCTGCTGTGAATGTGCCGGTAAATGCTCCGGTCAAGAGGTAGTCGTCTTCGCTACTCACAGCGCTTACGACGGCCGTGGCACCGCTTGACCCACCTGTAATGGTCTCGCCTACCGTAAAGGACCCAGATGCGCTTGTAATGGGCAAATAGCGGCCTGTGGTGGAGGCTCCTGTGAGACCTCGGAGGAAATGACCAAAAACAAGAGGTTCAACCTGAATAGTAATTGTGCCTGTAGGAGCAGGTACGGCATGGTCTACAGCGCGAAAGTTCACATCGCGGCTACCCACAATGGACTTGCTGTATGTACCTCCCCATTCTGTGACAATGTCTTCTGACAACATCGGTACGAAAACAGTCGGTGTGACTGCGACGTTCTCCGTTGTCTCTTTTTTAATCGCCATGTAGGCGGTGCGTGCGTAGGAACCCATATATTATTTTTTAGCGGTTGTTTTATCCTTGGTCTGTTTGCGTTCCTCGACAACTTCTGCGAGCTGTCTTGCTACTAACGTCTCTCCGAACGCTTCAGTGACGTCATACTCTTTCCCTGCTTCCATGCCTTTGCGGCCTGGGCTGAAAAAGTCAGCGATTGCTTTGATTCTCATATGGCATGTTGTTATTGGCGGAGGACTAAATCAGTTGTTACTGTAAAGTCCATCTCTGCCGTGTAATAAAAGAATTTGCCGCGCTCTAGTTTCGAATATGAAATCGTGAAGTCGTTGTTGAACAGGTAGTTTTCACCTCGAATGTTGCGTCTCAACACACCAAGTACAGAGGTGCTCTTGGCTACCCCTGTTGCGTCGCGCCCTTCCATGAGTTCGCGAATGGCTTGTTGTGCTTTGAGTATAGCACCTGTGCCAGATTCGTCGAAATATTCGACAGCGTCGAGAACGATGCGCAGCGTGAAACTATAGTCCGCTTGGTCTTTTGCAGTACCCTTTGCATATTGGTGCGTGCTGTTTCCTTTCAGCATAATTGCAGGCAACAAATGACGCGGAGGGAGCTCCACTTCTCCGTCGTAGTATTGTTTGAATGTTGTTGTGAGATTTGTTTCGAGTAGGTCGAGAATCTCTGTTGCTACAAGGTTCATTTGATTGATTTATCAATATGTTTAATGAGGTGTCTGGCGACGATATTAATTACAGAGCTGTTCACAAAAAGCATTTTTCGTTGTCCTGGTTGGTGATATTTGAAATATTCAACATCATTGCTTATGGTCAGCATAGTGGACGTGACTTTTTTCTTGAATCCGCGCATCAAGTCGCCTGTCCAAATGAGGATTTTGTCAACCATTATTGGCATGCGTGCGTAATGGCCTTGTCGTTTCTCGCGCGCGCGTAGCGTACTTGGTGCGAGCTCTTTCCATTTTTGACCATCTCCTGTTTGTTGCTTAGCAAATGGAGAGAATGGACCTTCACCGTAACGCTCTACGAGCTCATCTCCTGCGCTGGTTAATGGCACAGTAAAATCATTTACACCCTTTTCGAGAGATGTAAACTTTTTACGCACTGCGGTATCATCCATTGAAAATGAAAAGGTGTCGGCCATATGTGTATCAAAACTGTTGTGTCATCGTGAGCCGAGGTTCGTCGTCTTCTCCTTCTTCGCTGGTATCTGCCGTTGGTCTAAATACTGGCTGAAGCAGTGTTGATCTAGACAATTCGTTGCCTGATGAGTCGTACAGCTTGAGCTTGAGCTTTTGAATGTCTGTCAGACGGTCTGTCGCCCATTCCATGCGATTCTTCCAGCCTTTGTCGCTGCCCTGTGATTCCTCGCCGTACTCGTTTGCGTACAACAAAGCCACGGTGATGTGCCGTGCAATAGTGTTGAGCAATTCTGATGTTGCAGAAACTGGGAGGGAATACACGTCAGCGATTGCAGCGTTAATAACAGCGTCCGCGTCTGCGAGGTATGCCGTTATCGTTGCATCGGAGAGCTTTGTGTCGTCGTTAAAGCCGGATGCTGTACGGATTTCTGCAATCGTTGCGTATGACATATTCTAAAAAATTAAATCGTAAGCATTAAACCATGTTGGTGCCATGAGGTTTTTGTACCCATTTGCATTGAGATGTGTCAGGTCTGCATAGTTCGTACCACTGTACGCGCCAATTCCTGTATATAGGTCAACTGGGTGAACATGGCCTGTTGTCGTACCGTAATCGCCACGTGCAGCCAATTGTGAAGCAAGAGACGCGTTCCAATCGGTGACTGTTGACGTATAACCGCTTCTGTCTATTAAATTACCAGCGAAAACATGGCAGTTTGCGTTTGCTGCAACAAAAGCATTGATGATCGCGTCGTAATTAGCGAGCCAAGTTGCTTTGGCAACGCCAGACAAAAAATCATTTGTGCCAATCAATAGAAATACAACGTCTGGTGCGACAGGCATTGTGATACTTGGAATGGTTGCAATTTCCGGTATTACGTAATTGTTGAGCAACTTGTTAGATGTAATGCCAGATGCGCCAATATTTGCGTAGCTGTAAGAGTTTGCATAGTCAGCTCCGATCACGTTTGGGTAATATGCCCCAGCGTAGAGTGAACTTCCTATTGAACGGAGCAACCATTCCTTGTATCCGCCTGTAGACACGCTCTGATTTCCAACAGTTAATGAGTCGCCAGCACACACTATTTGTTGTCTGCTTGCGTATGGAACGAATGCAGCCGGTGTTCTTGCGCCTATAAACTGTGTCATAGAGTTATTGTGCTTCTTATTAGTATTTCCACTTGATTTTGGACTTCTGCTGGGTCAGTACTATCGACAAAAATGTCGACTGTCTCACCGTTTTCAAGCAATACGACAACATATGTTTTATCGCCTTCTTCGTCATCGACAGCAGTCCATGGACGCAATCCGCTTTCGTCTACGTCTCCATAAACGATGCGAACTGTCTTTTGTTCTTGAATGGTGTATTGCATAGTTTTTTATGTTAAGTAACTCATGCCCACAGAGTATGTAGCACTGTTTGCATTGTTTGCTGTCACAACTACACGCCATGTACGCGGTAACACGTCAGAGACGGTTTTGTTTGCAACTGGTGTGAGTCCTGGGTACACGGTATACACATTTGTTGAAACTGTAGTGACGCTTGCGCCTGTAAGCAAATTATAGTATTTGCCTGATGTTGGGTCTTTTGCATCGATGGTCAAAGTAACGTCAGGACCTGCTGCAACATTGGTCATATCCAACACAACCTTAAGACCACGACCATTGTTGTTTGTTTGGTCTGCTCCTGTTTGCGTTGTGGTGCGTGCTGCTGAAGTCAGGATTGTTGTTTCTGGTACTGGACCAAATGACCAGTCCCCGTCTTTCTGTGTAAACGTTTGCGTGGTTGGCATCTGCGCTGGTAATGTAGAAAGAACCAACGTTGTATTAACCGTCCCAGAAGTATATGCAGAAATACGACTACGAAAATACTTGAAGTTAATAGCAATAGAATACATTGCCTGTCCACTACCTGAAACCGATGTATTTTCACCAAGTGGAACGCTTGCAACGTTTTGCAATGGACATAATACCCAGTTTACATTGTC
>CAZWRK010000033.1:0-3190 GCA_964635875.1 uncultured Aquaspirillum sp.
TTTAGTTTTATTCTTAATTTAATTATAGCACTTTTTTTGTTGTCAAGGTAGCAGCTCGATCTCGCCCTTGGTTATATAAAAATGCACGTGGCATCCGCCCGGCGTTAAATCCAGCACCGATGGCCGCATCGTCAGCGTTTGGAAGTCCTCGCTGTCTATATGCCACGGCCGGTCGCCGTCTATCGGTATGCGGAAGCAGTGGCCGGTGAATTCCCCGACGTCTTTGCCGTCGCTCTGGCATTTCGGGCATTCGAACACGAGCACCTTTTGCGGGCCGTCGTGGGTAAATCTTGGGTTTAGGTCTGTGAGTTTCATTTTTAGTCCCTTTCGCGATCGCTTAAGAAGCTGATTCCCCCTCCGATAAATTTCCGCATCTGCCACGCTATGGCCCGGCTGAATATCCGGTCATCGTGCTTGCCGTCCCTATGCTCCGGCCTGCTGCCTTTGAACACCATGTCCCGCGCTTCGTTTTCCGCTTCCGGATAAGTTTCCACCAGTTCGGCTTTTCTGTAGGCTTCCTCCAGTTCCGATATCATGACCGGCCGGGTTGCGCTGTTGGTGTCCCAGACTTCGAATTCAACGCCCAGTTCCTCCAGCTTGACGCAGTGCGCCGAGCCGATGCCGTTTTTTTCCACTCCGAGCAGGATGTCAAAGTGCCTGCAGATTTTGGCCACGCGCTCGTCGAACATGTTCAGCGGCTCGTTGCTCCATAGCTCGAATATAACCACGCCCTTGCCCGTCTTTTCGTCGATGTCGATTACCGAGAAGCAGTGATTGTCGCCGCCCTGCACTCCCTCGGCTCCGTCCAGCCCGCCGAATAACCGCTTGCGCTTGAGTTCCGTTTTCCGTCCCGGCTCGCCCTGCCAGCGCACAAAGTTGTCCATCGGCACTCTTAGGGTTTCGTCCGTGGTGATCTGCGTAAATACCGAGCGTCCGCTCTGCAGGAAGCAGCTGACGTCGTCCTCCGGATATTCCTGATAAAATAATGCGCCCTTGTCCCAGATTTTATACCGGCGCCATTTCAGCTGCCCGGCGGTTAAAACTATGCCCCAGTCCCGCGCCACCTTTTCCACCAGATGGATTTCCTCTTCGGTCAGCTGCTGCAGGAATTCGTCGTCTGGGATGTTGAACATCTGCTGCACCGCCGCCGACAGTCCGCGCCGTTCCTTTTCCGACAGGCTGTCCTTGCTGTATTCGGCGTCGATAAACCACGGAATAAAAATCGGCGTGTAGCTGCTCTTGCCCAGTTTTGCTTTTTGCCATTCGTTATAAAATTGGTCCCGGCCGTTCGGGGTACTCTCGATGTCTATCTGCCCGTACTCGGCCGCTTCCGCAATTCCGGCCAGTATTTTTTCAAGGTCTGGGTAAAATGCGGCTTCAGATAAATGCGCCCGCTGCACGGTGTCGCCGCGCCCGAACGCCCTTTGCCCGGCGGTCCCGATGAAGTATGTGCTGCCGCGCATCGGGAATTTGATTTCGCTTTTGTTGTCTATGCTGGTGCGCGGCTGGTTTATGGCGTATAGCGTAAAATTACGCACCGCATCGAACAATCTCTGCGTGGCTTCCTTTTCGTGGCTGATGACGACCGCGTTAGTCGGCGTCCGGATACAGTCTACGAGCTGATCCGCGTCGACGATCTTTGAGATTCCTTTTTGCCGGGCTTTCAGTATTATGTTGCGGCGGGTTTTTCTCTGCCAGTAATACTCCTGCGCCGGGTTTAGCTGGAAGCGCACGAGCTGCCCCCGCTTGTTGCGGATTCGCAGGTAGCCCTCGATTAGTTGTCGGTTTGTCCGTTTCATTTTCGGTTTCGCTTATTTCCTCATCGGCGATTTCCTCCAGCGGCTTTTGGCCGGGGTTTAGGGTATACTCGCCTTTTTGTTTGAAGCGCGGGTCCATGCGCTCAAGGAAAAAATGGATGCTGGGCGCATGCTGCTTTTGGAACATCTGGTAAAGCAGCGCGTCGTAGGCCAGATCCACCACCTTGTCGATTGCCGCTTCCACGGCCATCCGGAATTCCGGGTCGTCGCGCCGCCAGTTATAAAAAGTGTCCCGGTTGATTCCTATCTTTTGGCAGGTGTCGTAGATTATAAACTTGCTTTTCGGGAATTGCTCCAAAAACAGCTTTTTATTTACCCGTGTGCGGATTTGGTCCTCGCTTTCAATTTCGCCTGCCACAGCCGCGTTTTTTTGCTCTGGCTGGCCATTAGAGGCAGCCGAGGCCGGTAAAATGTCGGTTTTCGCCGATTCCGGTCCTTGCTTTCTTCTATGGCTTATGTTGTAGTGGCCCCTTGCCTTTCCGAGTTTTCCCATATGTCTTGGTAAATTTTTAGCTTCCGGTCGTGGTATCTTTTGACCTTTGCTATGTGCTGGCGGAATCCTCCGAGGTTATCTCTCTGCCAGTCGTTGAATTGTTTAAGCCCGCAGGTGATCCGCTTGCTGTGCATTTGGTTGAATCTTTCGCTTTGCCGGGCGAATTCCTCGTCTGCCTTTTTCCACTCCGCTTCCACCAGATCCATGATGTCATCGGCGTAGGATGGAGCTTTCATTGCCGCCGTCCAGATCCCGGTTATTTTTTCTGCTGCGGAGATAATGCTTTCCTGCTCGGGTTCGTCCAGCTCGTCGAGGTGGTCCCGCAGGATTTGCAGTATCATTTTTGGGTCGAGCGTTCCTATTTCAGTCATGGCTGCTCCCCGATAAACCAGTAAGCTTTGCGGCCGCCGCTGTTCGCGTTTCCCACCAGCGATTGTTCGTCGTGCCGGTGGTTTACTATGCTCGGCAGCGGATAGATGACGCTGATCCCTTTGGCCTTGCAGTATCTCGCTATCCGGGTGTCGTCCGGAACATCGCTCGGCTGGACGCTGCACCAGCCCATCATGTGCGGAATTATTTTCGTCGGTATGCAGACCGCCACGCCCCAGCTTAACCAGTTTGTTTTTATTTCGCTTTCGACTTTTGGAAACTTGTGCGCTTTTCTGGCGCCGAGGTAAAAGCTGTATACCGCGTCCGGTTCTTTTAGCAGTGCCTCGGCCCTCTCAATAAAATTATCACACAAAATCGCGTCGTCTTGCAATACCAGGTGGAACTGAGCCTGCGGATCAAACATCATTTCGGCGCGTTCCCGGTTGGACCACAGCCCGCAGCCGTCATCCATTGATATCCGCGCGGTCCTCGCCTGCTGCGCCAGCCTGGG
>CAZWRK010000033.1:3290-13798 GCA_964635875.1 uncultured Aquaspirillum sp.
TTTTATTTGTGCCATGCTATAAGCGACCTCCCCTCTGTTACGATCTCGAACGGCCGGTCCTCGGGCCCAAGCTCTGCGCCGGAGTAGTAGAACCGCGTCCCTTTGGGCAGCGGCAATATAAACTGCAGCCGGTCGCGGATATTTTTTACCCGCAGGTGCGGGCTGACCTGCAGCTCGTAGGTCGCGCTCCAGCCCGGTGTCCGTTCTTCAATTAAAATTTTTTTAAATTTGAAAGCCATATCAGATAAAAAGTATTAGGTACTTCCAATTTTTCTTTATAAAATTCCACATAATTTTCAGTACACGGTTATTAATTTTGCCCTGACGTTGCCGTCCGGAAACGGAACGGCTTCAAATACGAATAGGTATCCCATCAGTTCGCGGTATTCGATGTCCTGCCGGTTTGGATCAAAGCTGCGCTGGTATTCGATCTTGTTTTTCCGCCAGCTGCTGCAGTAGTTGCTTTTCCACGCTTTCCGGACGAGCTTCCTTATTTTGTGCGGCCGCGTCTGCAGCCGCTGCTCGATCCTCTGTCTGGCGTGGCCGGTGATCCTGAATATAATCCTGTTCATGTCATAGCTTCACCGCCTCCTTTCCGGTCAGTATCTGCCACCGCTTGATGATGGTTTGCACGTGCGCCGGTTCGATTTCGAGCATGGCGCATTTCCGCTTGGTGTGCTCGGCCGCTATCAGTGTGCTGCCGCTGCCGCCGAACGGATCGTATATTAAATCGCCTATTTTCGTGGTGTCCAGTATCAGCTTCCGCAGCAGTCCGATCGGTTTCATGGTCGGGTGCAGCTTGCTGCGGCTGGGCTTCGGGTAAAAAATCACGCTCTTGCCCTTGGCCCTTTCCATTTTGTGCTTGCCGTTCCAGCCGTAGGCGATGATTTCGTGCTGCGGCAGGTAGTCTTTGCGGCCAACGACGACTTGGTTTTTAACCCAGATGATCATCTGCGAATAATAAAAACCAGCCTCTTTCATGCCCGCCCGTAAAGCGCACATCATAAGGTCTGAGTTGAAAATATAACAGGTGTTGTACGGCGCCAGATGCGGCACGGCCGCTTTCAGCCAGCGGCAGGTAAAATCCTTATACTCGGAGTCCGTCTGCAGCTGGTCGCCCGCGATCTTGGTCGTGTTCGAAATATTGGCCCCGATCGTTTCCTTAAAATGGGCCTTGTTTTCCACATAGGCCACGCCGTATGGCGGGTCCGTTAAAATCTGCCGGATTTTCTGGCCGCCGGTGACTTTGGCAACCAGTTCGGCGTAGGTGCTGTCGCCGCAGCCGAGCCGGTGATCTCCAAGCTGGAACACGTCGCCGGTTTTGACTTCGATTGATTTTTGTTTTGCCATAAGTTTATAATTTTTCTATTTCTTTTTGCATGCGCTCGGCGTCTTTTTTCAGCACCGCTTTTAAGTCCTTCCGGACTGTCCAGAGCATGCCCTGTATAAAGCCGTTAAAAATTATCAGCGTGAATGCCATGCGGCTGTGCGGGATTGAAAAATCCCAGAACATCAGCGGCAGCAACGCGCATAAAATATTAAGCATGGGGTTTTTTTAGGATTCTGCACTTTTTGTTGTGCTCTTCTACGCGCTGCTCCAGCCGCTTTTTCGCTTCCGCCGAATCGCGCTCGCTCGGGTTGAAGCCGATGTACTCGCTCGGCATCCATCCGCACGGGCACATGTAGTCCCAATATTCGCCGGATTTCATTTTACCTTTTTCGCTTTCTTGCCGGTCTGCTGCTCCCAGCGGTCTATGATCACTTGGCAGAATACCGGATTTAATTCCATGAGGTAGGCTTTGCGCTTGAGCTGCTCGCAGGCGATCAGCGTCGACCCGCTGCCGCCGAATAAGTCCAGCACCTTGCTGCCCGGCGCCGTACACCGCTTCAGCGGCTTTTCGTGCAGCTGCACCGGCTTTTGCGTCGGGTGGTTATAGCTCTGCGTGGCCATTCTCTTAACCAGCCAGATGTTGAAGATGTCGTATATTTCGTCGTGGACTTGGTTGCCGCTCTCGATTTCCTTGTTCAGTATTTCGTTGAGGTTCCGGTATCTGGGATTTAAGAACGGCTTGCCCACGGTCCCGTATACGCACGGCTCGTAGACTTTGTTAAATGCGAACTGCGGCGTCATATTGAAATTGTTTTTTATCCAAATGCAAACCCGCCGCGGGTCTATGCCGTGTTCGGAAAATGCCTGCTGCATTACCCAGATAAAATTTTCATCGCACCAGTAGAAAACATGGACGTTTTTCCCCGATGCCTGCAGCGCGTTGTCTATTGTCTGCCCGATGAACGCCATATAATCGGCCGCGGTTTTGCGGTCGTTGATTTTGACGCCCTTGTATTTTAAGTCCGGAAACTTTCCCGACGTATCCTTGCGCGTCGCGCCGGTGCCGCGGTACTTATGGCCGGTGTCGCTGCCGCTCCAGCCGTCCTCGTAGTTGAGTCCGATGTTATAAGGCGGATCGCAATAAATCATATCCATTGTCTGTCCGCCTGCCAATTTTTCGACATCGGATTCGACCGTTGAATTTCCGCAAAGTAATCTATGCTCCCCGAGCTGGAACATATCTCCCGGTTTTATTTTTGTTTTTTTTGCTTTGGCGATGGCTTTGTTTTCGTCAAATTCATCGTCGCTGGTTTCGTCATTGTCCCAAATGTCGGCCAGATTTTCCTTGTCAAAACCGACATCCAATAACATGTCCATGTTTAAATCCGCCAGCTTTTCCGGATCCCATTCCCCGGTATTTTTATTCAGCCTCAAATTTAAACGCATTTCCTCCTCCATGCTCAATTCCCGGTCCGGAACTCTCACATCGATTTCGGAAATGCCAAGATCGGCGTATATGCTCACTCTCTGGTGGCCGCCGATCAGTTTGTTGTTTGTGTTTATAACCACCGGCTCAACTTCCGAAAATTCCTTGATGGACTCGGTTAAGTCCTGCCGTTCTTTGTCAGTGATTTTTCGCGGGTTGTAGTCTGCTGGCATTAAGTCAGCGACTTTGCGCCGCTCGGTTTTCCATTTTATTTTTGGCATGGGTTTTTAATTTACGGCCGCCAGTCGTGCGGATGGTCATGGTCTGTGGCTTCGGCAGCGGTCGCTGCGGCCATTCCTATAACCAATCCCGCCAAGAAACAGACGGCTCCTACAATAAAATAAATCATGGTGTTATTGAATTTTGAAGCCTATTTTTTTTGCTATCCCGAATACCTGCTGCGCCAGCCAGAACAAGTCCTCGGCGAGCTTTTGGTATTTGGATTCCAAGACGCTCACTCTCTGTTCGAGCGCGGCGTCATTGCTGGCCGGTGCCTGTATCCCCTGCACCGGCTGGTTGGCCAGCTTTTGCTGCAGGACTTGGTTCTGCAGCTGGAGCTGTCCTACCTGCGCCTTGAGATCGTTTATTTCCGCCTGCAGCTGGATGACCGCGTCGCGGGCCTGCGTTGGCTGCAGTCCGCCGAGGTTGTTTAGCTGCTGCGTATTGGTAACGTCCACGGTTGCCGCGTGGCTCGCTGCCGGTGCCGCCAGTGCCATCACGAGTATTGAGGCGGCCGCTGCGATCGCAAGGATGACCCATTTTGGAAGTTTGGTCATGGCGTTTTGCGTTATAAATAAATTATAACACGGATTTATGCTTTTTTCCATACGTAGTCCATTGATTTGTTAAGCCTGACCGCTTCGACGACTGCGGCCGGTAAAATATCCCCTGGGTTGAAATTGGTCCCGTTGTAGTTGAATCTCTCTATCGCCACGTACCGCGCCTTGCTTTCCCGCCGTCCCGGTTTTTGCAGCGATCCGCGTCCGGCGTCGGCTTCGTACTCTGTCGCTTTCGGAAATTTCCGCTTAAGTAATGCCCGCAACTTTTCGCTATGCACCAGCTGGTCGCTGGTCGATAAGAATTGCCGTTCCTTTTTTATCTGGTAGGCGAGTTCCGCCTGCTGGTATGCCTTGAAGTCCGTTACCTGCGCCCCGCCGATTCCGGACGCGTTTCCGTAAATGCTGCGGAACAGGAACGACTGCGCCGTGGCCCCGGCGATTTCCAGCAGCGGCAGCAGCACCTGTTTGTCCATCGCCATCGGTGCGTGGACTTCGTAGCTTTTAACCTCCGTCACTTTGAAGTTTTCCTGCAGCATAACTTTGGTCTTGATCAGTGCCTCGTAGTAATAACCGGATTTGGTCTTGTGCTTTTTGATCTGGTTGTCGATGTTGCCGAGGTGCATGGTCTTGAGCGTCCCCGGTTTCAGGAAAAAGAAGTCATCGTTCATCAAAATAAATTTTTCGCTGACCCGTTCGTCTTTGCAGACCGCTTTTAATTTTTCTATCACGTTCTGCAGCTTGCAGCTGTACGGATCGCGCATCCTGATCTGCAGGACGCCCTGCAGCCATTCCGGCTTTATGCCGACTATGAAAATCCGGCCGAATTGCGATCGGAAATTTTTTACTGCGCTCCGGATGGAGTATCGCAGTTCGTTGTTGTCCCACTTGCTGCCCCCGCCCAGCATGTAGACGAGGTCTGGTTTGTTTTTCATTTTTCGATTCCTTTGTCGTAGCACCGCCGGGTTGTTCCCCAGAAATGCTTCGCGAATATTTTATCTTTGCCTGTATAAATATAATGATATTTTGACGCCGCTGTCCGCGGGTGTTCGTTCAAAAAGTAATGCATGGGCCAGACGGTGATTTCCGGCCGGAGCTTTGCCGCCAGTTTCGTGCAGAGCATGTTGCCGGTTGTCATCCACGGCTGCCCGTATTCCTGCAGCTGCCCGATCTCCGATATAAGCGCGTCAAGAAATTCGTTTCCTTTGGCCGCCGCGTAGATCGGTGTTATAAAGTTTTCAAAATCACCGGCGTCTTTTGCCAAAAATGGAGGCAGGTATTGCTCGTCGTCCGGCTCGCCGATCCGTTTTAACCGCTGCCAGTCAGCCGGGTTGCCTTTCACCGATACCGCGTAAAGCTCCCGGCCGTCCGAGAACAGCTCGTCTATCGGCAGGATGCACTCGCTGTCCGCTCCGGGCATAAAGCCGCCATGCTCGCGGAGTATCTCGTACCGTGCCACGTCCGCCACGCCATGCCACATTTTGAGCTTCGCGTAGTGGTTTAGTGCTCTTTGGTTTTCCCAGTTGCGGCCGAATATTTTGTCGTTGTCCCAGAGCACATATTGCCAGCCGGGGTTTTTTCCCTGCCAGCTTGCCATCCACTTTTTCGGCGGCGGCAATTCCCCGACCCAGATTTGATGGATAATTTTCTCGATCACTTTTTTATGTAAATAAAAAATGATAATAGCCAGATCCAGACAAAGTCCGGAATCCAGCGCGGCTTCGGCTTCAGCAGCCGCTCGTTTTTCTCTGCCATAACTTCAGCCAGCTGCCGGGCTTCACGACCGAAGAGCCTGCGAACCAGCTGCCTGTGTTTTTTTTCGTTTTTTCCGCTCATTGTTTTTTGGTTAACTTCTTATTTAATTTTACCACGCATTCGCACGGCGCCATGCCCCGGTCCGTCTGTATCCAGCCGTTGCTGCATTTGCCGCAGGCTTCTATAGCCTGCTGCCGCAGCTGCGCGTACTTCTTTTCCTCGTTGCTGGCGCACTCGCACTTTTCGCCGCGGCTGTGCCACGTGCCGGACTTGCATTTCCACTCGCCGTTTTTCCGGTGCACCAGATCAGTCATGTCCTGCGGCAGCGCGAACGCCGAGAGGTCTGCCGTATTCAGCGTCCGGCCGTCGATCTTAAACGGCCCCTTGAGCCTGCCGTTGATCCAGTCGTCCTCGATTTTTTCCGCCTTGTCTTTGTCGACCCAGATTTCCAGCCCGTTGCGCAGCACGATGCACTTTTGCTGTCTGGCCAGCTCATTCGTCATAGTTTTTTCCCTTTCCCTCGGTGGCCCGCCCCAGCTTATGCTTAGCCAGTGCCGCCATTTTTTCTTTTAGCTCGTACGGCGTGGTGATTGTCGGCGCGTACCTGTCCCCGAAGACGCTCACCGCGTAGGCCGCCATGTTGATCGTTTCCTGCAGCCCGTACTTTTTTATTAAAAATGCCGCCGCGCCGCGGCTGGTTTTGTTGCCGTAGTTGATGTTCGGGTTTACCGTCTTATAAAAAACCTCGAACACCTGCTTAACCTGCGCGTCCGTCGGCTCGTCCGGTTTCGGCAGCGCGAGCACTTTGGTTTTTGCGACCGGCTTTTTTTGCTGGTAGCTTTCGATGATGTCGATCGTCTTGTCCAAGTCTACGCGAAAGTGGACGGTGCAAGGCTGCCCCATCCTTTTGCTTTCCAGCACTCCGAGTTCTATTCCAAGATCGCGGGCTGTTTCCTGCTCTTTGCGCGACAATCCGGTTTCCTCGAATAAATCCTCGCGGGTTTTATAAACCCACCCCTCTTTGTTTTTTGTTTTGTCGCTCCAGTAGTATATTTGGCTCCAGAGCAGGGCCAGCTTGACCGACCCGAACGCTTTCGCGAGTATCGGCTGGTAGGCAACCGGCCGCTTCAGTAATTCCCCGATGGCTTTCATGGTGTTTTAGTTTTTAATTTGTTGTTGGATTTTAATTGTACCTCTCCGGTCCGGTTTTATCCAGACTTACTTTTCCACCTCCTATCCCCTGTCGTCGTATTCCGCCTCGTGCGGTTCCGGAATGTAGACGCCGCGCTCCGTAATGCTGCCGGGCTGCGCCGCCCACATCCTGATCTTGCTGCAGTATTCGGAAAAATCCGCGCCGCTCATTTCCTTGGTGCCTGCCGGGACTTCGATGTTTTCGCCGCCGACTGTCACTCCCTTTTTGTTAAATTTCATCTGCAGCAGGTTGTGCGTTACCTGATCGTCCAGCTCGCCCATGACGTCGCTTATGATCCGCACCACGACGCCCCAGTAGTAGCCGTTGAAGTTTGTCTGCTCGCCCGGTTCGCCCTGGCTGCGCCGCTTGTACTTCGTCCCGATCGTCATTTCCATTTCCTTGCCGTCCGGAAATTTCGCCATATAATCCCGCAACACGTCCGGTTCGTCCGGTACAAACTTTCCACCGCGGGCATGTCCGTAAAATTTAGGCTTGATCATTTTTTCCTCCTGCCATCAAACAACAGCATGCCCTCTCCCTTTTTCTTTTCCGGATAATCTTCGCACCATCCGCACTCCGGATCGGATTTTGTTTTCGGGTTGATGCCGATCTGTTTGCAAAATCTTTCCATCGCATCTGCCAGCTGGTCGCGGCAGATATATTTGCGTTCCGCAAAATGCACCGGATCGTGCATGCCGCTGGTATGGCAGCATGGTATCCACAGCATTTCCTCTATCTCTTTTGCGGTATATGTTTTTTCACTCTGTGCCATAAATTTTATTAAGTCGTTTTCTGATCTGCTCCCACGCCATGCGCGGGTATTTTTGCAGGTCCGTTAATGTCGCCCTCCTGATCGAGAGCCATCGGTTCTTGTTTTTGTCCAGCAGGTCGCCGAGGTGGTGCCGCCAGCAGAGCGGTATGATCGCCCACTTTTCGTTTATCTGCTTGCCGCCGTAAATCCAGCAGTGCTCCCATGTCACCCGTCCCCTGCAGCCGCCGTCGGAAAATCTCGCGCAGAGCTTGTAGTACGGATCAGCGAGGATTTCCGATTTCAATTTTGGCTGGATGTATCTCATTCTTTTGCCTGCAGACGGTGCAGTATCCGCCGCCGAATGTCGGCGCGTTGTGGCAGCTGCTGTATCCGAGCTTCGGGCCGGTGAGGTTATTCTGCACCGCCCAGTCGTCGAGGGATTTTATAATTCCCTCCAGAGCCTGCTGCTGCTTTTTAATGCGCCCGACCAGCGAGTCTTTGTATTGCTCGATGTCGGCCCGGCCGCTGGGCCAGAAGTATCCTTTGCCGTTGGCCAGCACCGGATAGCCTTTGCGCCGCAGCGCGTTGACTACCGCTCTGAGGTTGGCGCCGGGCGTTTCGCGCTTGTCGATTAAGCCTATAAGCGCGGAGATCATCCCGCCGGTTACCTCGTCGCCCCTCCTGTGGCTTTTGATTTGCTCCAAGACTGCCGTTTGGGTTTCTGTTAAGCCGTCCATGTTTTAATTTTTAGTTTGTTTTATAAAAGTTCCGCCGCCGCCATTTCCTGTATCCCGGCCCACGCCTTTTTGATCCGGACTATCATGTTCAGCACCTGCGCCATATTCCGGGTCGTGGCATGCCGAAAAATGTCCCCTGTAGCTCCAATTTTGCCGTCTGGCTGCGTTATTGTCGGGATATGCACCAATTCTATCGATTGCGGGATTTTGCCCGTCTTGGCCCAGATCGCGGTGGCATAAAATGTTATCTGCCCGAATTCGTCGACCATTTTCTTGGTCCACGGCTTTTGGCCCGTTTTGTATTCCTTGAAAGCGGAGAGGTCTTTTTGCGCCGTGTCCATCCGCACGAGCAGGGGGATTGGGTTTTTCCCCCTGCCCATGTTTAAGTCGGCGGTTAATTCCAGCTCCATCGCTTCCAGTTTCGGTATCTGGGCCATCATCAGGTCGAGCACCGGATCGCCTGCCAGCGAGTCGGTTTCGAGGCACTCGGCCATTATTTTGCCGAACGCCATGCCGCGGTTGATGGGAATCTTTTCCCCGTAAACGTACACCTGTTTGTAGCGTTCCGGGGATGATTCCCACAGCTGCAGCTGCGTCCAGCTGATGTAAGGCTTAGGAGTCAGCATGCTCGTCGATAAAGTCGTCGCCCGCAGGCGCGTCTTTTTCTTCCGCCGCCGGTTTGGCGGCATTTAATTTTTTAGGCTGAAGCTCTTTGATCCGGTCGGCCACCATCTTGTTGAATTCCTTTTTCTGCGCGGCGTTGTATTTTTCCGAGGCAGCCATCTTTTTCTTGTAGCTTTCCAGCTGGGGTATTGTCGCGCTCCCGATGGCTTTTTTCAAGGTGTCAAACGCTTTGGCCGATTTTTCCTCTTCCGTCGGCCCCTGCAGGGCTTGGTCCATTTCCTCCTGCACGTACATGCCGGAGAGGAGTTTGGGGAAGGCTTTCCGCAGCGCGAGTCCCTCGGCGCATTTGCCTAACATGAAGTAGGGCCGGATGCGCCATTGGAAGCCTTTTTTCTCGCCGGGGTAGTATTCGCTCCAGCGGGCCGTGGCGGTAAATGGGTAACGCTGCCCGTCCACGATCTTATAAACTGTGACGGTGGCCTTGAGCGGGGCTTGGAATTTTTTCGTCTGCTTGTCCTGCTCGTAGGTCACCTCATGCTCGCCATCGTAGATCGGGTCCTCGTTGCCTGCGTACGCGCCGGAGCTTTCGGCCACCGAGCGGAAGCCGTCGATGCCGACGATTATCGCCCGGCGCCATTGCCCCTCTTTGCTGTCCCAGTAAGGCACAAGGTGCGCCTGTTTTAAGAATGGGTTTAGCTGCGCTCCCTTGCAGACCTGCAGGAAGAGCCGCAGCTCGTCATCGCTGGCGTCTTTGGCGATGGTTCTTTTTATAAGATCGACCTGTCCGCGCGTCAGTTTCCCGAACGCGTCGTGCGGAGCGACTTCGTTGTTTTCGATGATCCGCTCGATCACGCGAATCTCTTTGCTGTCGCTTTCCGACCTTTCCCGCTGGACTTCCGCTTCCGGAACCTCCTGCGGCTTTTTGGTGTTTTTCTTAGCCATAGTGTTTGCTGTTAATGCTTTGGGCTATTGTACCGCTCTTAGGCTAAGGAAGCCAGCCCCGCCTCTTCCCTTACCTCCACGCCGGGGATGTTCACTCCGGCCAGTGCGACCTTTCGTACTTTTACCTCGTCGATGATCCAGTACTCGTCCGGTACCTGCGCCGGGTCCACGATGACCGCGACTTTGCGCTTGCTCATCCGCAGGCCGCTCTCGCCGGTGTTAACGTTGCGCGGAGCGTCGGGGAGGTTTTCCATGCGGCGGATGGCCGTTTCGGGTTTGATCCTGCCCTCTTCCGCTTTTTTGGCGATCTCGGCTTCCTTTGCCAGCCTGACCCTTTCCTGTTCCTGCATGTAAGCCAGCGCACGGCTCTTGAGCGTCCCCTCGGCGTTCTGGCATTCCTTGATGTAGGGATCGTACTTTTCCTTTGCCTGCTGGATGATCTCTTTGGCCGGTGCTACGAACTTGTCTTTTTCCTGACTGATGTATTTGCCCAGCTTTTTTACCGCGCCGATCTTGTCTGAGATGGCCTTGAGTTCATCGTCGTTGGTGACTTTGGTCTGGTCGAGCATGGCCTGCATGCCCTTGATTTTTTCCTGCACTATCACCAGCCCGTCGGTTGGTTCCTGCTTCGCCAGTTTATTTTCCGGCACCTGGCCTGCCGTTTTTTTCTTTGCCATATTGATGGTGTTTTTTCCGGGGCCGGTTGGCCCGGCCCCTGTTATAAAAATTTAGCTGTGGAGGAACTTTGTTTTTAAGTCCTCGATCCTGCCGATGCGCTTGCGCGTGGCAGCGGCCGCGTCGTTGAGCTTCATCCGTTCCTCGGATGCGAGCACCTTTTCGTAGTCGGCCTTGACCTGATCCAGCCCTTCGGTGATCAGATCCATTTCCTCGGTGGTGACTTCCACCTTTTCTGTC
>CAZWRK010000033.1:13898-17669 GCA_964635875.1 uncultured Aquaspirillum sp.
CCGGTAGTGGATATCTTTTTTGCCATGAGCCGCAGGAAAGCCGCGGCCGCGCCGGTTTTATTGATTCTGTTTTTGCCGCCCTTTTCCAGTATTTGGTCAGCGATGTTTTTTTTGTTGTTTAAGATTTCGATGATGTCCTCCTCGATGGTGCCGGGGCAGACGTAATAATAAACGTTTACGGTCCCGCCCTGCCCAAGCCGGTGCGCCCGGTCCTCAGCCTGCCGGTGGACTTCCGGACTCCAGTCCATGTCGGCGAACATTACGATGCTGGCCGCGGTGAGGTTAATGCCGACGCCTCCCGCTTCGATGTTGCCTATAAAAACTTTTATCAGCGGATCGTTTTGGAAGCTGTCGACCGACGCCTGCCGGTCGTCCATGTCGTCCTCGCCGGTGAGTTTAACCCAGCCTATCTGCAGCTCGCGCATTTTGTCCGCGAGCATTTCGACTGTCTTGGTGTACTGGGTAAAGATGATGACCTTTTCGTCCTGCTCCACGGCGTTTTGGATGTCGGCCGCGATGCGCTCGATCTTGGCCCGGCTGCAGACCTGTTTTAATTTTTGCAGCTCCACGAGCTGCTTGGCCTGCAGGATGTTTTCCAGCTTTTCCGGATCTATCGGGTTTCGCTGCAGGTATTCGAGGTAGGACTCCCATGCGTGGTCGTATTCGCGCCGCGTGGTTTCGTCCATTTCCACTTCCATGACCGAGATTATTTTTTCCGGCAAATCCAGCACTTGGTTTTTCTTGCGCCGGATGATGCTGCCGTCCAGCTTTTGCCGCAGCTCATCGAGGTTGGTCGCGCCGGTCATGTTCGGGAATTTGAACAGGTGCCGGTACCTGCTGCGGTTGTTGTAATACTTATAGGCCCGGTCCTGGCTCTGCAGGAATTGCCTGCCGGTTTCGAGGTCTTGGACTTTTACCATCCAGAACATGCCGCAGTAGCGCGTGGCGAATTCCGTTTCGTTTTTTCCGAGCGGATGCCCGATGGCTTTTAAGAGGTTGAATATCTCGATCGGCCGGTTTAGGATCGGCGTCCCGGTCAGGCAGTAGACCCGCTGCATCTTTTTGGCAATTCCGGAAAACGACAGCCAGCCGTCGCCTTTTTTCATCCGGCCGCCCACGATCGCTTTTGCCCTGATGCTTTTGCCTTTGATGTAATGGGCCTCGTCGAGTATCAGCGTGTCCATGCCGCGCTCGATCAGCCCCTCGATCGCCGCCATTTTCTTTTCCACGATGTCGTAGTTGATGATGTACCAGCCGCTGCCGCCCGCCGGGTCGGTTTCCGTCGTGGAGAGTATGCACACCCGCGCGTCCGGATAAACCATGCGGATTTCCCGCTGCCAGTTTATTTTCAAGCTGGCCGGGCATATCACCAGTACGCTGTCGCTTTCCTTGCCCGCGGCGATGATGGCCTGCCGAGTTTTTCCCAGCCCCATCTCGTCGGCGAGGATGGCTTTTTTCTTTTTGATCAGAAACGCTATCCCCTTTTTTTGGTGTTCGAATAATTCAACGTTTGCCATTGTGGAAGAGTTGCCTGTTGGCGGATTTTAATTTTCTTTTTAGCAGGCTTATTTTCTGCGAGAGAGCGTCTGCCTGCAAGTAATCGCCCCGCTGCCGCGCATGCAGCCGCATTGTTTTGAGCTGTCCCAGCAGCTCACGCGCCACCCAGTATTGCATGTCAGTTAAATCTCAGCTCGTTGTTGCGCTGGGCCGCTTCCAGCTTGTCCCGCATCCATCCCATCACGGCGTCGACTTTTTGATCCGGCGGCACTTTGAGCGTGTCCTGCCGGTCGTGGCGGTTGCCTTTGTTGTCGCTCCAGCGCAGCTGCACGAACAGCCCGCCTTTGCCATCTTCTTTGATCAGAGCAATCATGTTTTTATTTTGGCCTATTCGCCGTCGTCCCCGAAGAGCTTCTTGTCAATCTCCCTAAGCTCCTCCGGAGTCGGCCGCGGCGGTTGATCGTCGGCCATAGTGTTGTTACTTTTCGTTTAGCAAATCCTCGTACAGCGCAGACCCGACCTTTTTTAACTTTTCGTCTGCGGCGTTTTCAACATCATACTGGATTTCCTTAATAAGCAAGTCTTTGATCTGGCCGGTCGCGTTGTGCAGGATGTACATCCTGCCCGGCCCCAGATATTTTTTGGCGAGTTCCTCGATGAACCTGTCGGTTGAAATCCGCACGTCCCGTTCGAAGTCCGCTACCGCCCTGTCCACAAAGTTTTGCTCGATGACCGAGCGCGTTTTGTTTTCTGGCATGGTGTTACCTTTCGTAGTATCCCTCGCCCGTGTGGGCGCGGGGGTTTTTGAATAATGTTTGCAGCATTGCTTTGTCCACGTTGCGGCGGAACAGTGGCTGCCGCCTGCCGCTCGGGTGGCTGACCACGGTCCCGACAGTGTTCTTGCTGTACCAGTAATCGAGCAGCGTGTCCTTGCCCTTTTTGAATCGGATCATAAATTGATCCGGCTTGTGCTCGACTGGCCGCCAGCCGAGCCGCAGCCCGGTCCGGATGGCGTAGTCTATCCGCCCGCCGTATTCCCGCGCGGCCTGCAGCGCGTATTTTTCTATGATCGCCTGCGGCCGCAGGTCTTGGGTTTCGATGGCCGCCGTTAGGAAGCTGTCAGGGTTTGCCGGAATCGGCGACCGCGCAAATAATTCCGGAATTTTTTTCAAAAATTTTAACATCCGCCCTCCTTAAAACGAAATGTCTTCCACGTTAATGTCGCCGCCGTCGAAGCTGTCGTCCTGCTTGCCGCCGAATGCCTGCTCCACCACGTCAGCCGGTGATTGCGCCCGCGGCTCGCTGCGCTGTCCCTGCGGCTTTTGCCCCAGCTGGAAGTCCTCGACCATTATTTCGGTGCTGGTGCGCTTGGTGCCGTCTTTGGCTTCCCATTCGCGATATTCGATCCGGCCGCTTACGTAGACCTCCTGCCCCTTTTTGCAGTACGGCGCGATGACCTTTTCCGCCAGCGGGCCGAATGCCACGCAGTTATGGAATTGAGTCGTTTCGACTTTTTCGCCGGACTGCTTTTTGTAGCTGTGGTTGGTAGCCAGCCCGAATTTTACCACTCCGCTTCCGGACGGCAGAGTCCGGAGTTCGGGGTCGCGGGTAACGCGCCCGATGAGATGTGCTTTGTTTAAGTTCATGTTGTTTTAATTAATTTTTTCTATCGTTACCTGACCCAGTCCCTGCTGCAGCGGGAAGAGCTGCTTAAAGGCGTAGCTGGAGAGGTCTATGATCCGGTCCGGATGCACCGAGGCGTCCGGTCCGTAGTCGTTTACCATCACGTTGACGCATTTGGTTTTTTCAAACCAGCTGCAGACGTGGAGCATAGTGCCGCGCGGCCAGTCCCTTGTCGCCGCCGTCCGGTGGCTCGCGCTGTAGTTTTCTATTCCGGCCAGGTCGTAATCGTACCAGCTGGCGGTGCCGAGCTGCCCGATCTCTTTTTGCTGATCCGGAAGTTTGAATTCGAGCCTGTTGTTTATTTCCTCCTCGATGACCTTTTGCCCGGCCGCTATGGTATCCATCTGTCGTTGCATTTCGTCCAGCTGGTTTTTCTGCTCATTATAGGTTCTGGTTTCGATCCGATGCGCGTACCAGACTCCGGTAAAAATCACGAGTATTAATATAATAAATTTTTTCATGGTTTTTGTTTTAATTTTATTTCCTGTGCCAGCTTAGTTTTTGCAGCTGCAGGAACAGTGTTTTATGTTCCCGCATCAGCTCTCTTGTTTTTGGCTGGTCGCCCCGCCCGCTGACTATGGCAAGGTCGAT
>CAZWRK010000033.1:17769-37086 GCA_964635875.1 uncultured Aquaspirillum sp.
GTTCGCCGCGCGATAAAGCTCGCCGAGATGTTAATTGGTTTTCGCTTAAGCAGCCCCTCCTCGTCGACCACGAGGATCATGCCGTTTGGCGTCCGCACGGTTTCGATGTATCCGCCTACCATTTCCTGCAGCTCGGCCAGCTGGTAGTGTTTGCCGTCTTTTGGCGGCCGGTGCTGCAGCGGGCCGGACGTCGTAACGTATGCTGTTGGTTTCATGGTTTTGTCCCCTATGCTTAATGCTTTATTAAATTATACCTCCATATAATACTAAAGTCCAGCGAGTTATCCCCTCTTTTAGTTAAAATTCGCCTTATATTTTGCATAATTGAAAAAACCCTCCGGCGCTGGCGCCGGAAGGTATCTGTCGGTAGTCTTTTGTATGTACTCTAATGATAGGTAAGGTTGGCGACAAAGTGACCAACTGGTTGGCCCGAAAGTGACCAACTGGTTGGCGACAAAGTGACCAACTGGAATTTATTGGCTTTTTGCATAAAAGCGGGGGCGGTTTTGTCCGTCCCCGTTTTCCCTATGCCGGTTTCCACCAGTCATTCCAGAGGATGCTTACCGCGTCCTCGAATGTGGCGGCGGCTCGGAATAAGGCATGATAGGCATCATGCTGCAGCCTGCTCTTGTCGAGCGTGAAGTGCGGTTGCCGGTCCGGATGTTTCGGCGGCACGTGGTGCGAGGTCAGTTCAGCCGCATCGCGACCGCGCTTCCCACATTGGTAACGTTTAGCATTCCATGACATGGCTTGCCCTCCAGTTGCTTTTGTACCTTTTGCAGGCAGGCTCGGTGGAATACTCCGAGGTCTTTTTGCACCCGCTCCGGGTCGAACGGCGCCACGGCCACGTGGCAGACCGGACAGTGTACTGGTTGATGCTGCATAGCGACCCTCCTTTTGGATCGTTTTGGTTTCGAGAAGTATTGCCCTCTCTTAAATTATAGCAAAGAAAAAACCCTCCGGGGAGGAGGATTTAATCCCGAATGGCTTGTAAGCCGATCCGATAAGCAGGAGTCCGGAACACCATGTGAAAACCGGACGCCTTTTATATTATAGCACGTTACTGGCCGTCTTGCTTCAAAAACCAAGCCCAGAACATTGTCGCGCTGCCTAAGATGCCTAAGACGGCAATCCACGCGGCCGTGTCCTTTATAAACCAGTACGCGGTGCCCAGCACCAACGACGCGCCGATGACTGTTATCTTAGTCCCGAACGCGCTCAGTTGGAATTTTTCTTTGGCGTATTGGATCGCCGCCGACAATGCGGCCCCGACGATCGGGATTGCCAAAAAATCCGTCAGCCTGCTTAAGTCCATATAAGTTTTGTTTTCCCCCTCCCTTAATTCTTAAAAATTCAGCTTCAGGTCGACCGACCAGTCAGTTGTTCCGTCCGCGTTTACGGTGTGGAGCTGATAGCTGTCGGTCTTGGCCCAGCTGCGCCACTGCGTTTCGTCGGTGGCTTTTACGATCTGCGTCCCGTTCGGTCCGTCGACCATGACGCCGAACGTCTTGCCGTCGGCGAATTGCACTTTCAAAATTTTGATCATTGGATTTTGGTTAATGTTATTTGATTTGTCCGTGAGCGTCCACGGGTTAAACAGCACAGCCTGCCGGAACGATTGCCCGGCGCCAAGCACCTGCGCCGTTGCCCATTCCTCGCCGAGCAGCTGCCAGCCGTTTTTCCCGGCCCCGTTTCCCCATGAGTTTATAATGCCGAGATTCTTTTTGGCGTCTTTGACCGCCTTGCCGAAGTATAAGGCATGCCCCCAGATATCAGATCCGTCGGCCGGTACCTGCGGCTTTTGCGACATCCACGTGCCATTGTTGCTGCCGATTACGCCGCCGTATACCCCGAAATTCAGCAGCATGGCCCACGCAAACGCGTCGATCCAGTCCGAGGTATAGGAGATTACCCTGTATTGCCTGCTGGCCAAAACTTTCCGGATGGCTTTTATGGCGTCGGTTTCGGTTATTTGCTGCAGCATAAAGTCCTCGGTCGGCGGATTGCCTTTGTCGTAGGACGGCACTAAGCTTTCCGTGGCCACGCCCGGGTCCACGCAGCGGGCCATAGCGTCGCGCAGCTGCGCCCCTTTGCCGTAGCCGAGGCTGATCCACTTGTAGATATCCTTTGCCGAGATGTCGACCCACTCGCCGGTTTCGATGAAGTTCAAAACTGACAGGTACATGCTCGCGCCCTGCCCGGTGCAGCTGCTGCTGCCGTTTTGGTTTTTGGGCTGGATAATAAACGGCGGGATGTTTTTTTGTTTTACCTCGGCCGCGATTTCCTTGTATCTGTCGTAGCCCCATCCGGACTTGCCGCGCGGCCCGTAGAACGCGTCCTCGCTGCCGATGTATTTCCGGTAGCCGAGCAGCATTTCGATGTCAAAGCCCAAGTCCCAGTCAAAGGGCTGGCTGGCTCCGGCGAATATAAAGTCGCGCTCATCTTTTTCGTCGGCCACCGCGCCGGTGCCGTATCCGTATTCGTTTGTCATTGGATTTTCCTTTCTATGGCTGACAGGTGCTTCTCCAGCAGATCCACCAGCTTTTTAATATTCTCGCCGTTTTTTGCGGCCTGTTTGTTTGCCTGCTCCGCGATCGCGGCCGCTTCCAGCATGCGCTGGTTGAATTCCTTGGTGTTGTTGTCCCGTCCCTGCAGCACTTCGAGCAGTGTCTGGTTTTTGCTTTTTAAGTCCTTGAGCGCGTCTGTCATTATCCGCTGGTCGGCTTCCATTAAAGTCACCTTTTTTTCCAGCTCGCCGACTGTCTGCTGCAGCAAATTGATCAGCCGGTCGTCGGCATCGTCCTCCATTTTTTTCTTTTTCTTGGCCCGCTGGTCAAAGAGTCCGAATATCGCAAAGCCGCCCGCTATTGACAGGCCAGCCATTGCGATTGCTTCGGTGAGTTCGATTTGCATTTTTGTTTTATGTGTAGGATGCCAGGATGCCAGACTGCTGCTGGCCCTGCACGTCCTGATTTAATTTTAATAAAAACGTATCCATGTCAAAGTCCTCTCTGGTTTCTATGGTGATGGTGGCTTTGCCCAGCTGCCACTCCACCTCTTGAATCACCATGTTGTCGGTCAGCAGCGTCCCGTAGGCTATGCCCGTAATTTTGCAGGTATCGCCGGGCTGGATGGATTCGATGTCGTAGCCGAGGCTGTTTTCGTTGTTGTCGGCAATTTCCATGATCACGCGGATGCGCGGGTCCTTGTTTTCGTTAATAAAAGAATTGCCGAGGTTATCCATGCTGGCGGTATCCTGCAGGTTGCTCTCGGTCTGCTGCTGCACCCGGCGCGTGTAGAGGCTGATGCTGGCGTCGTCTTTGTATTGTTTATAAACCGCGCCGCCGGAAATGTTCGGCGCGTAAAGCAGCAGTATGTTTTTTAAGCTGTCGATGCCTTTTTGCACCTGTATGCTCTTGATGTTTTTGCCCACGGTGAACGTGTGCGTCGCGCTGGTCGGCTGCCCTTTGAAATAAATCGTCCCGTCCGGCCCGATATAAAAATAATAATTCTGCGGCGCGATGTCTTTGCATTTTTGGATGGCCTGCAGGTAGGTCAGTGCTTCAAATTTATAATTCATGTTGCTGCCGGTGGCCGCCACGCTTTCGGTGCCGCCGTCGGTCGAGTAGTGCATGCTGCCGACGCCGTTTTCCGCGTTGTAGCGGTCTATGATGGCCTTTACCACCTTTTGGATTTCCGCCGCGGTCGCCGCGCTGGTTGAAAGCCCCGCGGTGGTGTCGGTGTAGAGCGTGGTCTGCGCCCCGTTTTTCAGCACGTCGCTGGCCAGCTTGCTTATATTCCCCACGCAGATTATCTCCACCGATTCCTGCCCGCCGTCGATGCTTGGTTTTTGCTGCTCGATGTAGCCTGAATAAATTAAAACGCCGCCCGCCGCGTCCTTGTCGTAGATCCGTACCTCGATCTTGTTGCCGAGGCTGACGTCGCCGCTCGGGTTGAATGCATCAAAAGCCCGCGCCAGCCGGAACGCGCATTGCCCCAGTCCGGAGTTTTTGGTCGCGGTGAAGCTGTCAAAGGTCATGTCTTTGATGATGCCGTTAAAAGTCGTCCCGGTGTAGCTTTTGATGGTGATCGTTTTCATAGGTATTTTTTGGTGTAGTAGATTTGCCAGGTCAAAGTCCAGCTCGGGCTGTTGCCGTCGCCGACGAATTCTTGAAACATAAAATCATAGCTGCCATTTTGCACCGCGTCCGCCTGCTGGCTGTCGCCCACGCCGTCGTAGAGCGTGTCCGCGTTGTTTTTTTGCGCCATCGCTTTGCCGTTGGCGTACTGCGTCGGCTGGTCCGTATAATGCCAGCCCATGAAGTTGCTGCCGTCCGTCCCGCTCATGCCGGTAATCGAGAAGTTCCTGATCCAGTATTTCCTGCCTGCCACTAAAAACGGAGCAGATCCGGATATTGATGTCAGGTCAAACCACGAGCCGCTGCCGTTGTCGAGTCCGGATACGGCCGGTTGCCAGTTGCCGCCTATTGCCGCGCCCGGCACTCCGTTGTTGTCCTCGTGGATTTGGAATAGCACGTTGCCGCCCGGGCTGCCGCCCCGGCTTAAAAATAGGCTGAGTTTATTCCTGCGGCCGCTTTTGGTCGGCACGAAGCTTTGGAATTCTATCGGATCGCGCCCGCCGGTGTTGTCGTAGATTACGCTGCGGCTGCCGCCGTGGTTGTTGGTTTGATATTGGTCTAATGTATAGCTCGATCCGCCTATGGTCAGCGTCAGCGTGGCCGCGCCGATGCTCACGCTCGGAAACTTGCCGCGCCAGTTCAATGCCACGCTGCCATTTTTCTTTACAGTCTGGTTTTCCTCGTCGATCTCGATGTAGTCCCCGTTCACTATCCCGTCCAAGTCCACTTCGATGTAATCCCCGGCCGCGTTGGTTATTCTGGCGGTGTCGGCGTTCCCTCTGGTCGTGATGGTTATTTTGTGCCGGAGTTTCGGCTGGTAAGTTCCGCCGTAGGTAATCGATCCGCTGGAAATGCTGGCCGCGGTCTGCCCGGTTAAGTTCAGCGCGGTGGTTTCGCTGGTGTCTTTGCCTACCATGCCTACCACAAAAAATCTGATCGTGTACGGCACGTAGAGCAGGTGGAAATGGTCGCGGTCGAATTCGTGGCTGACGCTTCTGCAGACGTACCGCCGTGTGCCGCTGGCGAATGCTATGTCGAGGTTTTTGTCCTTGCGGCTTATAAGTTCCTTAAAACTGTCTATGGCCGCTTCAAGGTTGGCCGCGCTGCTGGCGGTCAGGTAGCCCTGAATGTCGATGTATTTGTCGTCGAACGTGTCGTCCACAATTACCGATCCGTCCTGCCGGGCCAGTTTCAAAAGCGATAGCAGCCGGTTGGGGGCCGACTCGTGTTTTACGAATCGCGGCACGTAGGTCGCGTTCAGCAGCTCGGTTGAATCGTATTGGATCATTTTATTGTTTGCCTGCTTAGGTTAAATTGGTTATTGAAAATATTTTTTATCTGGCGGATGAACGCTTCCTTGTCCGTGATGTCGCCGTTAAAAATAAAAGTCATGTTGCCCGCGCCGCTGCTTGCCTCTTCAGCCGTGAGCACCCGTTCGCCGCCGTGGACTATGGCCAGCTGCGGGCTGCCGAGCGGCCCCGGCACCATGCCGCCGGTGTCGTAGCTGCCAATGCCAAGACCGATTCCGATTTTTTGGAATATGTTTTTGTTGGCTATGTTCTCGTTGGTCTTTTGGCTGAGTTCGGCCTGCTGCTTTGCCTTTTGCAACGCTTCAACGCTGCTGGCGCCGCCGCCCTTTGCTATGGCCGCGTCTGCCTTTTGCTGCAGCACCAGTGCCTGCTGCGCCGCGGCTGCGGCGTCTGCCGCCATGTTTTTCAAATCGTAGAACGCGTCGATCACTTTTTTAATGATCAGCGCGGTCGCTCCGAGCGCGGCGATGACCGCGCCCAGCGGCGTTGCGGCAAAGAAGCTTATAACGGTCCCGGCCGCCTGCACTCCAGTTATGATTGCCGGTAGTGCCAGACCCAGTGCGCCGACTACGGTCACCAGTCCGGCCACGGCTCCGGCCGCCAATAATATTTTTTCCGTCAGCTCCGGATTTTTTTCGGTCCAGTCGAGTATTTTGTCGATGACCGGCGTGATTTTTTCCAGCAGCCTTGTAAGGATCGGCAGCAATGCGTTGCCGATGTTTTCCTGCACGTCGCCGATTTTTTCTTTGAGCTGCTGCATTTTTCCGGCAAAGGTTTCGGTCTGGGCCGCCGCGCTGCCGCCGAATTCCGTGGCCAGCTCTTTCATTATCATGTTTTGCGCTTCGGCCGCGTGTCCGGTTTCCACCAGCTTTTTTATAACGTCCTGCTGGTCCTGGCTGAAGTTCACGCCCACCCTGCGGAGCGCGGACACGCCGAGGATCGGGTCCTGCAGGGCTTTGCCGAGCTGGATCGCGCTGCTCTTGGTGTCCTGCCCCAGTGCCACGCTCATATCAAGGACTGTCTGCGTGGCCTGCGGGAATATGTCTTTGCCTATTTTGGTAAAAGTCAGCAGGATATTTTCCGCGCTGAGTACCGCTTCGTCGCCGAACGTGGTCTGCTTTTGCAGGGCCTTGCTCAGTTCTATCGCGGCTTCCTTGGTGACTCCGGCCACGCCGCCGGTGGATTTCAAAACCGCCCCCAGCTGGGCCTGCACTTTGGCGGCTTCGTTGGCGGCGTCTATGCTCGTTTTTATGACGGCAGTAATTCCGGCAAACGCCACGCCGCCGACTGCGGCCATGCCCTTAAAAGCCGGGGCCATGTCCTCGATCTTGCCTTTTAGCCCGCCCAGCTTGCCATGCACTTCGTTCAGGGTCTTGTCTGCCTTGTTTTGGGCGTCGATGATAATTTGTAGCGTTGCTGATTCTGCCATAGTGTTTATTTTTTATTTTGCCGGTCGTAGTCTTTTTTGGCCCAGTGTTCGATGGCCTGTATAAATTCAACGGGCTGCGACTGGTATGTATGCCAATCCCAGCCCATCATTCTGCAAATCCGGTAAGCGCGGAGGTACTCCACGTCTTTTATTTTTTTTTAGATTCGATCTTGATCTGCTCGATCTGCTGCCGGACGAACGCGTAGTCGTATGCTGGCAGGTCGAACACCAAGTCAAAGCACTTTTTCGGATCGGTTTCCTCGCCGACTTTGGCAAGGTAGACTTCGGTTTCCCGCTGCTCGGTTTCCTGAATTACTTTTTGCGTGTCCATCTTGCTGATGGTTACCGGCGCGTCCGTTACCGCCGTCAGTCCAGCGATGTTCGGCTTGGCTTCCATCGCTTCGTAGGCGGCCGCGTCAATGTAGGCGGCCTGCCTGCCGGTGATCCAGAGATGAAGCTGGATTTTGATTTTGCTGATAGGAGTTTCGATCTCCTTTGTTGGCCTGTCCATGGTGTTTTTTTGCTTTCCGCCCCTTATAAGGGCCTTAAATTATAGTCCGGTCCCGGCGATGTGGTTTACCAGCGTGACCTCGACGGCTTTGGCATCCGAGCTGTCGTAGAGGACTTCGAACGATTGGTTGTCGAAGATGTAGCTGCCGACTTCCAGCGGTTCCTCGTTGGTGAGGAGCTTGGTGTTGTGGAGTTTTACCGTCAGCTTTTCGCTGGTTGAGAAGTCTGATTTTATAAACCTGCCGGTGGCGATGATGGTCACCGCCTGCTTTACGTTGTCGAGCCACTTTTCAAATTGCGACGGATCGGAGAATATGCGCTTTAGTGTCAGCTGCCCTTCCTTGACTTGGTTTAGCAGCGCGGCCGGTCCCATGTATCCGGATGCCGGAGCGTCGAGCAAATTGTTTTTCAGCGTGACGTCGAGCTCATAGGCGGGGATGGCTGTGCTGCGGCTGGCCGCGGCGGTGTCAGCACTGGCACTGTCGGCCGCGACTCCCACTAACGTGCCGCCCATGTAGAACGGCTCCCTGAACGTGCTCATGCTCGGAGTCTGCGCTTTCAAATAAACCGGATCGCCTGCGCTGGCCGTTACCGTGGTGCTGGCAAATCCGACAGTCACGCCGTCGGCGTCAACCGATGTCAGCGTTATTTCCACGCCGCCCGCGATGATCACGTCGCCTACCACCAGCCCGTCGGTCGGCCGCGGCCCGTAGGCTTGGCTTAGTACCGCGCTGGTCATTCCGGCGCCGGTTAATGCTCCGGCCAAGCTGGCCGCGTAAAATTGGCCCAATGCTTTAATGCTTAACGTGGCCACCATTTTGTTGTCCTCGTAGGACAGCTTCAGCTGGTCGCCGCGCACCCCGTATAACCGCTGCGCGTAGTTGCCGCGCGGGATGTCGATGCTGTAGCTCTTGCCCTCGCCGGGCGTGAACGGATGGGTATATCCGTCGGTGCCGTTTCCCGTGGTGCTGCCTTTGGCCATGCACATGTTCAGAACGTGCGCCAGCCCGTCCGGGTCGGCGTAGACTTCAATGTCGCCTTCGATCTGCCTGCTGCCCTTGAGCAGTTCGTCAGATTTCCAATCCAAGCCTTTCATGCGCCGGTCGGCCGCGTAGTTTGGATTGATTCGAACGCTTTCCGCCCGCAGAGGAAGGAAAACGTTCGGAATGACCGGAGTCGCTGCCGCGCTTTGCGGCTTGACTGCCAGATAGCTTTTGTCCGCTAAAAAGTTCATTTTATTTTTCCTTTATTTTTGTATCCTTGCTCTCGACGATTTTTACTCGTTCGAAGTTGGCGTTGTGGAAGTTTTCGGGCAGCTCGACAGTCTGCCCGGCTTCTACGCTTCCCACGCCGGGGATGGTTAATTTTTGATGTGAAATATTTTTAAATTTTGGCATATGTTTTAATTATAGCACTTAAGAATAGTTTGGGACAATTACCACGGCCTCGACCTTGAACGTTGCGAAGTTGTAGGTGCCGGGCGTCTGGGTATAGTTGATTTCAAATTCCAAAACGCGGACGATTTCCACGCTGCCGTCCAGATCGCGGTTCTGGTCAAACGCCAAAATCACGGCATCCGCCGCGTCGGTTAAAATCTGGTCCGCCTGGTATTTGTCCTTGCCATTTTCCGACTGCTCTTGGTAGAGCCTGATCACGAAGTTAAACGTCCGCTCATTGCGGTGCGTGTCCAGCACCTGCCCGGTCCCGCCGGTGATCGTGGCCACGGCCGCCGGGTACTTGGTAAAGTCCGACGTCGGATGGTCTATCACTTCCTTGATTTCCGGAAGTGCCTGCAGCATGCTCGCTATTTTTGCTTTGATGTCTTTTATCGTGGTCATTTTGCTAAGTTTTTAACTATGGTATTTATCGCGCTTTCAAAAAATCCTATAATGGCATTTTTGCTCGCGTCGATTCCCCTCTTAAAAAATGGGTTTGCCTTGGTGCCCGGGTGGTGCACCAGTTTGCCGAAGAATTCGCCGGTGCGCTTGTTGGCCAGTGCCTTTTTTACCACCGGCCGGATTTCGTGCGGCCGCGTCCCGCCCTCGACGTATCCGGAGTATGGAGCTTCGGCCCTGACGTATCCGCGCAGCCTTGTTATCAGCCCGCTGCGGATGTTCTGCCGCAGCGTTCCGCCGCCGAAGCTTTTGTTTACCGGCGCTTCCTTTTTGGAATTGCTCTCTATGGTCAGGACTGACTTTTGGACGGCTTTCGAAGTTTCGGCAACCACCTGATCCGGAGCGTTCTTCAGCGCGGCCCGCAGCTTGTCCAGCCCCTCTATGGTGACGCCGTATTGGATCATGGCAGCGATCTCCTTATCCGCAGCTCCATGTGCCGAGTCCTGCCTAAGAAAAAGTAACGCTCGACCCCGACGACTTTCCATTTTACGCTGCCGTCGATAATCAAATCGCCCTCGGCTATGTCATTGTCGCAGCAGAACATCACCGCGTCCTTGCCGAAGTTTCCCTCCAAGTCCTGCGAGAAGCCGTCGTCCAGCGGCTGGATGTGGCATTTTACGGACTCTATGGTGGTGACGTAGCTTTCGCCGTCGCCGCTTTCGTCGTCGGCCAGCTGCTGCACCTGCACTGTTTTTGAGTATTCGTCCCTGAGCATAAATTAAAACGTGTATTTTTTGTAAGTTTCCAGCGTGTCCATCGCCCGCTGGTAGTCGGTTATCTGGTCTTTATTTTTATAAGTCACGGTGTAGCGGCCGACTGTCATGCTCTGCACGTCGCTGTCCGACTTCGGCCCGGCGGCCTGTATCATTCCCGCCACGAGCACCGTGGCCACGAACCTGATCGCCGCGGGCACTGACGCGCTGTATCCCCACTTGCCGGTCACTTCCACGTTCTGGCTGCCGCGCGTGGCCCGTCCGTAAAGCAGCCGGATTTTGGTTTTGGGTTTTTCGTTGGCCGGGTATAATTTATAATCCGTGCCCGGCACTTCATCCTCGCTCTCGATCACGCCGTCCGGAGTTCCTATCCTTACCTTGCTTACGCTCTGGCAGTCGTCAATTAAAATATCGCGCTCGCCGTCGCCATCGTAGAGCCTTGCGCTGTCAGTGGAGTCGGCTTTGAAGTTGCGGTCGGTCTGCTGGTCGATGATGTCCTCGGCCTGCTCAATAAAAGCGTTGAGCTGGTCCTCGAACGAGCTGTCGATTTCCGTCAGCAGGTAATTTTGAATTGATGTTTTGTCTGTGTAGCCTTTCATGGTTTTGTTTCCTTAATTGTCCGAGCACTCGGAATCGATTTTTTGGTAGGGTGATTCCATTTTCGAGTACGGGTAAGCCGGGGCAGTTGCCGCTGTCGGCACTGCACCCGCGAATTCCACCGATCCAAATGTTTGCGATCCGAATGTCATTTTTTATTTGTATCTCGTTATAAAATGCTTGCTGACTTCGCTGCTGTAGTATCCGTTGTTGTCCCAGAGCTGCAGCAGCTGTTCGAAGTAAGCCTCATACTTAAATTTTACCACGTCCATCGTAAAATTAGAAACGGCATAGTCCCTGATCCGCTCTGGTTCCCAGAGCTGGTTTAGGTTCTGCAGCGCGAATATCATTTCGCCCATGGTCCTGCAGCGGTATCCGGTCTTGCCGTGGAGGTTATTTTCCGCAAAGCTGCCCCAGTCCGTGGTGATCACCGGCGTCCCGCAGAACAATGCTTCCACGGAAACGCCCTCGAACGGCCCGATGTAGCGCGTTGGCGCCAGCAGTGCTCTTGCTCCGGCCATCAGCTGTCCCCTCGCTTTAACGTCCACGGTGCCTATATATTCGACTCCCTGTCCCCCAAAATTAAGCCCTGGGGCTGCAATTTTGCCGTCTGGTTGGGTTTTTCCGCCCTGCCCTGCCACAATTAGCTTGATGCCAGCTTTTTGGCAGGCTTCGGCCGCTTCCTCTATGCCCTTGCGCGGGATCAGCCTGCCGACAAATAATGCGTAGCCATCTTTGGCGGTCTGCAGCGGAAAGTCCGCCGGGTCGAAGTAGTTCGGGATTACCGAGTCGAAGCTTTCGCCGTTCGCTATGCCGCGCTGCCCGTACAGGTAATGCATCCACGCGTAGCTTTCAAAAATTTTATACTTGCTGAAAATTCCCTCGTAGCCGATGCCGTATTCCACGGTCATGTTGTCTGGGAAAGCGTCGGCAATCGGTTTTTGGCAGACGCCCGCTATCACGCAAATAAAATCCCTGTCCTGAATCCGCTTTTTTATTTCCGCTATGTCGTTTTTGTTTTTTTCCTGCCAGTAAGGTTTCGATAAATCATACTCAACCGAATAAAATTCTTTTTTCCAGTCGTTGCCGCCGAACCATTTTTGCCGCTGCTCGTCTGTTACCGTGGTTATGTGTTCGGTAAAAGCTCCATTGTCCGATCCGTCACATCCATAATGAAAAACCTCATGCCCGAGGCTTTTCATCATCTTGCAAAAATTCAAAACTTTTTGCGTATACGCGCAACTTATAAACTCTTTGCCAGTTTTCGTATGGGGTAATCCCAAAACGTGAAATCTCATGGTGGTGTTTTTAATTTTTTTAACTGCTTACTCCTGCTATTTTTTTTACATTTGTCATAATTTGTCCTGCTATTTTACTTATACTTCCACTCAATACCCCGGCTACTCTTTTTATCGAAGTGTAAGGATATTGTTTTGCTGCGCCGGAATTATATAATTCTTCAACTTCTGTGCTGCTCAATACCTTATTCCAAAAACCTAATTCGTCTATGGAACCAATGAAACCGTCAGTTGTTCCACCACCCCAAGTATGTGGTCCAATATGAGGATATTCGTTACCGGCATAGGCGGCAGTTGAAGAAATTGCTTGTCCTGTCCCTTGCTGATTTCCGTCTACATAAAGGTGAGCAGTACTTCCATCATAAGTTAAAACAAGGTGATGCCAACTTCCATTTTGAGCATTGGCATAAGACCAAGTGACGCGTCCACTACCGCCAGCATAATAAATGTCAAAAAAGAATGTTGTTCCGCTTAGGAATAAACCATAACCTTTTTGACCACCCGTATCGGGCTCATACACACCCCAGATGTCTGCACTCCCTACACAAGACGTAGCCTTATACCAAACTGATATACTGTAATTACTGGTAAGCCTAAAAGCAGAACTACTTGGAAAGGCAATTTTATCAGTTATGGCATTAAAGTTTGCGCCCTGATTTATTTTTCCATCGCTGGTTGAATATGTAATGCCTGTATCTGTGCCATTGTTAGAGCCGACGGCGTCGTTTGAATTGCCGTCTAATTTCCAATATGCTACTTGGTTGTCTACTAAAGCCATAATTAAGTATGTTCCACCTGAACCAGACTCGGGTTGAAATACAAAACGTCAGCGGCCAATGCCACTCCCAAAATACAAATTACATTGTTCGCTCCGCTCGGCGCCGTTTGCGTTAATGTATTCCCCGTCGTGCCAGTTACAGATAAATAAACCAAGCCGCCGACCGTCCAGCTCGGACTGGATGATAATTTTACCACGCCATGCGCCAGATAATTATTGCTGGCGCTGCCGCTTACTGCCGCAGCCGCCAAAAGTATCGCGCTGCTGTTCGCTATCGCGTCAGCTTTCGCCAGGTGCGCTTTTCCGTTTGAATCAATTTGAACAGCGTCGCCCACGGCCTGCGTTTCGGTGGATGTTAAAGTTATGGTTATTCCGGAAGTCGTCCCGGCGCTCGGCGCTGCCGCAAAAGACGACGGCCCCGTGGCACCAGTCGGCCCGGTCGACCCAGTCGGCCCAGTAGATCCTGCGGGGCCGGTTGCACCAGTTGTCCCGACACCAGTCGGCCCGGTTGCGCCTGTCGATCCGTTAGGTCCAGTCGCTCCCGTTACCCCTTTATCAGCCATTAAAGACCAATAAGTCGGGCTGCTGCTCGGCGTATGCCCGGTCCCGGCTTGAATACAAACATAAGTCGCGCTGCCGTCCGTGACGACATCGTTTAAAGAATACGCAGTCGCTCCGCTGTAAGTTCCTTTCCATGTAAAACTCACTCCAGTCGGGCCTGTCGCTCCCACCGGTCCGGTCGGACCTGTTGCCCCAACGGGTCCGGTTGCTCCGGTTGCTCCGGTCGTTCCGGTCGTTCCGACTCCTGTCGGCCCAGTGGCTCCGGTTACGCCCACGGGCCCGGTCGCTCCAACGGGGCCAGTCGCTCCGACTGGGCCTGTTGCGCCCGTAGTTCCCTGATCTGCCATCAATGACCAATATGTCGGGCTCGATGATGGATTTTGTCCCGTTCCTGCCTGTATGCAAATATAACTCTGACCGTTCGATGAAACTACATCATTTAAACTATAAGCCGTCCCGGCTGAATATGCGCCTCTCCAAACAAAGCTCACTCCGGTCGCGCCTGTTTGTCCCACGGGCCCGGTCGCGCCTGTTGCGCCTGCTGGCCCGGTGGCTCCGATTGGTCCTGTCGGTCCAGTGGCACCGGCGGGTCCTGTCGCACCGGCCGGACCGGTTGCGCCAGTCGTGCCGACGGGACCCGTTGCTCCGGTGTCCCCTTGCGGGCCGGTCGCACCAGTCGCCCCTTGCGGCCCTGTGGCCCCGGTTGCACCAGTTGAACCGCTTTGTGCCATTAATGCCCAGTATGTCTGCCAGCTCGCGCCGACGCCCGGCTCGGATGTCGCTCCGCTTGTATGTCCCAAAATGCAAATATAAGAATTTCCGTTGTTTGAAACGGCGTCAAATTCAACATAAGAAGTTGATGTCTGCCATGCTCCCATCCAGTTTACCTCTCCGCCAGCTGGACCTGTCGCACCGGCTGGTCCGGTTTGCCCTATCGGTCCAGTCGGCCCGGTAGCACCCGCAGGGCCTGTTGCGCCTGTTGCTCCCACGGGTCCAGTCGCTCCAGTCACACCCGCAGGGCCGGTGGCTCCGGCTGGGCCGGTCGCTCCCGCGGGTCCTGTCGGGCCGGTCGGCCCTGTCGCGCCCGTTTGACCCATTCCGCCTGCTATCAGCGCGTCATACATCTCTTTGGTAAAGCCCAAAATCATCCGGTAAGTCTTGCCGGTGGTGTTGTGAGTCTGCGCGGACGTGCCGTCCTTGGCCCTCTCTATGGTTAGCGTGTCGCCTGATTTTGCGGTGACGTGGATTATTTCCACGTTCGGATCGTCGGCCGGATCGGGATAGTCGGTCGAGTTAAACCAGATCAGCGGGAATGTGCCGCTGGCCGGATCGGGAAGCTTGGCGCCGTGGCCGGATAATAATGCAACTTCCAGAGCCGCTTCGTCGTAGCCCTGGCTTACCCTGACTTTTGCAAAATTTTTGACTGGTATCGACATAGTTTTTTGTTTTATTAGTTAGCCAAACTGGGATTGCAGGATTGCTCCCCAATCCCAGTTTAATAACTAATCAAACGGCCCGCGCCTTAGCTCTGGTGAGCTTGTGCAACCAAAACGGTGACCGCTTTCGGAACGGCCAGCACGTAGCCGACGCGCTCTACGATTCTCAAGGCCACCATGTCCTGTTCGGCCAAGTTAATCGCGGTGCTGTCATCGGTGTCGGTGATAGTCGCTTCTTCCAAAAGCTTCACGCGCAGCTGCTGCTTGTCGCCCAAAATGGCGGCGGTCTGCAGGTTGCCGAAGATGATATACGGATCATCTTCCTCAACGTCGGCTAACGCTGGCATGGCATCCGTAGTTTCGTACGGATAGTCCCAGATGGTTCCGGGCTGCCCGTCCTGCGGGCGCTGCCAGATGTACTGGCCGGTTGAGTCTTTCAGCTTGCGGACTGCGCTCAATACGGTGCGGTGGAAAATAAACCGCGAGCCGTTCAACGCGCCGGTCGGAGTCTTGTCGATCATGTCGAGCAAGTCGTCGGCAGTGAGCTGGGAAGCGTCGCCGCTTGCCTGCCGCACTTGGTTGACGAAGCCGTTATTGAGAACGCCGGTCCACGGGGAGCCGGTGCCTGCCAAAAATTGCAGGTCTTCCTCGACGCCAACGGCTTCAGCAAGAAGCTGCGATACCAATTGGGTCAAGTTGATCGCGCTGTCCTCCAAGATTTCCTCGGTGAACGGCACGATGGCAGCCAGCTTTTTCAAGGTCTGGGTTACCAGGCTGAATTTCGGCTGGGTGCTCTTTTTCTTGGCGCCCTCGCCGGTCCAGTAGACCGATACGGAGGTTCCAAGCGCAGGGATAGTGCGGCTGTTGCCCGGTCCGGAGAACGGGAGGTAGCGCATTAATCTGCGGGCCACGCCGTACTGCGGGATAATGCGGAGCACTTCCGTGAGCAGTTCGGTCGGGATCAAAAGTCCCGCATCGGCATCGTCGGGGGACGCGCCGGTGGTGTGCGTGTTGAGGGCTTTGGCGGCCATCTTGTCACCGTTGATTAAAGCCTTCATAAACTTACGGGTGACGTCATCGGCTTTCGCGTCGCGAACGACTTTCTTGCCGTCGATGGCCTTTTTCCGTTGGTCGGAAACACCGGCAAGAAACTTGGCAGCGAGATCGTCGGAGATTTTGTCCACCTTTTGGGAGATGGCTTCCTGCACGTTCTTGCTGATCAAGGCTTTTACTTCGTCGAGCGACAAGCCTTTTTCTTCGTCGCCCTCGCCCTCTTCGCCTTCGCCCTCGCCGGAGCCTTCGCCGCTTTCGCCGGATTCGTCTTTCAGAATTTCAGCGAATTTGGTTTTTTGCTCGTCGGAGAGTTTCTCGACGCTGGCCTGCAGGAAAGCTTTTTCGGCTTCCGAGAGGTCGGAGGGTTCTTTTTTCAAAATTTCCTTTAGTCGGAGCATTTGATTAAAGTCCTTTCTTGATTTTGAGCAGTTCTCTTACTGCCCGGTTAATAAGTGTGACAGGTATTTTTTTCTCGCCGCCCGCGTCCGCGGGGTTTCGACCTTTCCCATCTTGGTTATCGGCTTCCGACTTCGCGTTCAGGACACCTGTAAGAGTCCTGATGGCGGAGCGTATGGTTTTAGGGTTACCTTGGCTGATCTGCTCTACAGCCTTTTCCAGTTCTTCCTCGGGTTCCAGTTCCTCGGCCGGTTTTTCCGGCTCCTTGTTTTCCTCTTCCGGTTTTTCCGTTTCGCTTTTCTTTTCCGGTTCCGCCAGCTTGCCGAGTTTGCGCTTGTTCATTAATTCCTCTATGGGCTGCACGTCCACGCCCTTGCTGTTTGCCAGTGCCATCGCGTTTGCCGGTACGTTCACGCAGCTTATTTCGTAGAGCACGTTTTCTTTTAGGATAATGGTGTCGCTTTCCTGATCTATCTCGTACACGTTGTTCATGAAGCCAACGGAAAACGCGCGCATATACCTGCCCGCGTAAAGTTTGAACAGGGTCATGGCGAAGTCATATTCTTCCGCGGCGAATTTAATGCCGCCAGCCAGCTGCTTTTTGCCGCCGATGTCCTGAATCTTGACTTCCACGCCCTGCCCGACTGCCGGTTGGTAGTGGTCGTGCGCGAATAAAATCACCGGGTTGGCGTTGAATTGGTCGAGAATCCATCCGGATTGGTCGACAATTTCCCCGTGCCGGTCCTCGTCATCGGTGGAAAAAATGCCGTAGATGGTATAGTTTTTCTCATCTACGCTGGTTTGTTTGAAGATCAGTTGCTTCCTGATCATGCTGCCCTGTTTTATTTTCATATGTTTTTGGTTTTGGGGCCGCCGTCTGGCGGCTGACGCCCCTCTCTTTTTATTTTAACATAAAAAATTAATTGTCAACAGATTGTCAATTCTTATTCCTCGATGAACGCAGGCCCCAGTACGCAGCGGCAGTTAATCACTTCCTCCGCCGGTCCGTCGGCGCCGGGGTAATCCAGCCCGTTGCTGAATTCCTCGTCGACTCCGACGATCTCGCCGTTTAAGTCCACGTGCGATTCCCGGGTGCGGTCGTCCAGCGTGGCTATCCATTCCTTGCCGTTGGCCACGTCCGACTGCCGGTAGCCTTCCAGCGTCCCCTCGTTGTTGGCGTGGGTTGCTTCGGTTCTGGCCACCAGCTCGCTGCGGTATGCTGGAAATTCGCTATAAACGTCCTCGACGCGGCTGCTTAAGTCGCGGATGCCTTCCCCGGCCGCTATGCCCTCGGATAATGTTCCGTCGAGCTTTTGGAGCGTGGTGGAGTTTACGGTCTTGGCGAAAAATGCCGCCCGCTTTTGGATTTTCTTTTGGATGGTCTTGCTGTCGGTAAAATCTTCCTGCGGCGCCAGCATATTCAAGGCTTCCTGACCGGCGTCTTTTATGAACTGCTCAATAAACGGGATGATCATCTCGCCCGCGATTTTGGCTTCCTTTTCCACGTCAAATATCGAGGTTATTTTGAACTTGTTTTTTACGGACTTCTTTTCGTTGAGCTTGGCCAGCACCCTGCCCTTTTGTTCGTCGGCAAATTTATTGACCGCGGCGGAGAGCTGTTCGGTTTTCCGGTCTATGGTCTTGAGCATGACTTCGCCGTACGCCTTGCGCGTATCGCCAGTTAAGAGGGACGTTGCCGACTTGGTATTTTTCTTTTTATTTTTTTTGGCTTTTTTGTTTTTACTGGCATTCTTAATTGCCCCGGCGACGGCCTTTTCCATCGCTTCGGCAAGTTCGAATTTTTGTTTGAGCCAGTAACGTCCCTTGAAGTCGTAGTGCTTTGCTTTCGCTTCAGGCATGGTTTCGTACGCTTCCTCTTTGGTGTCCGCGCCCGCCATGATCATGCCCTTGCTGGCCGCCTTGCCCTGATCGCCGGAGGATAATCCGCCGATCGGAACTTGGGTCAGCGGCATGTAAATGCTCCAGCCGCCTTTGACCGGCGGCAGGTTCTCACGCTGGCGCACTTCGTTTATAAGCAAATAGCCGCTCGCGATTCCCTCGCGGTATTCCTGCAGCTGGATGTCGCGGCTGGCCGGAGTCTGGTCCGGAAAATCTACAAATAAATCCTCGCCAAAATCGATGTAGGTCATTTCCTCGTTTATTTTTTCCACGAGGCGCGTCATTTCCGGATTTATAACTTCGCTTAAGAAAATCTGCATGGCCGTTTCGCTGTTGGCCCGGTTGACGTCGTCGATCACGGCCACGATCGGCTTGGGTACTCCAAACGCGACGAGGATATCGTCGCGGGTAAATTTCAGGGACTCGATAAAGTCCATCTCTTTTTGGCTTATGCTGATCAGCTGGTATTCAAGGCCGCCTTCCAAAATTGCCACCTTGCTCGTCTTGCCGATGCCGCGGTGCTGCTTTTCGAAGTAGTCGCGCAGGTCGCGCTTCTGCTCTTTGGTCATTTTGAACTTCGGGTTTTTGATGACCGCGTCCGGCCTTGCGCTGTTTAAGAAAAAGTCGCGCTGGTACTGCGTTGCGAATTCCTCGGTCTGCACTCTGGCCGCTGCGGGTTTTAGCGGACTCATGCCGAGCACCTGCGACAGCGGATCGGGGTATTTGAAATGCACGATGTCTTCCGCAGGGAAGCTTTCGGTCGTGCCGTCGTTTTTGTGGAAGCGGTATTCCTGCACCAGCCGGTTCGTGCCGAGCACGATTTCCATCAGGTCGGGCCGCAGGTTCCACAGCTCGACAACCTTGCCGCCGTTGTTGCGGATTTTCCACCAGTAGGCTTCCCCGGTGCATTTTAGGTTGATCATGGTCGTTTCCCAGAATTCGGTTCTGGTTTCATACGGGTTGGCCTTGTATAAAACGTCCAGCAGCGGGTGCGTCATGATTTCGCCGGTATCCCCGCGGCTGTTTTTGATGCGGTAAAGCTGCAGCGGCACGGTTGCCACGCGCCTTGCTATCTTGCTGATGCAGGCGAAAACGTACAGGCTTTTGCCGTACTGTTGCAAAAAGCCGCCCTTTGTCAGCTCCGGAGCGACGAGTTTCGTTAATAAATTAATGCCGACGAGGTCTGTGATGTCGGTTTCCTGTTTTTGTTTTGACCCTTTGAAGAATTTTTGTATCAGGCTCATGGTTTTTAGTTTTATTCTTAATTTAATTATAGCACTTTTTTTGTTGTCAAGGTAGCAGC
>CAZWRK010000034.1:0-21410 GCA_964635875.1 uncultured Aquaspirillum sp.
CAAAACGCGCATCGGTGTAATCCTGCGGACGCAAGGTCTTGAGAAATGCGCTATCGCCGATAATCGCTTTCACATCGCGCTGCACTTTCGCCAGAATTTTCTCAACCACCGGATACGCCTCAGGATGCACCGAAGACGCATCTAAGGGCTGGCTTCCATTCATCACCCGCAAGAAGCCCGCCGACAATTCAAAAGTCTTTTCGCCAAGACGCGGCACTTTCAATAGCTCACGCCGATGTTTAAACGCGCCATTTTGGTCGCGCCACGCCACAATATTGGTCGCCAAAGTTGAATTCAAGCCAGAAATCCGCGCCAGCAATGCCACAGACGCGGTATTGACGTCCACACCCACCGCATTCACACAATCCTCGACCACCGCATCAAGGCTCCGCGCCAGTTGGCTTTGGTTCACATCATGCTGATATTGGCCCACACCGATCGACTTCGGATCAATTTTCACCAGCTCGGCCAAAGGATCTTGTAAGCGACGTGCAATCGAGACTGCGCCGCGCAAACTCACATCAAGGTCGGGGAACTCCTTCGAGGCCAACTCACTCGCCGAATACACCGATGCACCTGCCTCAGACACCATAATTTTGGTTAAACCCAGCTCAGGGCATTGGCGCATTAAATCAGCGGCGAGTTTGTCGGTCTCGCGGCTCGCCGTGCCATTGCCAATCGAGATCAATTGCACCTGATGGCGGCGCGCCAAATCAGCCAACACGGCCAAAGAACGATCCCACTCACGCCGCGGCTCATGCGGGTAAATGGTCGCGGTTTCCAGCAGTTTGCCGGTGTGATCAACCACCGCCACTTTGACACCAGTTCGGATGCCGGGATCAAGCCCCATCGTGGCACGCGGCCCCGCCGGTGCAGCCAGCAGCAAATCATGCAAGTTGCGCGCAAACACTTGGATCGCTTCCTGCTCGGCGCGCTCACGTAGGCGATTGACCAGCTCCAGCTCCAGCGAAATCAAGATTTTGGCGCGCCAGCATAAGCGCACCCCATCCAGCAACCACCGATCGGCCGGCCGCCCCGCATCACGAATCCCAAAATGCTGGGCGATCAGGCCTTCGTATTGACTACGCTCTGTCACGGGCGTGTCATCAGGCTGATATTTCAAGGTCGCCGCAAGAACGCCTTCGTTGCGGCCGCGCAAAATCGCCAATGCCCGATGCGAAGGAATCGACTTCAACGGCTCACGGTAGTCAAAATAATCGGCAAACTTCGCCCCCGCCTGCTCTTGCCCTGCAACCAAGGTCGAGCACCATTCGCCTTCATTCCACAGCAACTCACGTAGCCGACCGATTAATTCTGCATCTTCCGAGAAGCGCTCAATGAGAATCGCCCGCGCGCCCTCCAAAGCCGCTTTTTCATCGGCCACGCCTTGCTCGACATTCACAAAAGCGGTCGCGGCACGTTGCGGATCTTGCGTCGGGTCACTCAACAATAAATCGGCGAGCGGTTCGAGTCCGGCCTCACGCGCGATTTGGGCTTTGGTGCGGCGCTTGGGCTTATACGGCAGATAAAGATCTTCGAGCGCGGTTTTGTTATCGGCGGCATATAAGGCCGACTCTAGCTCGCCAGTCAGTTTGCCTTGTTGGCTAATGGATTGAATGATGCTGAGACGGCGCTCGTCCAACTCACGCAGATAGCGCAGGCGCTCATCGAGTTGGCGCAGCTGAATATCATCTAGGCCGCCGGTGACTTCTTTACGATAGCGCGCCACAAAGGGCACCGTCGCACCTTCATCAAACAGCGCAATCGTGGCGGTGACTTGGGCTTCTCGAACCTGAAGTTCGGCGGCAAGGCGGGAGGTAATACTGGCTAGCATGGCGGACTTTATGAAGGAAAGCAGAAAAGACCGCTACTTTAACCAAGGCTCCAGAGGCTGTCAGCTTCCAACAAAAAAGCCACCGTTGCAAAGGGTGGCTTTTTGGCGGGGAAAGATGGGTGTCAGGCGCTCGGTTCCGCGCGCTCGTTCAACCATGCTTGGGCGGCTTCGAGCGAATCGAAGTGCATCAAATTGGTGTGGGTCAGCAAACCCGAAATATGGGTTGCCAAACTAATCCAGCCATCGTTGACAACAACCGCAATACGACCAAAGTCGTGCTCGTGCGCACGCATAAAACGCAGCTCTTCAATCGCCATGTCGACAGTGAAATCGACAATTTCGGTCAGATCGACCAGCACATCGGGCTTGTCATTTTTTTCGAGATACTCCAGCAAGGCGGTTTCAAAGCTCTTGAAATCTTCTAAAACAAACTCGCCAAACAGCGCGACATCCAGACCATAGTTCTGCTCGCGAATCGAAATCATCATTTACCCCCTTGTCGATCAAAAATCGGTGGACTTAAGCTGCATTGCCCGACATTAACGTCGGCTCGCAAATACACCGCTTACCATAATCAGGCCAATAGCCAAGTAGCTGCTGAGCGGTAAACTATCGCCCCACAGTACCGCGCCTAATACAGTTGAGAATACCACAGTGGAGTAAGCGAGGCTGGCCACAACAAATTTCTGGCCTTGCGCATATGCACGCGTTAATGCCAATTGGGCCAAAGTCGCGGTACCGCCCAACCCCAATAAAATCCAGAGATTGTCCCAACGCACCGAATGAATCACACCAAATTGGCTTTCGTAGCCCATCCATATTATCCCGCCGACGCAGGACACCAACGAAAAGTAAAAAACCACCCGCCACTCGGGTTCACCGAGGCGACTCAACTCCCGCACATGCAAATACGCCCAGCCCGCCATCGCACCTGAAAGCAAACCAACCAGCCCAGCAAACCATTGATCTGCACCCAGCGTCGGCTTGAGCAACACCGCCACCCCCACAAAGCCCAGCGCCAGCGACCACCACACCCGTTTAGAAAGCGATTCGTGCAACAAAATGGCCGATAGCGCCGCCAAAAACATCGGCGAGGTATAGTTCAACGTCACCGCCGTACCCAACGGCAAGTGTGCAATCGCGTAAAAATACAGCAACAGCGCAAAATACCCCACGACACCGCGCTTCATATGCCGTACCCAATGGGCCGAACGCAGTACCCACCCCCGTGCGACCGCCAAGCCACCAATCGACGTTAAGCCGATCAACGTGCGATAAAACACCAGCTCAGTGGATGAAAAATGCGCCGCACCAAACTTGACAAACACCCCCATCAGCGCAAACAGGGCGGCCGCCACTAGCATCCACGCCGAGCCTAAACGCCCTGATCGAATACGCGCCCAAACAGTCAAAATTGCACCTATTTTCTGAGAATCACAAAAGAAAAGCGCGGCCACAAGGGACCGCGCTAGGGAGACAGCGTGCCGCTCAGAACAGATTACCCCTCGAGGGCCTGTCCCATCAAGCGACGATAAAACTCATGAAAATGCAGCATGCCTTCTTCAGTCGGGCATTGGTATGGCCCAACTTCTGATTCACCGCGTAGCCACAAGGCGCGACGGCCTTCATGCATGCGATAGCAAATTTCATCATCTTCCACTGCCGTTTCGAAATAGGCTTTTTGCTCAGCGGCAATAAAGTCTGGCTCGAACCAAATGATGTCTTCAGGGTAGTAAAACTCGGTAATGACCGTGGTTTTTTCTGGCCCTTTAGGAATCGCCACACTCACCACCAATACATGCGGATACCATTCCACCATGATATTAGGATAGTACGTCAGCCAAATCGCACCGAACTCGGGCTGAGCATCTTGATAGCGCTGCAGCACTTGCTCATGCCATTCGCTATAAACTTTCGAACCAGAGCGCGCGAGGCGATTTTTCACCCCAACCGTTTGCACATGATACTGCTGACCCCACTCCCACTTGAGATCGGCGCAATCAACAAAATTGCCCAAGCCCGGATGGAATGGATCAACGTGATAATCCTCCGAATAGACTTCAATAAATGTTTTCCAGTTGAAGTCATACTCGGTACTGACCGTGCTATGAAACGCATACCCTTCAAAGGTCATGTGTTTCGCGACGCCCAGTTTTTCGAGGTCTCGAGCAATATCACGACGCGCATCAAACAGCAGGCCATTCCAGCTGGTCAGCGGCGTTTTATTGAGATTCAGGCAAGGATTGTCGGCAAAATGCGGCGCGCCGATCAATTCGCCTTGATTGTTATACGTCCAGCCATGGATGTTGCAGGTGATCACATCACCATTTCCACGGCCTTTGTGAATGAGTGCCTGACGGTGACGACAGACATTGGACAAAAGCTTGACGCCGTCTTCGACGCGTTTCAGCATTTGGCCGTGGCCCATCCACTCAAGAGTGTGATAATCGCCGACATTAGGCACCATCAGTTCATGACCGTAGTACCGTGGTGCATCAGCAAAGAGAAGTTTCTGTTCCAGCTCATAAAAAGCCGGATCGAAATAGACATGGACGGGCAATTGCGCGGTAGAAGCACGAAGCGCTTGCACGTTAGCTAGATCAGACATTATTCCCAAATCCCCAAAGATGAAGAATTAAGACCAGCCGAATCTCGCCTGAACGAGTTTGCGGTAATCCGAATCGGTATTCTGCGGATGGCCATCAAAAAACCAAAAGCAGAGCGACCCAACAAGCACACATTATCTGCACCGAAAACAGGCATAGATACGAGTGCGAAGGGGGCGAATTCTGCCCATGATCCCCCCCCTACGCAAGAACTTTTGTAAGGTTTTGTTGCCCAGCGTCAGAAATTCGTGCTTTTTTAGTCAATTTGTGGGCCAATGTCTTTACATTCAGCGTCTTAAGTTCTTAGAGCAAACGTTTTTGGCAAAGTCCTCAGAAGACAGAATATGGTCTTCCATTTTTCAGATCACACACCATTTTGTAATGCAGATCAGATAATCTGCGGCCAACTTAACCAAAACACGCCGGACAACCCCGCGAATCCCAACCACAACGGATTGACACGCTGAATTTTATCTAGCAAGCCACACCCTAACGAAAGCATCCATACATCATGAAACATCATATTCTTGTGATTAACTGCGGCAGCTCTTCTCTCAAATTTGCACTCATTGACACCCAAGAACGAAAAACCTGCCTTAAAGGACTTGCAGAGCGACTCGGCCAACCGGGGGCGGTGCTCACCGTCAAAGACGAATCAGGCAAGCAAGAGATCAATCTCGAAGGCGGCGGACATGAAACCGCCATGTTTTCCGTGCTCGAAGCACTCAGCGCGCGCCAGCTCACTCAAAGCATTAGCGCCGTGGGCCATCGCGTCGTGCATGGCGGCGAACATTTCAAAAGCTCCATTCGGATCAGCGACGAAGTCACCCATGCGATTGAAAGTTGCGCACGCCTTGCGCCGCTGCACAACCCCGCCAATCTGGTCGGTATTCGCTCGGCCATGAATTGCCTACCCGACCTACCACACGTTGCGGTTTTCGATACCGCGTTTCACCAAACCATGCCGGAAGCTGCATTCCTCTACCCGATTCCGCTAGAGCTATACCAAACCCACGGCGTGCGCCGCTACGGCTTTCATGGCACCAGTCACCGCTATGTGTCACAACGCGCCTATCAACTGCTCGACCTCGACCCCGCCCAATCGGCCATCATCACTGCCCATTTGGGGAATGGGGCATCCGCTTGCGCGATTCTCAACGGCGAAAGCGTCGATACCACGATGGGGCTTACGCCGCTTGAAGGGTTAGTGATGGGGACGCGCTCGGGCGATGTCGACCCCGGACTCTTCGCCTTTTTGGCCGATGAACTTGGCTTAGGCATCAAAGAAATCACCGACCTGCTCAACAAAAAAAGCGGTCTGCTTGGCCTGTCGCACCTGTCCAATGACTGCCGCGAGCTACAAGAAGCCGCCAAGCAAGGCCATATGGGCGCTAAGGTCGCACTGGAAGTATTCGTGCACCGCCTCGCCCGACAAATTGCCGGACTCGCCGCCAACCTTCCGCGTTTGGACGCTTTGGTCTTCACCGGCGGCATCGGCGAGAACTCCGCCCCGATTCGCGCCGCAACACTCAAGCATCTGGCGATTTTTGGCTTCAAAGTGGACGAAGCCGCCAATGCCGCCTGCGTGGCCGGTCAAGAAGGGCGCATTACACTGCCAGAAAGCCCGATTGCGGTGGTCATTGATACCGACGAAGAGTTAATGATCGCACTCGACACCCTCGCACTACTCTAAATATACCCGCGCCAAAGTGCCCGTCCTGTCACGTATACCGTGAACAGCGCGGGCATTTTTCATGGTTTTTCACTTGACCAACAGAAAATTAAAACATACGTTTAACTTTTTCTGTGCGCGCCCACACGCGCCAGCGATTCCCCCTACAAAGACCAGACAAAATCCCCTCTGACTCATTCACAGAAATGGGCAAGGATTTTGCGACACGAGGAAAGAAACCGCATGGCCACGCAACACGCATCCATTACGGATTGGTTTATCCCCAATAGCCTTAAAGACAATGCCGAACTGATGATCCGCGCCCGCACCGTAGTGGGTGTCGCCTTACTCGCTGGCACCATTACCCCGCTGTTTGCGCTCTCTTACTTCAAGCTCCATCACCCCGCGATGGGCTATGGCATTTTGCTCGGCGGCGTGCTGATGTTTATCAGCGCCTTTTTGCTGCGACTCAGTGGCGCGGTGCGCAGCATTGCCCAATGTGTGACCGGCATTATGTTTGCGATGGTGTGCTGGATGGTGTACGTCAATGGCGGGATTCACTCCACCAGCCTGATGTGGTTTGCCTGTGTGCCATTTGCGGCGATTTTCTTGGGCGGCAAAGGGGCGGGCTATGGATGGGCGGGGCTGTGCTTGGCCGCGATCTGGCTGTTTTTCAACCTCGATGGTCAAAATGGCGCGATTCCTGACAGTCCAATCAGCCTTGATCACTTCCCACTGCTTCAAGCCAAATCTCTCACCGGCCTACTGATTGTGGTACTGGCGCTCGCACTTGCCTTTGAAAATGCCAAAACACGCGGCTTTCAAAAGCTCGAACAAGCCCGAGAAGAAGCCGAAACCGCTCGCCAAAACATGGGCAATATGTTTGAAGCCGTCACCCGCTCAATCCGTGACGCCTCCCGCGAAAGCAAAGAAATCGCCGACTCCGCGCATCTCATGGTGACAACCATGAAAACCCAAAGCAAGCGCACTCAAGCCATGGTGCAATCGGTGCAACAGATGTCCGCCGTGACCGAAACCACCGCCCAACAATCCGCCGAAGCGGCCAACAGCGCCCAACAAGCCGGAGAAGAAGCCAATGTCGGCGGCGACATCATGCGCCATACCGTCTTTCAGCTCGACGACGCGCAACAAGCAATTCAACGCGCGTGCGGGGCAATGGATGAACTCGGGCGCTGCTCCAGCGAAATCAGCAGCATTGTCGATATGATCCGTGGCATTGCCGAGCAAACCAACTTACTCGCCCTCAACGCCGCGATCGAAGCCTCGCGCGCAGGCGAACAAGGGCGCGGCTTTGCCGTGGTCGCCGATGAAGTGCGCAAACTCGCCGAACGCACCACCGATGCCACCGCCGATATCGGCAAGAAAATTCATCTGATTGTCAGCGGCACCGAACAAGCCATCACCGCCATTCGCGATGGCAGCCAAAAAATGATGGTCGGTACCCAACACGCCAAAACTGCCGCCAACAGCATGGATGAAATTATTGGCAGCGCCCAATCCATCGCCCAGCGTCTAGCCCAAGTTTCTGCTGCTGAACAATCTCAATCCAACGGATTTAAGCAATTCAGCGGCGATATGAACGAAGTCGGGCTTGCCACCGAAACCCTCTCCCACGAGTCCGATGCCATCGCCGCCGCGATTCGACGCCTCGATCAACTCATGCGAGAACTCGGCGAGTTCGTACGCCGCTTTGAACTAGATAGCCAAGCCGTACCCGACCCCTATCAACACCTCAACCGCTAAATTTGCACGCCCTTGAGCAAGCGCAGGGATTGATAACGATGTCGATCAATCCCTCGCAGCAGAATTGGGCAAGGTATAATTGGCCGGTTTTTTTCTCTGTCTGCTGCCGATGTCCCGCGAAATTGTGTCCCGCCTTAAATCCGCTTTACCGCATTGTCTCAGCCGTGACTGGCATGCCTTACGTCAAAAATTGCGCCAGCTCGAACAACGTTACAAAGAAGGGAAACCAAGCGAGCGTCTGGCAGCCGAGCTTGAGCAGGCCATCCAACGTTCGACCCAGCAAGTCGAAGCGCGACGCGCGCACCTACCGACAGTCGAATTTGACGATTTTTTGCCGGTCAATCAGCGCCTAGACGAACTCAAAGCCTGCATTAGCCAACATCAAGTGGTGATTGTGTGTGGTGAAACCGGTTCCGGTAAAACCACTCAACTCCCGAAAATTTGCCTCACGCTGGGTCGCGGCGTGCGCGGGCTGATCGGCCATACCCAACCACGACGCTTGGCGGCGCGCTCGGTCGCCGCACGGATCGCCGAAGAACTTCACACCCCGCTCGGCGAGGCGGTGGGCTTTAAGGTGCGTTTTACCGATCGGCTTTCGGAGCGCAGCCATATCAAGCTCATGACCGACGGGATTTTGCTCGCCGAAACGCAAACCGATCGCTACCTAAAACAATACGACACGATCATTATTGATGAAGCGCATGAGCGCTCACTGAACATTGATTTCCTGCTCGGCTACCTCAAACAGCTCCTTCCGCGCCGCCCTGATCTGAAGGTCATTGTGACCTCGGCAACGATTGATGCCGACCGCTTTTCAAAGCACTTTGATGGCGCACCAGTGATCGAAGTCTCTGGGCGCACCTATCCGGTGGAAGTCCGTTACCGCGCACTCGACGAGCGCGACGAAGATGAACACGAAGTCGAAATGGAAACCGCCATTGTCGATGCCGTCGATGAAATTTCGCGTTTGGGTGGCGGCGATATCTTGGTGTTTTTGCCCGGCGAGCGTGAAATTCGCGACACTGCCGACGCCTTGCGTCACGCCAAATTCGGACAGCGCTACGATATTTTGCCGCTGTTTGCGCGCCTCTCAAACGAAGAACAACAACGCATTTTTAAACCCTCTGGCGGGCGACGCATTGTGCTTTCAACCAACGTCGCCGAAACCTCGCTCACCGTCCCCGGTATTCGCTATGTGATTGACACCGGTTTGGCGCGCGTCAAACGCTACACCCCACGCGCTAAAGTCGAACAACTTCACGTCGAAAAAATCTCGCAAGCCGCCGCCCGCCAACGAGCGGGTCGCTGCGGACGGGTCGAAGCAGGGGTGTGTATTCGCCTGTATTCAGAACAAGATTTTCTCAGCCGTTCGCCCTTTACCGACCCTGAAATTGTCCGCTCCAACTTGGCGGCGGTGATTTTGCGCATGGCGTCGTTGCGACTCGGACGGGTTGATGCGTTTCCATTTTTAGAAGCCCCCTCGGGCCGCCTGATTGCCGATGGCTACCAAGTACTCACCGAGCTGGGCGCGGTCAACGAAGACGGCGAGTTGACCCCGATCGGCCAAGAACTGGCGCGAATTCCGGTCGATCCAAAAATTGGCCGCATGCTCTTGGCCGCCCGCGATTTCGACTGCGTGAATGAGATGTTGATTTTGGCGTCGGCCTTGTCCGTGCAAGACCCCCGCGAACGGCCTTTTGATGCCAAAGAAGCCGCCCAACGCGCCCAAGCCCGTTTTCTGGATGAAAAGTCCGACTTCCTCAGCTTTCTGGCGCTTTGGGATTTCTTCGATGAGGCGCTCAAGCATAAAAAATCAAATCGCCAATTATTGAACCTCTGTCACGAACACTTTTTGTCGCATCTCAGATTGCGAGAGTGGCGCGAGCTGCATGGGCAATTGGCACAAATCGCGGCCGATTTAGGGCTTAAAACTCATGACCGTGCGGCTAAATACGAAGCGCTGCATCAAGCACTGTTAACGGGTTTAATTGGCAATATTGGGATGAAGTCACTGGATGGCGATGACTATATCGGCGCACGGGGCAGTCACTTCCATATTTTCCCCGGTTCGGGCCTGAAAAAAGCGCGCCCGAAATGGGTGGTTGCGGCAGAGCTGACCGACACCAGTAAGCTTTTTGCGCGCTGCGTGGCCAAGGTCGAACCCGAATGGATCGAAAAACTGGTTCCGCACTTAGTGAAGCAGCATTATTTCGAACCGCACTGGGACAAAGTGCGCGGCGAAGTTGTAGCGAGCGAGCGGGTGACGCTCTACGGTTTGACCATCGTGGCAAGACGGCCGGTCAGCTATGGCCGCATTAACCCTGAGCACGCCCGCGAAATTTTCCTACGTGAAGGTCTTGCACAAGGTGAAATCCAAACCCAAGCGCCGTTTTTCCGCCATAACCAACGCCTGATTCGTGAAGTTGAAGCGCTGGAACATAAAGCGCGGCGGCAAGATGTGCTGGTGGATGAAGAAAGCTTATTTGATTTTTATCACCAACGAATTCCGGCCGAGGTGGTCGATTTTGCCAGCTTTGAGGTGTGGCGCGCTGAGATCGAAAAAACCGAGCCCAAACGCCTGTTTGTGACCCGTGAATTTTTGATGCAGCATGCCGCCGAGCATATTACCGAGGAGCAATTCCCCGAGTGGTTTGATAGCGAAGATGGGCGACTGAAGCTGCGCTACCGCTTTGAGCCGGGCCATTTGTTGGATGGCGTCACGGTCGATGTCCCATTGCCCTTATTGAACCGACTGGAAACGGCGCGCTTTGATTGGCTGGTGCCGGGGATGATTCGGGAAAAAATCGGCTTGTTGATTAAGTCTTTGCCCAAGCCAATTCGCCGTGCGTGCGTGCCGGTGCCGGATTTCACAACGCGCTTTTTATCGTCGCGGCCGAATCTGCACGACGCATTAATCCCGCAACTGGTGGCATTTATTGCCCGCGAAACCCAGCAAAAAGTTGAAATAGAAACCTTACTCGCCGCCGAATTGCCCGCACATTGCGCCTTTAATATTCGGGTGTTGGATGACGGCAAACAAGAACTGGGAATGGGGCGCGATTTACTCGCCTTGCAAAAGCAGTTCGGGCAAGCCGCGCAGCTGACCTTCCGCGACTCCGCTTTGGATATGGAGCGCGACCACGTCACAACGTGGGATTTTGGTGAACTACCGGCGTCGATTCAATTTGCACGCGGCCGCCAACAACTCGAAGGCTTTCCCGCGCTCTCGATTGAAGAAGATCGCATTGCGATTCGGCTTTTTGACACTCAACGGGCGGCGGAATTGGCGATGCGTGGCGGGGTGATTCGGCTGCTGCAATTGCAGCTCAAAGAGCAAATGAAGCAAATGCAAAAGGGCCTGCCCGGTTTTACGCAAATTGCGCTGTTATTGCGCGGCGTGATCAATCCCGATCAGCTTCTGAATGATGCAATTGCCGCAATTTGTGATCGGGCGTTTATTGGCGATGATCCCTTGCCACGTACGGAAAAACAGTTCAACGAGCAAAAATCGCGCGCGCGAGCACGTTTGCCGGCGGTCACGCAGGGCTTGTGTTCTCTGCTGAATGCCATTGCCAACGAGTTCCAAAAAACACGCCAAATGGCGGAGAAACATCGCCTAGCGCCCGCGATACAGAAAGAAGTTGCGCGCCTTGTCTTCCCCGGCTTTTTGCAAGCGACGCCATGGGAGCGTTTAAGTCACGTTCCGCGCTACCTCAAGGGCAAACAAGTTCGGATGGAAAAACACGCGAACAACCCCTCGCGTGATGGCAAACACGGTGCAGAAATTGAACAGCTGTGGCAACGCTGGCAAGCCAAGGTCGCCGAGCGTGAAGCGCTGGATGGCGCGAGCCAAGCTTTGATCGATTTTGGCTGGGAAATAGAAGAACTGCGGATTTCACTATTTGCCCAAGAGCTGAAAACGCCGTATCCCGTTTCGCTTAAACGTCTCGAAAAAGTCTGGGCGAGTATTGTGGGATAAGATTTTTTATTCAATGCCCCGATTGTATTGGCACGGATCACATCCACAATCTGCGTGCTACATGCCTAAAAAATCGGGTATAAAAGCAAAGAATAGTGCATACCACAAACCAATAAATTCCTTAATAATTAAATGGATACGTAAATCATGCTACTCATGATCGACAATTACGATAGCTTCACCTACAACCTTGTGCAGTATTTTGGTGAGCTTGGGCAGGATGTGCAGGTATATCGCAATGATGAAATTACCCTCGAAGAGATTGAACGCCTTGCCCCGCAATTTCTCGTGATTTCGCCGGGGCCGTGCTCGCCGTTGGAGGCGGGAATTTCGGTTGCGGCAATTACGCATTTTGCTGGCAAAATCCCGATTTTAGGCGTGTGCTTAGGACATCAGTCGATTGGACAGGCGCTCGGCGGCAAAGTGGTTCACGCAAAAGAACTGATGCACGGCAAAACCTCGCCGGTTCACCATCTGGATCGCGGTGTTTTTCATGGTCTGCCGAATCCGGTGACGTGTACGCGCTACCACTCTTTGGTGATTGAACGTGAGTCTTTGCCCGATTGCCTAGAGATCACCGCATGGACAGAGGATGGCGAGATTATGGGGGTTCGCCATAAAACGCTCGCCATTGAAGGCGTACAATTTCACCCTGAGTCGATTCTGACTGAACACGGACACGCCATGCTGGCGAATTTTTTACGCGAATTTGCTTAACCCCGCCCCTTTTTTGTGAGAGACAAAAAAGAGGTTTCCGATTGGATGCCCCATGACGCCACAAGCCGCTTTAAACCGCCTGATCGATGGCAATGAACTGTTTTACGATGAAATGCTCGACTTAATGCGACAAATCATGAGCGGGCAGGTGTCGCCACCTTTGGTCGCGGCCATTTTGGTGGGTTTGCGGGTCAAGGTCGAAAGTGTGTCCGAAATTGCGGCCGCCGCCACTGTAATGCGCGAATTTGCGAGCGCAGTACCGGTACAACATCGCGATCATTTGGTTGATACGTGTGGCACCGGCGGCGACCAGTCTCACACCTTTAATATTTCGACGACAGCCGCTTTTGTTACGGCGGCGGCGGGCGCGCGGGTCGCAAAACATGGCGGGCGCTCGGTGTCATCAAGTACCGGCAGCGCCGATGTCTTAGAAGCGCTCGGCGTCAATCTGCAGCTGACGCCGGCGGCAGTGGGGGCATTGATTGATGAAATTGGCATCGGCTTCATGTTTGCGCCGAATCACCACAGCGCGATGCGCCATGTGGCCCCCATCCGCAAAGAACTCGGCGTACGCACTTTGTTCAATATCTTAGGTCCACTGACCAATCCCGCCGGAGCGGACAATCAGGTCATGGGCGTTTTCCATCCTGACCTTGTCGGGATTCAGGCGCGGGTGCTGCAAATGCTCGGTAGCCGCCACGCCATGATTGTCCACGGTTGCGACGGCCTTGATGAAATCACCTTAAGCGGCCCAAGCCGGATTGCCGAGCTGAAAGATGGTCGCGTATTGGAATACTCGCTTGATCCGCAGGAATATGGCTTTGCCTATTCGGATTTGAGCACCTTGAAAGCCAATAATAGCGAAGCTTCAAAAACGCTATTGCTCGGTGTTCTGAATAACGAGGCAGGGCCTGCACGCGATATTGTTGTTCTGAATGCCGCTGCGGCAATTTATGTTTCGGGTTGTGCTGACAGCTTTCAAGAGGGTATTGCGCGTGCAGATGAAGCCATCCGCAGCGGGGCCGCCCTAGCCAAACTTGAAGCATTGGTCGCCGCGAGCCAAACCCATTCACTTGATTAGAAAGCACGCACATCATGAGCGCCACTCTCTCTCCAGACATTTTCAAGGCCTACGATATTCGCGGCATTGTCAATAAAACCCTCACAACCGAGGCCGCCTATTGCATTGGCCAAGCCTATGGCAGCGAAGCGCACGCCCAAGGCGTTAAAACGGTCTGCATTGGACGGGATGGCCGCCTCTCGGGTCCCGCGCTGTCAGAAGCCTTGGCAAAAGGCTTACGCTCGGTGGGCATCTCGGTCATTGATGTGGGCCGCGTCGCCACCCCGATGTTGTATTTTGCTGCGCACGAGCTGGGTACGATGTCGGGCATCATGGTGACGGGCAGCCATAATCCACCTGATTACAACGGCTTCAAGATGATGCTGGCGGGCGACACCCTCGCAGGTGATGCCATTCAGTCGCTGTACCAACGCATTCTCCATAGCGACTATGTTCACACCGAAACGGTGGGCGATTATCAGCAACACGCAATTGTCGAAGCGTATCTGCAACGGATCTTGGGCGATATCCAACTAGCACGGCCGATGAATATCGTAGTCGATTGTGGAAATGGCGTAGCAGGCGCATTTGCACCCGTGCTATACCGGCGAATGGATTGCCGTGTTCGGGAGTTATTCTGCGAAGTCGATGGCACCTTCCCCAATCATCATCCCGATCCGTCACAGCCGAAAAACCTGCAAGATGTGATTCATGCGCTACGGGCAACCGATGCCGAGTTGGGCTTGGCATTTGATGGTGATGGCGACCGGCTCGGCGTGGTCACCAAAGAAGGCAACATTATCTATCCCGATCGGCAGTTGATGCTATTCGCGGGTGATGTCCTGTCGCGAAATGCAGGCGCTAAAGTAATTTTTGATGTGAAATCCACACGGAACCTCGCGCCGTGGATTCGCGAAATGGGTGGCGAGCCGATTATGGTGCGCACCGGTCACAGTTTTATCAAAGCAAAAATGAAAGAAACCGGCGCGCTACTGGCGGGAGAAATGAGCGGCCATGTCTTTTTTAAAGAGCGTTGGTATGGTTTTGATGACGGGATGTATGCGGGCGCGCGCTTGCTGGAAATTCTCTCGCAAGTGGATAATCCTAGCGAAGTCCTGAATGCGCTGCCAAATTCGCTCTCAACACCAGAACTGAATATTCAGCTGCAAGAAGGCGAAAATCACGCCTTAATTGCGCGCCTCCAAGCCTCTGCGCGTTTCGAAAGCGCGCAAGAAGTGATCACTCTAGATGGGTTGAGAGTGGAATATGCAGATGGTTTTGGATTAGCGCGCGCATCGAATACGACGCCGGTGATTGTCCTGCGCTTTGAAGCCGAAACAGAAAGTGCATTACATCGCATTCAAGAAGAGTTCAGGCAGGTGCTTCAGGCAGAAACATCAGCAACTTTGCCCTTCTAAATATTGGCGATTTTTTTATTTATTTTGCGGAAAATCAGTTCTGATTTTCCGCATTCACTTTTTAGAGCATTATGTTTGATCACGCCCAAGCACATCTCCACACCATCCGCGATTTATTACGCTTAGCCATTTCACGCTTTACAGAAGCCGGTTTGTTTTATGGACACGGCACAGATAATGCGTGGGATGAAGCGGCTTATTTAATTGCACATAGCTTACATCTACCATTAACCCATTTTGATCAATTTTTAGATGCGCGTTTACTCCCCGCAGAAACTGCGAAAGTATTGAGCGTGCTCCAGCAGCGTGTCGAAAAGAAATGTCCAGCAGCGTATTTAACTCATGAAGCTTGGCTGGGCGAATTCCGCTTTTATGTTGACCAGCGTGTTATTGTGCCACGTTCATTTATTGCGGAGCTGATGCCCGAATCACTTGAACCATGGATTGAATACCCTGAATTGGTTCATCACGCCTTGGATTTATGTACAGGCTCTGGCTGTTTGGCTATTTTAATGGCGCACCATTATTCCGACGCAGAGATTGATGCGATTGATTTATCAGAAGATGCGTTGACTGTCGCACAACGGAACGTTAAAGACTACCGCTTAGAAGATCGAATTACGCTGATTCAATCGGATCTACTTTCTGCCGTACAAGGCAAACAGTACGATCTGATTATTTCAAATCCACCCTATGTAGATGCGCCCTCAGTCGCGGAACTGCCTGAAGAGTATTTAAAAGAGCCGGAGATGGCTTTAGGTTCGGGTGAAGATGGCTTAGATGCCACACGGATTATTATTGAGTCAGCCAGCCAGCATTTAACCGAGTTTGGCGTGTTGGTTGTCGAAATTGGCCATAATCGAGATGTGCTCGAAGCACAATACCCTCATTTGGAATTTGTGTGGTTAGAAACCAGCGGAGGAGATGGGTTTGTATTCTTACTAACCCGCCAAGCCCTTATCGAAGCAGGTTATTAATAAAATAATCCCCTTAGACAAAAATCTAAGGGGATTATTCTATGGTTTTAAGGCACGAACCTTAAGCAAAGAAATCATCATTTCAGCACCTTGCTCATAAAGATGCATAGTTACACCAGCAAAATAAGGCAATGCTAAATACAAGGCAATAAAGCCAATCCCTAGCGTTAAAGGAAAGCCAAATGAGAAGATATTAAATTGTGGCGCAGCGCGAGTCATCACGCCAATAGCAATATTGGTGATGAGTAGAGCCCCCACCACGGGCAAAGACATCCATAGACCCAAAGAAAATATTTTCGCCCCCCACTCTGCCAAGAGCTTAAAACCCTCGCTCGGCAACGGGTCGATAGAAACAGGCAACACTCTAAAACTATCTATTAAGGTCGAAATAATCACTAAATGACCATTTAACGCAATAAATAACAAGAAGACCAATAGCGTCATAAAACGAGACAGGCTAGGCACTTGAGCGGCAAAAATAGGGTCAAACATCATCGCAAAACCCAAACCCATTTGCGCACTCATCAGCATGCCTGCCATTTCGACTGCAGTAATAATTAACCGCATAATCATGCCTAAGGCAATACCGATCATTAATTGATGAACAATAATCGCCAAACCTTCTGCAGAGACAACCGGCACCGCAGGCATTGGAGGCAAATTAGGCGCAATAATAATGGTCAACGACAATGCCAAAATAATTTTAATGCGCTTAGTCACCGCTTTTGAGCCAAAAAAAGGATCGACGATCAAAAAGCCGCTGATTCTAAACAATGGCCATAACAAGCTCGAAAGCAGCAAACTGATATCAGCATCACTGAGTTGAATCATAAAATATAAATCCGGCCATTAACCAATCATAGAAGGAATTGCGCTAATTAACCGGATAGTAAACTCCATAATTGTGCGTAGCATCCACGGCCCTGCCAAAACCAAAACAATAAAAAGCGCAAGAAGCTTCGGGATAAAAGTTAGGGTCATTTCGTTAATTTGTGTCGCGGCCTGAATAATACTCACCAATAGACCGATCACCAATGCCACACCAAGTAAAGGCGCCGAAACAATAATCAAAGTAAACAGCGCATTCTGCACCAGATTAATAGCCACTTCAGGATTCATACTTTTCTCCTTATGCAATTAGCTGGTGTAAAAGCTTTGAACCAATGAGCCCATCAATAATGTCCAGCCATCGACAAGAACAAATAACATCAGCTTAAAAGGCAACGAGATAATCATAGGGGAAACCATCATCATCCCCATTGCCATTAATACTGTCGCGACCACCAAATCAATCACTAAAAATGGAATAAACACCATAAAGCCAATTTGGAAGGCTGTCTTCAGCTCACTAATGACAAAAGCGGGAACTAAAGTTCTAAAGGTAATATCTTCAGGGCCTTTAGGTGCCGGACTTCGAGAGATCTCAATAAAAAATTCTAAATCTTTTTCCCGGGTTTGGCGCACCATAAATTCCTTAAATGGCTTACCACCTGTTTCAAAAGCTTGCTCCATCGTTATTTTGTCATCGGAAAAAGGCACCCAGGCTTCTTTATAAGCTCGATCAAAAACCGGTCCCATAATAAAGAACGTTAAAAAAAGCGATAAACCGACCAAAACTTGGTTCGGCGGAGATTGCATCGTACCTAGCGCCTGACGGAGCAATGCCAAAACGATCACAATCCGCGTAAAAGAAGTCATCATTAAAAATGTTGCCGGGATAAATGACATTGCTGTCATGAGAAGCAACATCTGCAGCGACAAAGAGTAGTTTGTTCCGCCACTTGGTGCGGGCGTGCCTGTCATCAAAGGCAGCGCCGGCGCAGCACTAGCGACCAGTGGCAAAACCAAGCCAATCACGCTAACCCAGCGCAATGCTGAGCGAAAAGAAGGGAAAGAAATCATATTTTTAGGAGGGAGAAGAGTCGGTATGACGTTGAATTCGCAGAGCAGCCCGCAATCGCTCAGCAAAGGAGGCTGCACGATCATCGGTTAGCGGAGGCAGTTCAACAGGGTCTTCAGAAGAACGCTCTTGGCGTTCAAGCAAAGTAATATGATGCGCGGTAACCCCTAAAACTAGCCGTGACTGTTCTGTCTCAACAATAACAACCTTTTCGCGAGATCCGACGGCGAGATTCGCAACCACTTTTAGAGAGGCGCGTTGCTGTAGCAACTGCCCGTGCATTGAGCGTCTCAATAACCACGCCAGTGCAGCAATGATGGCTAGCACAAACATAAGCGCGAGCGAAGTCTGAAGCAAACCAAGAAAAGGAGAAGGTAAGCTCGCAGCTGGCGTCACGGTGCTTGCAAAAGCAACGGTCCCGCCGTACAAGGCCAGGACCGCAACAAAAATGACTCGGAAAAATTGTTGTAGCCGGATCATTACTTTTGAAGACGCCGTAAACGCTCTGCAGGCGTAATGATATCTGTCAGGCGAATACCAAACTTATCATTAACAACCACCACCTCACCTTGCGCGATCAGGCATCCATTGACCAATACATCCATTGGCTCACCCGCCATACCATCCAACTCAACCACAGAACCTTGTGCTAATTGCAGCAAGTTTCTAATCGCAATTTTGGTGCGCCCAAGCTCGACAGTCATGCTGACAGGAATGTCTAAAATCATGTCAAGGTTTTGAGGCGGAACACCAGAGCCGCTCACTCCAGGAGTTAGCTCCTGGAATAAGTTAGCAGGCGTTACAACACTGCCGCCATCATCACCCGCAGGCTCATCCGCAGCTTGCTCAGCCATCGCTGCTGCCCAATCATCCATGCTCACTGTATCGTCCATTGATCTACACCTGTCCTGCTTGTTTCATTCAAATCTAGGGCACACGACTCTAGACACGAGATCTACGATCAACCACTCAGAAATTTGATGCGGTTTTTTAGGGGTTATTTCTCAGAAAGTCGCCCTAAGCTCGAGGACAAACCGGGAGACAACCCAGAAGAAGATAAGCTGACCTCACTAATCTCTTGGGCGCCAGCCAATACCTTATCAACTTTTAAAGCATACTGATTATTCACCACACCATATTTACACTGTAGTACAGGGATCCCAGAGACATCCGCTACAACCGTTTCTGGAATTTCGACAGGAATGATGTCGCCTGCTTTAAGGCTAATCACGTCACGCAATGTAATATCAGTTTCAGCAAGGCATGCCACCATCTCAACTTCAGCGATTTGAACTTGCCGAGACAGCAAACTGACCCAACGGTTATCAACCTCTGTGCGGTCAGCTGCCATGGTACTAGACAGCATATCGCGAATCGGCTCCACCATTGAATAGGGCATGCAGACGTGGAAGTCACCACCACCTGCGCCTAATTCGATTCGGAAGGTCATTGATACGACGACTTCCGTTGGCGTTGCGATGTTGGCGAACTGAGTGTTCATCTCCGAGCGAATGTAGTTGAATTCAATCGGATAGACAGGCTCCCATGCTCGCTGGTACTCAATAAACACAACCTCGAGCAATTTGCGAATAATCCGCTGTTCAGTCGGGGTAAAATCTCGCCCCTCCACGCGAACATGGTACCGACCATCACTACCAAATAAATTATCCACAATCAAAAACACAAGATCAGGATCAAAAATTAGCAGCGCAGTACCACGCATCGGTTTGACGTGACACAGATTTAAGTTCGTTGGGACAACGAGATTCCGGATAAATTCGCTGTATTTTGAAACCTTAACCGGCCCAACTGAGATTTCAGCATTCCGTCGAATAAAGTTAAATAAGCCTATACGCAAATTCCGAGCAAAACGCTCGTTGATAATTTCGAGAGTCGGCATCCGGCCGCGAACAATTCGCTCTTGCCGGCCAATTTCATACGCACGAACAGGCGCGCCGCCCTGCCGACTATCATCACTATCATCGTCGCCATTGACGCCGCGCATCAGCGCGTCGACTTCCTCTTGGGATAGAATCTCGTCTGCCATGATTACTGAGGCTGTACGATTAGAGAAGTAAACAAGACACCAGTCACGGGATCATCCATACCGGCATCGCTAATTGACTCATTCACAACCTGGCGAATTTGATTTTTCAGTCGAGCTTTACCTTCAGGCGTACCCATATCCTGAGCAGTTTTCGAGGATAAAAGTAAAATCATAGCGCTTCTGATTTTTGGCAAATAATTTTTGATGACTTCTTTTGCCTCAGGGCTGTCTAGTTCAACCTGAAACTCAACTTGCAGCATACCGCCGGGCTCACCAGCAAGATTGACAACAAACGTGTCAATTTTCTCAAAGATGGGAGGGTGTGCATTTTTCTTGCTAGAGTGCTTTTTACCCGTGTCTTCGGAGTCGTGCCCCCCAGCCAAAAAGAAATATCCCATCGCGCCCGCTAATGCTAGAACAACAACGCCTAACGCGGCAATAACCATAACAAGCGGTTTTTTTCCTTCAGCGGGCTCTTTTTTTGGATCTGCTGCCATTTAAAATCCGTCCTGAAAATAATAATTATCTTAATAATAGCAGGGAATTGCTTCAGATTTTTCATAAAAACGGGAGCCTAATTGCCCCCGTTTTTAATCAAACCAAACAAAACCCAATTAAATCAGGCATATGTACTCACACGGCCATCATCAACTGAAATCTGTCGAACCAAAGGTGCCTCGGTCGGTTCAGTACCCTGAGGCAACACAACACGGCCATCAGCAATATCACTGAAGCTAGGAGAACCCTCTGGCTGAGGATTGTTTTGGTTTGCAAAATTAAACTGCTGCTGGGCAGATTGGTTGTTTTGGTCACCAGAAGACACCTGAGCTCCGCCAAGTTGCAAGCCATTTTCTGCAAGCATGCTAGCCAACTTAGGCAAATGCTGCTCTAAAGAGTCACGCGTCTGCTGTGAAGATGCCATGAATAGCACATTGACACTATCTTGATTGATTTTTAATGATACTTCTACCGGTCCCATATTAGCGGGTGTTACTTGAAGCTGAGCACTATCTAGCTTGCGCCCCATCATCATCATAATTTGCTTACCGGCATCCTTTGCCCAAGCACTATCAGACAGCGGCGTACCTACTTGAAAAGTATTTTCAGCGCTGGTCTTAGTTGCATGCACGCTCTGTTGAGTTGTCGCCACTAATTGAGAGACAGTCGGAGAGGCTGTGCCACTGATGCTTGTACCATTTGCACCTTTAGGCTCTTCTTTCACCCCACCAAACGGCAAATCTTGCAGGGCATCTTGGAAAGAACTTGCCGCTTTCTCTTTTGGAGAGGTACGCTCTACTGCTCCATCCAATAGCTTCGACAAGCGGGCATCAGCCCCTTGATCAGAAGCAGGGGACTGTCCATCAGCCTCGCCCTCAACAGATGCTTGACCAAGACCAGACGAGGAAGGCAGCTTTAGTAAGTCTGTCTTTGAGCCA
>CAZWRK010000034.1:21510-36738 GCA_964635875.1 uncultured Aquaspirillum sp.
TGCTTGACCAAGACCAGACGAGGAAGGCAGCTTTAGTAAGTCTGTCTTTGAGCCACTATCCGAGCTGACCTCGGACAATACGTCACCATCTCCATCTAACTTTTGTGCTGCAGGCAAATCACTCGCATTCTTCGCATCAGGAGCAGGATGCACGCCAGGCATCATTGACTGTGCTAAAGCAATAAGATCAAGCAACGGATCTGATGCTGCGCTGGCATTGCCAGGCAGATCCTTTCCTTTTTTTGAAACATTTTTTGGATCGCCAAGCACATCAGGGACGGGCTTCAAACTCTTCGATGAAATTTTGCTGTCAAAGAGCATAGAAAACGCGCCAGCAACACCGTCTGTGGCGACTTCATTCCCACTTGCAGAAATGGATGTGGGGGAAAAAGAAGATGCAGCAGCAGAAACGACCGTAATGCCCATTTGGGAAACTCCTTGACTTGGGTGATACTTGCACACACGAGCAAGATATGAGCCACTGACCACACAGCAAAAATCAGGTCTCTGCAAGTAACACGGAGATAATCATCAAAAGCCATTACTCCCCGCGAGATAAGACGCGAGAAGCAAGTTCATCTGTTTGTTTTTGCTCTTGGCGAGCACGCTTAAGATCTTCTCGCCGAGACTCCGCCTCTTTAAGCGTCTCCATCGCTTTTAGGCGCTTCCGCGCATCACGCCACTGCGCAGTCGCCACATCATAAAAGCTTTGGCACGTTGTCACCTCTTCTTTTTGAAGATTCACGGCGACATCTAAGCGATCAATAAAATGCTGGAAATCGACCCACTGCGTGACAGAAATTCCCATGCTGCCACGTTCAATTCGCTTTTCTTTATATTCGCCCAAAAAATTAGCAAGCTGCTCAAGCTTGGACTGGGCTCGAGTTAAATTTTCGCGTGCAAATGCCATCTGCTTCGCCATGGCATCCGTCTTTTCAGACGCCAAACGAATCAACAACTCGTACTTGCTCACCGCCATATCAAAACAAACCCATTAACACTTTTATCGGCCTAAAGTAGATTGAAGTAAATCACAGCTATTTGCATAGTCAAATGCGACATCCATTTCCTGCATTAAATACGAGGCCATTGTTGGCTGCAAACGAATTGCCTCGTCCAACATTCGATCAGAGCCAGGCACATACGCGCCCACATTGATCAAATCTCGGTTCCTTTGGTAACGAGAGTACAGCTGCTTGAACAAACGGGCAGATTCTAATTGCTCGCGAGAAACGATGTCTGCCATAACACGACTAATCGACTGTTCAATATCAATTGCTGGATAGTGCCCAGACTCCGCAAGCTGACGCGTTAGCACAAAGTGTCCATCCAAAATAGCACGTGCCGAGTCAGCAATAGGATCTTGTTGGTCATCGCCTTCAGACAAAACCGTGTAGAAGCCAGTAATCGAACCACCACCCTCACGGCCATTCCCAGCACGCTCAATTAATTGAGGTAGCTTAGCAAACACAGAAGGAGGGTAACCTTTTGTGACAGGAGGCTCTCCAATCGCCAAAGCAATTTCACGCTGCGCCATCGCATAGCGTGTAACAGAGTCCATGAGCAATAAAACATCATGTCCTTGGTCGCGAAAGTACTCAGCCAGCGTAGTCGCATATGCGGCGCCGTGCAGACGCATCAAGGGCGGCGTATCCGCCGGTGCAGCCACAACAACAGACCTCGCCAAACCATCTGGACCCAAAATATTCTGGATGAAATCTTTAACCTCTCGACCCCGTTCACCAATCAATCCGACGACGACGACATCGGCCTTAGTAAATCGCGCCATCATGCCGAGAAGAACAGACTTACCCACGCCGGAGCCCGCAAACAAACCCAAGCGCTGCCCACGGCCCACGGTTAGCAAACCATTAATGGCTTTGACCCCAACATCCAAAACATCATGTACCGGCGTGCGGTCCAAAGGATTGATTGAGTCTCCATACAAAGGATAATAATCCTCTGGGGAAAGGGCGCCTGCATCATCAAGAGGGCGGCCAAAAGAGTCCAAAATGCGCCCAAGCAAAGAAAGCCCCACGGGCACTTGGCGACCATAATTTGAGACAGCATTCGGCGCAGATGTGTGACCAAAGCGAGGAGGGTAAAGAGAGACAAGAGGAACAATCGGCGTGCCGGGCAAGAGACCTTGGACGCTCGAAATCGGCATTAAGTAGATGCGATCAGCAGAAAAGCCAACAACCTCTGCTTCAACTCGACGATTATCCGGCAACTTAATAATGCAAGCACTTCCCACCGGAAGACGAATGCCGACAGCCTCCATCACCATACCCGTTACACGAGTTAAACGCCCCTCAACTTGCCATAGAGACGCTGCATTTACGGCAGCACAACAATCTGTTAAATAATTTTTCCAGCGATCAAGTGCCTGCATAGTTCTCGGCCCCTAATGTCGCAACCAAAGATTGCCACCGATGCCCTACAGTCAGATCTAAGTGTGTCTCTCTAGTGTCTAATAAACAGCCCCCACGCTCGACTTTCTCATCTTCAATAATCGTCCACACTTGAGCAAGCGCCTCAGCGTCAATATAGCGGCGAACAGTTTCGGCATCTAAGGGATTTACACGTAACCGAGCATCTTTTAGCTCAGAGGGCAAGCAACTCATAGCCTGTTGAATAATCGGCAACAAGGCATCTGAAGCAGAAGAAAGGTGATCCCCAACCATTTTTTTCGCACACGACATCGCCAAATGGAGAAGAACCGGTGCAATTTCTTGCTCCATCAAATCTAATTGCCGAATAAAGTTCGCTTGCACCTCTGAAAAATGAGCAAAAGCCTCTTGAAAAAGTTCTTTCGATTCTTTTTCTACAGCGTCAAAAGCCTCACTTCGACCTGCGACCAAACCAGCCTCTCTGCCCGCATCAAAGCCAGCCTGAAAAGCTTCTTGGTGAATAGCTTCTATTTCAGCAGCAGTGGGGTAGGCCAGTTGATGATCTAGCTGAAAATCAACGTCCTCAACAACGACACCTTCATTCTCTAAGACCGACTCAGAAGGAGGCTCCCCGGAGTCCTCAGACTCGTCATCTAACTCTGCCTCAGCAACAGAGAGAGGAACGGGCATTTCTTTCGACTCTAAATTCTCTAATGAGCGCAGCTGCCAAGGCAGCCACCCTTCGCCTTCTTCAGCGACAATGACTTTACTCGACAAGACCTTCCTCCCCGCCCGTAGACAGGACAATCTGACCGTCATCAGCTAATTTACGAACAATTTTGAGAATTTCTTTTTGCTCCGCCTCAACCTCAGAAACTTTAACCGGGCCTTTTGCCTCTAGGTCATCTTTGAGCATCTCAGCAGCCCGCTGTGACATATTTTTGAAAATTTTATCCCGAAGATCTTGGCTAGTCCCCTTCAGAGCAATAATCAAGGACTCAGAGGAAACCTCACGCAAGATAACTTGAATAGAACGATTATCGACATCCAACAAGTTTTCAAAGACAAACATCTTGTCTTGAATGCGCTGAGCAAGGTCAGGGTCTTGTTCTCGAATAGCATTGAGCGCAGAGGTTTCAACACCACTCCCCAAGAAGTTAAGAATTTCTGCAGTAAGCTGCTCACCCCCCATTGCACTTTTCTTAATGCGGTCAGAGCCGGAAAGTAATTGTGTCAGAACATCATTCAGCTCACGCAACGCTTGCGGCTGAACACCCTCAAGAGTTGCAATCCGTAACAGAACATCATTGCGGAGACGTTCAACAAAATTTTGCAAAATAGCGCTCGACTGGTCAGGGTCGAGATGCACCAAGATTGTCGCAATAATTTGCGGATGCTCGTTACGAATTAGGTCAGCGGCAGAGGATGGATCCATCCATTTTAGGCTCTCAATACCGCTATGGTCATTTCCTTGCATGATTTTATCAAGCAAGTTCGAGGCCTTGTCCTCACCAAGCGCCTCCATTAACACATTCCGCAAATATTCATCAGATGCACCGACGGATGCGCGAGACTGAGCCTCTTCTTTGAAGAGGTTTGCAGCAAGGTCAATTTCCTCTCGACTTAAATTCGTGATTTGACTCATTAACGTACTGATTTTTTGGACTTCTTTCGGGCCAAGGTATTTAAATACCTCGACAGCATCAGTTTGCCCAATACTGAACAACAGCACGGCGCTACGGCGAATACCTGCATCACTCATCCTTAGTCACCCATTCCTTAATAATTTGAGCTGCCATTCTTGGATCACTCCGTACAATCTGACGGATGGCCTCAATATTTGCCTCATACAGACGTCGCTGGATTTCTTTCTCATCAAGCGGGGCACCTGTTACCTCATCCACGATAGGCCCGCCCTCAGCCGATTCATCCAAACCTGCACCCGCAAAATCGGACTGTGGTTTTGGTGGGTTAATCACTTCACGAACGATCGGGCGAATCACACCAAACAGGAGATAAAGCAACACTAGACCGATAGCAGCATACTGCAAGAGCAACGCAGCATGTTCTGTAGCAAACTCAAGCGCACGATCCTGTAGCGACTTTTGCATAGCATTATCAGCAAAGGCCGCATTTACAACATTCAGAGAGTCGCCGCGCTCAGCATTAAAGCCCATAGCCTCGCGCACGAGGTTATTCACTTGCTGTAACTCTTTTGCAGACAAGGGAACCCGTTTAGCGTCTTTATTATCTGGGCGCTTATTGTTCACAACCACAGCAGCAGAAAGACGTTTGATATTTCCTACAGGCACTTTAGTGTGCTGAATAGTTCGGTCTACCTCATAGTTTGTTGTAACTTCTTTGCTGTTATTGATTGGAGTAGAGCCAGCTGCCGCATTGGTCGTGTTCGGAAACACACCGGCCTGAGTACCGGCAGGTAGCTGGATCGGTGCAGATGCAGCATTAGGTGGTTGATTCGAGAGCGCACCAGGAACACCACCAACAGTAGAAGCATCTCGACTCTGGCGCTCGTTAAGCTGCTGGCTGCGAATAGTGGATTGGTTTGGTGGCGAGTTGGGAGCAAAAGATTCTGCAGTTTGCTCGGTTTCAGAAAAATCAACCGAGGCAGTAACCTCTGCCCGTGCATTTCCATCCCCAAAAATAGGCTCTAATATTTTTTCAATCCGTTTGGCAAAATCTTGTTCTATTTGCCGAACGTACGCTAATTGCCGTTTATTTAAACCAGCATTATCGGTATTTAAATCAGGATGATTGGAGAGCAAATTGCCGTCTTGATCAACAATCGTAATATTTTTTGCAGGTAAATTAGGAACGCTAGAGGACACCAAGTTCATAATCCCGAGCACCTGCCCAGAATCCATAACCCTTCCAGAATGAAGCATCAACATGATTGATGCGGTTGGCTTCTGCTGTTCGCGAAGAAACACACTGTTTTTTGGGATCGCTAAATGAACACGAGCGCTTTCGACGGTATTAAGCGACTCAATTGTTCTAGCTAGCTCGCCTTCAACTGCACGTTGATAATTAATTTGTTCGGCAAACTGGCTAATGCCAAATTTTTGATTATCTAATAGCTCAAACCCAACTCCACTGGCTTTAGGAAGGCCTTGCGTCGCAAGACGCAAGCGTGCGTCATAAACCGACTCCGAAGGAACAGAAATACTCCCGCCAGGCCCCAGCTCATAAGGAACATTCATTTGCTGCAACGCAGCAGTAATTTGCCCACCATCTTTGTCAGAAAGGTTGTTAAAAAGCACCTTATAAGCAGGTTCTCTATTCCATAAAACTAATGCAACTAAAATAGAAAACAGAACGGAAATAGCCACGAACAAAAGAATCTTTTTGTTTTGTGGCAAGTCTTTATAGCGTTGCAGGGCATCGCGAGTGCGATCCTGAAACGATGAGGAGTTTTGATCTACCAATTCGGCCATGAATATTAACGTTCACTTACACCAAGAGTCGGAAAACAGGCCGTCTATCATTGCCCGGCTCGAATGCCACCAAGAAACACCCTAAATGCGTCAAATGGGGGTATTCATCATTTCTTGATAAGCAGTAACAAGTTTATTTCTGACTTGCACCATAGTCTGAAAAGAAAGACTCGCTTTCTGAAGAGAAATCATGACATCGTGAAGATTGACATTTTCATCCCCCAATTCAAAGCGCTGCTGTAAACCCTGAGAGGTTTGCTGTAAATTGTTCACTTCACCAATAGATTGCTTTAGAACATCTGAGAAACTCACGCTAGGTTCCGTGGGACTTTGAACCTCAGCGGGCTTTCCAGAAGCGAGTGCGGATACAGATCTTAGTTCACTAAGCAACTGATCAATACCTTGAGTAGCCATGCTAATTACCCTCCCCTTTAGAACGAAAACCTCGTCAAGCCAACGGATAACCATCACCACGAGTCGCCTCTAAATCTTCGCGGTAACGCTGAAGTTTATAACGAAGTGTTCTCTCACTAATACCTAATCGTTCTGCCGCTAGTTTCCGACTGCCTCCAACTAATGCCAGAGTATCTAAAATATGCTTTTTTTCTAAATTTCGCATATTGGCGCTAGCAGCCAAATTTACCGGAGAAACCGATACATCTACACGACTTTTTATCGGCAAGAGCAAATCTTTTTCATCGATAACACCGCCCTCAGCCAAAATGACGGCTCGTTGAATTACATTCTCCAACTCGCGGATGTTACCTTCCCACCTATGCTCAGTCAAACAAACAGCCGCGCGTCTAGTGAGCTTCCAGTGCGAAATGCGATTTTTCGATAGCTTGCTCAGCATATTTTGTGCCAACGGCAAAATATCATCCGGACGATCTCGAAGCGGAGCAATCGTCAGCGGGAACACATTTAGACGAAAATACAAATCTTCCCGAAAGCGACCGTTCTGAACTTCGGCGGCCATATCACGGTTACTGGTTGCAATAACACGTATATCCACACGAATCGGCTTGCGGGCTCCCACGCGCTCAATCTCTCTTTCTTGCAAAACGCGTAGCAACTTTGCCTGCAGGAGCAACGGCATTTCAGAAACCTCATCAAGAAGAAGCGTCCCCCCCTGCGCCTGCTCAAATTTCCCTAAATGCTGTGAACCAGCCCCGGTAAAAGCACCTTTTTCATGGCCAAATAAAGTCGTCTCCAAAAGGCTATCGGGAATAGCAGCGCAATTGACGGCGACGAATGGCTGATGAGACCTAGAAGAATGATGGTGCAAGTAACGCGCAACAACCTCTTTTCCAACTCCGCTCTCACCCGTCAACAACACCGTAGCATCACTCACCGCAACCTTTTTAGCCAAAGAGAGCAAGTTACGCATAGAGACCGACTCAGCCACGATAGCACCGTGCTTAGAGGCAGCAGAGCCTGTCGTTGCATAACGCTCAACCTCAGCCAATAACACATCAGCCTCGAAGGGTTTCAATAAGTAATGAGAGGCCCCTCGACGAAGTAAATCAATCGCTTTCTCAATATCCCCATATGCAGTCATCAATATAAAAGGAGTCTGCGGGTAATGTTGGCGAACCTCAGAGAACAGAGCATATCCGTCCATGGGCGCCATCTGCTCATCTGAAATCACCAAACATACAGCGTGTTGCTTTAAGCACAGCAAAGCAGCATGACCATCCCGCGCTTCTAGTGTGGAAAAGCCTGCAAGCTGCAAGGTCTCAACAACGGCCTCTCGAAAACCCTCATCATCCTCGACTACTAGAATAGGCAATACATTCATAGTTTTCGCCCAAAATTTGCCACACAGGTAGAAGTCTTTGCTAATAAAGCAATTAAACGAGAAGCAATTTCTGGTAAGGGTAATACTTCATTAGCAGCACCCAAGGCAATGGCCTCCTTAGGCATCCCAAACACCACACAAGAAGCTTCATTTTGAGCAAAGTTATACGCCCCAGCTTCCTTCATTTCTAATAAGCCATGTGCCCCATCGCGCCCCATCCCTGTCAAGATAATGCCGACCGCGCAGCGCCCCACCTCATTCGCAGCAGAACGAAACAAAACATCCACGGACGGACGATGACGATTCACTTCAGAGGCCTGACTCAACACAACCTGTAGCGCATGCCCATGCGGTGCATGTGCGACTAAAAGATGAGCACTACCAGGCGCAATATAAACATGTCCACGCTGAACCAGCTCTCCGTGAACAGCCTCCTTTACGTGCATCTGGCAATATTGATTTAAGCGATCTGCAAAAGCCTTTGTAAAGGTCTCCGGCATATGCTGTGCCACTAAAACAGGAGGAAAATCAGATGGAAGCTCAGATAAAAGTGTTTTTAATGCCTCTGTTCCCCCGGTTGAAGCACCAATAAAAACAACAGGCTCATTCCAATGAGAAAAATGAGGCAACGCATGCAGAGGCAATACCACATCAGCGGTATAGCTTGGAGAGGGGCTCAAAGGCACAAATGTCGCTGTTTTTTTCTGGAGAGGCATATGCAACAAATCACAAAAAATGGATAAGAGAAATCATTCAGCCAAAGGATACCCGAGAGCAAAACAAACCACACAAATAAATTTCACAAAACAAAAATACCAAAGACATTAAATGCAAAAAATGGTTACGCAGAAAAGCATTCCATCTGATTTTTCAAATTAATGACTAAGGCATTAGCAACATCCTCAGCCAAGTCCAATACATGCTCAAACCCCTCTCCTCCGCCATAATAAGGATCCGGTACATCCTGCCCAGAAAACATTGGCAAAACATCTAGCACCAAAGAAAATTTATAACGCAAATCAGGCGGACACATAGAAGATGCAAATAAAAAATTCATGTTATCCGCAAAAAAAAGATGGTCGAAATACGTAAAATCTTGCTGATTTAATTGCCGGGCAATAGAAATAGGGAGCGTGTAACCACGAGAGCGAGCAGCCTTTAGCGCTCTAGAGTCAGGAGGCTCACCGATATGATAAGAGTGGGTGCCTGCCGAATCAAATTCAGCATAATCGAGCAGTCCTGCTTGAAAAAACTGCTGCCTAGCGACCAGTTCAAATATCGGAGAGCGGCAAATATTGCCCATACATACAAAAAGTATTTTGTATTTTTTGTCCATCAAGCACCTAAGTTATTTTTAACAAAAACAACACATAGAATACGACACTTAAATTTAAGAAAATAAGTCACAAAAAATTATTTATCACTTATAAAAAAACCGGCACCAGGATTACTCCCAGCGCCGGTCATCATCAAATCAAAAAATTATGCCATTAGACGATTACTCAACTCTCGCATCCCAGCAGACAACATTGCAAGATCCAAATTAGGGAACGTCTTCAATTCTAGCAATAACTGATGGCACCCCTCCAACTCCGTCTCACGAGAAGTTAGCCACGTATTGACAGGCGAAGAAGCGGCTCCATTTTCGCTGCATTGCAACACTCCTGCAGTCAAATCTCGATGCAAGCGGTACAGATCATCGCGCAGAGCCGACCGCGCCAGCGCTTGCCAGCGATTGTCACGAGGCAGGCGAGTAATAGCATCTCGCAACCACCCAAGTTGCAAGGACTCCCCTAAAGCGTAATAAGTCTGAGCGACGGTAAATAGAGAATGCCCACCTTCAGACAACTCCACCACGTCAAAAGCCGCAATCGCATAATCTAAACGAGAAAGGAGTGCTGACAATTCAGCAGGAACCCCCGCAGACTCTAGGCGCTGCTGTGTGATAGATACCGCATCACCCTCAGTCCCCGGCACCAAAACTGCCAAAGACTGCATCAGCTCATTCACAGAAGCGTGATACTGACTCACCAACTGCGTTACGGCCGCACGTCCAGAAACGCGCCGCTGACGCAACAACCACCGAACAGCACGCTCAATCATCGTGCGAACCGCAATCATCATTTCAACTTGCAAATCAGCAGAAACCACATTGTCTAGCGACTCAATCTGCAGCCAGAGAGACTCGCCTCCAAAGATTTTATCAGCAGCCCAGAACGCTTTAGCAATATCGGAAGCATTTACACTCCCCTCTTCCTGCAAGCGGAAAATGAACGTCGTCCCCATTCGATTGACAATGCGATTAGCCAATTGATTTGCAATAATTTCGCGGCGCAAATGATGCGTCACCATTGCACCAGCAAATTTTTCACGCAGCGGCAACGGGAAGTAATCAATTAAAATCGGCAAGAAATCAGGATCATCAGGCAAGTCAGAAGCCAGTAGAGCTTGATCTAAAGAAATCTTGCTATACGCCAACAAAACGGCCACTTCTGGCATAGTCAAACCTTGATGCGCTAAACGACGCTCAGCGATTTGCTCCTCAGAGGGAAGGAACTCAAGTCGGCGTTTTAAATGGCCCGCCTTTTCCATTGTCGCCATCATTCGAGATTGAGCATTCAGCATTTGTGCCGCGCTTGCTCGATTAATCGCCAAGATTTGGGTTTGCAAGTAATTATTTCGCAAAACTAACTGGCCAACCTCCTCCGTCATCTCGGCCAGCAACTCGTTACGCTGCTTAAGGGTCATATCGCCTGCTTGAATGACGCTGCCCAGCAGAATTTTGATGTTCACCTCATGATCAGAGCAATCGACCCCAGCGCTGTTATCGATTGCATCAGAGCAAATTCGTCCACCGGCCAGAGCAAACTCAATCCGGCCAAACTGTGTTAAGCCTAGGTTACCACCTTCACCGACAACTTTTACACGCAGGTCTCGCGCATCAACACGGATGGCATCATTTGCACGATCATTGACTTCCGCATGAGACTGATGATGCGCTTTTACGTATGTGCCAATACCGCCGTTGTAAAGTAAATCTGCCGGCGCCTTAAGAATCTGGTGAATTAAGTCTGAAGGCGTCATTGCATCGTGATCTACACCAAGCCAAGCCTTAACTTGAGGAGACAAGCGAATTGACTTTGCACTACGGGAGAATACTCCACCGCCTTCAGAAATAAGGTCTGCGTTGTAGTCTTGCCAACTTGAACGAGGCAAATTAAACAAGCGAGCACGCTCGGCAAAGCTCACGGCGGCATTAGGATTCGGATCAAGGAAAATATGCCGGTGATCAAATGCAGCAACTAAGCAGATGTGCTCAGATAACAACATCCCATTACCAAACACGTCTCCTGACATGTCTCCAATCCCAATCACAGAAAAATCCTGCGTCTGTGTATTGATGCCAAGGTGTCTAAAATGACGTTTAACGGACTCCCATGCTCCCCGTGCGGTAATGCCCATTTTTTTATGGTCATAACCCGCGGAACCACCAGACGCAAAAGCATCTCCAAGCCAAAAACCGTACTCTTGAGAAACAGCATTCGCAATATCAGAAAAGGTAGCGGTACCCTTATCTGCCGCGACAACTAAGTACGGATCATCAGCATCAATACGCAATGTGTCATTCGGAGGAACCAACTGCCCAGAAACAAGATTATCTGTTAAGTCAAGCAACGCTGAAATGAATGTGCGATAGCACGCGATCCCTTCTGCAAGCCACGCTTCACGATCTGACGAAGAAGGCAGCTGCTTACATACAAAACCACCCTTCGAGCCCATCGGAACAATCACAGAGTTTTTAACCATTTGTGCTTTAACTAAGCCCAAGACCTCTGTTCTAAAATCTTCCATGCGGTCAGACCAACGCAAACCACCACGCGCAACTTTACTACCGCGCAGATGCACCCCCTCAACTCGAGGACTGTACACCCATATTTCATACAAAGGCCGCGGCTCAGGCAGGAATCCAATCGCAGCAGATTCTAACTTGAAGGAAAGGTACGGCTTCTCTATCCCATCAGAATTTTTCTGCCAGAAATTCGTCCGACGGATGGCCAAAATAACCGTTAAAAATCCGCGCAGAATTCGGTCTTCATCCAAATTTGCAACAGATTCTAGTGCCAAAGAAATTTGGCTCTGTAAAGCATCGGCTTTTTCAGCATCAGACGACACAGGGTCTAAGCGAGCACGGAACAGAGCAACTAAGTCCGCCGTAATTTGCGGGTAGCTCACAACACATTGCTCAATGTATTGTTGACTAAAAGTCAGTCCGCCCTGGCGCAAATACTTCGCTAAGGCTCGAATCAGAGCAACCTCGCGCCAATCCAGACTGGCGGCTAATACGAGACGGTTAAAGCCATCACTTTCAGTTTGATGACTTGCAACGGCAAGCAAAATTTCTTGAAAACGCTGGCGAACTAGATCTAGTTCTAGAGCGGCATCATTGCTAATGGTCAAGCCAAAATCATTAATCCACAAAGCAGCGCCATCAGATCGAATAATTCGGTAAGGATGCTCATCTTGAACCGTGACCCCTAAATTCTCTAGGGTCGGCAAGCTAGAAGACAGACTAATTGGCTCACCAAATCGGAACACTTTGAGGTGGTGGCTTTGCTTTGCGCTATTGAGTGGGCGATACAGTTTAACGGCTAAAGGATTTTCTAAGCTAAGCTTCTCGAGCGTCGAAATATCAAGGGCGGCATTCCGAACCGAAAACTCTTCGCGATACGAAATAGGAAAAGCAGCGCGATAACGGTAAAAGAGTCGATTACCCATCTCTTCACCATAACTGCCTAACAATTGTTGATGCAACTCTTCGCCCCAACCACGAACGATGTGCGTAATTTTTTCCTCAATTTCGACATCACTGATGTCTTGGAGCGATTCAGCTGAAGAGGTTCGAATAATGTAATGAACACGGGCAAGGCGCACATCAGAAATTGTGACGTTAAAATCAACCCCACATCCGTGATAAGCATCAACGAGCAGCTTCTCTATTTTTAAGCGTAACTCAGTATTGAAGCTGTCCCGAGGAACAAACACAAGGCAACTGACATAGCGCTGAAAATGATCACGACGGGTAAATAAGCGCGTGCGCGGACGCTCTTGGAGACTGACTAGACCTTGGGCAATTGGGGTGAGTAGCTCGGCAGGAATTTCAAAAAGCTCGTCTCTAGGGTAGCTTTCTAAGACAAAGTTCAGCGTTTTTGCTTTATAGCTGTCATCAATGTAGTCGCAAGCCTTCACTACGCTTGCGATTTTTTGCCTTAGGACGGGAATATTTCGTGGAGAAACTTGGTAAGCTGAAGCAGTGTATAGCCCTAAAAATCTTCTTTCACCGATTACTTCGCCATTTTCGTCATAGCGTTTAATCCCAACATAATCAAGGTAAGCAGGACGATGAATATTTGAGTAGGTTTGGGACTTATTAAGTACCAATGTTGTCTTATGATGTGCCAATTCTCGCAAATGGGATGGCAGCTGAGCAAAGCTCTCCGAGAAGGCCTTGCTCCCTTGGTTGCGCAAAATACCTAAACCGCTGCCTTGAACAATTTTAAGCGCATCACATCCATCTTGATCCGCTGTCAAATCATAATCACAATAGCCTTGTAGCAAAAAGTGGTTGTCTGCGAGCCACTCAAGGAAACACGCAGCCTCTTGTTGTTCATTATCAGAGCTCACGGAAAACTCTGCGGCGATGGCGTGGAGCCTATCTCGCATTGCATCCGCATCATGCACAGCCACTTGCACATCTCGTAGTGCTAGATTTAGGTCGTCTTCGAGCGCCTTAAGAACTGCAGGATCACTCACCCGATCTACTTCAGCGTGGATAAATGACTCTAAAGGTAAATCTCTATTTTCAGTGCGGCGAATTTCTTGCATTTCCCCAGACTCATCTCGTGCCACAGCTAGCACAGGATGAACGAGAAGGTGCAAGGTCAGGTTTTTCTTGGCCAATAACATGGCCAAGGTATCAATAAGAAACGGCATGTCATCATTGACGATTTCAATGACGGTGTGTGTGGATTGCCAGCCATGGCGCTCAATATCTGGGTTATAAACCCGAACTTTATACTGGTTTTTGAGTCGCTTTTGAGCGAAGTAAAGATGTGCCATAGTGGCACCAAACAGATCTAGTGGGGATGTTTTCTGAAGATCGGCAAGTTCAGCTTCTTCAAAATAAGCTCGAAATAAAGGAGCCAAACGCTCAGACTCTTCTTTGGAAAGCGCCTTTTTAGCCTCTTCATCTATAGTAAAAATAAGCTCTTCTAGCTGTTGATTTTTAGAGCAATGCATGTGTCTGACCTCATATTTTTATTCGAATAAGACAAGCGAGCCTATCGCACACTTGAAAGCTAATTCTATAGGGCACACAGAAAAAGCATATTCGTCGATGCGACATTGCTGAGTGCCGTAGCGACAATTCGGTAAAAATCTGAAGCAAAAATTGTTTAGGCCCTATCAAAAGAAAACAAAAAATAAAACGGCAGCAGAAATAAGCTGTCAAATAAGTAAAATAAAAAATTTATACGTCAAAAAGGATACAAATCATGGTTTAATTCCAACCAAAATCTTTCTTGGCACACCCAAGCATTAAAACTTCTAAATTAGTAGGCCTTGGCATCATGCTCGCACCTAAAATAGCCAAAATTAAGCGCTATGGTTTTTTGCTTTTACCTCAATTTTCATTTTCTAGCTTTGCGCTGGCAACAGATGCCTTATCTCGAGCAAACCAACAAGCAGGGCATCGATTATATGAATATATAAGTTTATCTCTGGAGCAACAACAGGGAAAAATTACAGCTTCAAATGGGATTATTTACAATAGTGACTTAGACTTGAGTTACGCACCTAAGTTAGATGCACTCATCGTTATTGGAGATGACTTAAATATTGATATCAACCAAGATCGTCTATCTAAAGGTATATCAACACAAAACGCAGATATTTTGCTTGGAGGTGTTGGAACAGGAAGCTACTGGCTAGCCAAACTAGGGCTCTTAAATGGAAGAAGAGCAACAATTCATTGGCAAGAAATTCATCGCTTTACCGACGAGTTTTTAGATGTAATTATTTCGTCTAATTTGTATGAAATAGATGAGAACAGAGCAACATGTGCGGGAGGCTCTGCCACACTCGATTTTATGCTAACACTGATTGCTCAAGATCAAGGCAATGAATTTTCTGCACACTTGTCAGAAACCTTCAGTATGGAGAGAGTTCGACAAAGCAATGAGCGACAAAGAGTTCCTCTAGCAACACGCATCGGCAATAGTCAACCGAAGTTAACAGAGGCTGTTAGCTTAATGGAAGCTAATATTGAGGAGCCATTATCCACAGATGATATTGCTTACTATGTTGGTGTATCTCGCAGGCAATTAGAAAGACTATTTAAGCAATATCTTAATACGGTTCCTTCTCGATACTACTTAGAGCTACGACTAAACAGGGCGCGCCAACTGTTACAACAAAGCTCAAAATCTATCGTTCAGATTGGTTTGTCTTGCGGGTTTTCTTCTGGCCCACATTTTTCTAGCACATATCGCAATCATTTTGGAGTCACGCCAAGAGAAGAACGTGTTCAGAG
>CAZWRK010000035.1:0-1221 GCA_964635875.1 uncultured Aquaspirillum sp.
TTTCAGTCTTTTAATAGCGCGATTCATTCTGAACTTTTGCCAGAACGAAAGTTTTATAACCGCCAACCCATCTTCACTTGATACCGAGCCATCGGTTGTTATCTCAACCCGTTTAGCCTCGAAATATCCACAAGAAAAAACCGTCTGAACGAGGTCTTTGTATATCCCTTGTTTTGTTTTGGTCCACCTTACACCTCTCTTTACGTCTTTTAGTAACGCCTTAAATTCGTATGGAATCATGCCGGCCTCTTTAGTTAATGAATTTTACTTGTACATCGTGCTTGGAGAATATTTTTGTTATGCTCTTTTCCTTGTATTCTTCTAACGATTCTAGGTTGTCGTTTATATCCATTAATCTCATGGCATCTTTAGAGTTTTTGTAACCACCATTACCGATTAGCCAGTGCGCTTTTTTGGGGATTTGCATATTTTGGCTTAGTGAGATTGGATCTGGAATACCTTTAATCTGCTCATCTGTTAGGCCGCATTTTTTCATATAAAAACCAAGGCAACACATTTTACCATCTTGCGCCCTTAATAGCCTTGATTTCAAATACCCCTCTCCTTGAAGCCATATATTTCTATCTATGATTAATTTCATAATGTCACCGCGATTTTAGTTAAAACAATCATAAGGCATGTGCCAATGGCCCCGATGATAAGTCCTTGTAATATGGGTTTAATCATGGAATACGATCTCCAGTTTTTTAATTACGCCATACTCATTTCTGTGTGCGTATATCGGGTATTCTCCATCACCGCCAAAACCTGCGGCCATTATGCAGTTTGTTTTTGCTCCTTTGGTGAATCTGTATTTTGCAACCCCTTTTTTATCGCATAATTTTGTAATTAGCTTATTCCATTCTTCATTGGTTAGTGGATTGTGCGAGCTGTCACTAGCTATCAGGTAGCATGGGTCAACAATGCAAACTGTTCCGCTGTCTACTGGTATGAATCCAATCAATTCTTTTTTCATTTGGTGTATGGGTCAACTATTGTTTTTTTTTATTTTTTTTCCTTCGGCTTTGTTTATTGCATCCGCAACCATGTCGTAGGCGTTCCGGCTTGGTATGCCTTTCTGCTGTGCATTAATAAGGCAGTGTTGCATCCATTTTTTTACGTGTTTTAATGCGGCGTACATATCGGGAGCAGCGGCTATAAGATTAGCGTCTTTGATTTTTATATTTTCTGCAATTATGCGATGGCTTGGAATCAAGCTCC
>CAZWRK010000035.1:1321-33247 GCA_964635875.1 uncultured Aquaspirillum sp.
ACAATCCTTCCAAAACCAAAGTTTCGGCGTCGCATGTTATATTCATGAAACGCTTTTGCCTTGGCCATTTCGTGCTTGTGTATAAGGCTTTCCAGTATCCCGCGTGCCGCAATCGGCGTTAATTTAAGCGGCGTTTTAAAAGATACGCTTCCTTCGCTCCATTTTATTTGTCCGTTACGCATTACTTGTGATGTCATGTTAATCCCTTTATGCTTCGTGTTATTATTATCAAGGCCATGCCAACATCAGAAAAATCAGCGCATAGCTTACGAATTTTTCGTCTTAATCTGTGACAGATTAAGCCGCTTTTACGGCTGATTGTGGTTTCTGCGTTTTGGCGTAACGGTAGGCGGCCAAGAGGTATTTGGCGGCGTCGTTACCCCATTGAGCTTGTGCCCAAGAATAGGCGGCCAAGGCTTGTTGTGGTGTTTGTCGTCCCGCGCCCTCTTTTCGTTGGCGTTTGCCAGTGGCCGATCTTAGGGCCGTGTTGACACAGTTTCTAACCCACGATTCGCTGTATCCTGCCTGTACTCCCCATGTTATTAGCTGGGATTTGGCTTCGGTGGGTGTATCAAACTCGTCGATTGCCGCCAATATTGTGGTTGCTAGCGGCTTTGCGCTGTCGGCGTGTGCCTTTAGCGCGTTTAAGTAATCTGTCTTGACTTGTTCGAGTACATCTTCTTCGTTCATTTTTTTGACCTTTGTTTTGACTCCACGTTTGCGTTTTGCTTTTTGGACTTGTCACCGTTAATCTGTTAATTTGTAACAGTTTAGTCGTGTTACATTTTGCCGTGCGGGTTTTTGCGATAACGCAGGTGTTGCGTTGCTTGGCTTACTTTGCCCTTATCCGCGTTGAACCCCTTACGGGGGATTGTTGCGGTTTCGTGGGGCATAGCCCGTCACATTTTTTGCAGTACGCTATACCACTTAACCGTTGATGGTTGTGCTTGGGTTGTGCATGCTGTCGTGCTCGCTACACGCGCCTTGCGGCGTGGTTGACGGCCCCTTAGAGGTCGCGTCGTTCTCGTGGTTACGGCAAGCCTATACAAGCATGTGCCCTAGTACTGCCCTTATCCGGCTTTTCGCGGCGGCTTTTTTTGCCGCCCACCTACTACGCGGCCTCTTAGCTCTAGGGGGCCGTAGCATCCCTCGCGCCCTTGTGGGGCGTGTGCTGGTGTCCATGCCAGCCTCGCGGAATTTGTGTCCGTCGCTCCACCTTGGCGACACGCGCTCCGTGCAGCGCGCTTATAAGTCGACCGTTAGGCCGGTCGCTGGCCGTGTCACGCTTTTGGCTATCCCGCCCGTAACCGGCGGTTACTCTGTCGCAGTATTGACTTAGCTTTTTATCCGCTAATTTTTTGCGGTGGCTCGTGGGCCAGCTAATCTCTTACTGTCTAACGCAACTCTAACGCATATCTGATGCAACGTCTACAAGTATCTGGCACAATGTTGTCTGTCACTGTCTCTAACGCATGTCTGACGGGAGCATGTTTTGGTTAATGCGTTGCAGTATAAGAGCAACTCGTGAGCAGGTCTTAGTTGCCGATCGTCGCGGCAAGTCTCAAGTACGGCGCGCGCAATTTAAGCAATGAGCTAAAACCCATAACACATAAGGCAATATAAGAGCGGTATACATAGCCCGTCATATCGGCATTATCCCCTTCCTGTTTATCCTTTCTTCTCTTCCTTTTATTTCTCTAAAATGCCAGCCCTTAAAAGCATTCTTTTATAAAACCATTGATTCTATTAGGGAAAAAGGGGGTAGTCCCTATACAGAATGTGGAAGGGGAGCTATAGGATTACCCATCTTGAATATTTATTTATTACAAATTTACCTATATTGAAGATTTGTGTTACTTTATTTGTATATGAGGAAGTATGGGATTGATTGGGATGAGCGATTAAATGATGTGGATATTGAATTGGCTTGTTATGCCTCGCACTGGTCGTATGAAAACTTAACGGAAGCTGATTTCTTTAAGAATGCTGCGAAGGAATTATTCAAGGAACCTCATTATATTTGGAATCATTGGAGTGATGTTAGGCTTGGTTCTTGGTGTAATGAAGGGGTCCGGCAGGCTCACTGTGACTATATCACATGGTGGGGCGCAGGAAGTACAGGGAAGAGTACTGATGCGGCTTTATGCGTCCTTTTAGACTGGTTAGCGGCTCCTGATCAAACTCGTACTGTTGTTTGTTCTACTACCAGATCTATGCTGGATCAACGTATATTCGGTGAAATCGTTCGTTTATACCTTTCTGTTCCTGGTCTTCCTGGAGAATATGTTCCATCTGATCAAACTATTTACTTCGACAAAAAGAAGGATAAGAGAAACGCCATCATAGGCATAGCCATTCAGAATGCTTCCACAATTCAGGAGGCTGTTGGTAATATCATTGGCGCTCATAGACCCCGTAATCGTTTGGTTCTTGATGAAATGCCGCACATAAAAGAAGCGGCGGAAGAGGCTAGGGTTAATATGGCTTCATCGGGTGAGATGAAGTTCCTTGGAATGGGCAATCCTGTAGACAGGAATGATCTTCTTTGCCGTAATTCAGAGCCAATTGATGGTTGGGACCAGCTGAATGACCAAATGGAGAAGTGGGAAACGAAGAAGGGTATGTGTTATTACTTCGATGGTCTAAAGTCTCCAGCATTAAAAGACCCCAAGAAATATCACTTCTTGCTATCAGAAGACAAAATCAAGGAAACCATCAAGGATTACGGCGAAGATTCAATTCAATACTGGTCACAGCGTAGAGGATTTCTCAACACTCAACAACAGTTCGACGTAGTAATAAACGAATCAGAGTTCGGTATGTTTAAAGCTCGTGAAAACAATATCAGATGGGCATATCAACCCATCAGCGTAGCGGGTCTTGATCTATCCTTCGCAATCGGAGGGGATAGGTGCATCTTCATCACGGGTAAGGTTGGTCTTGATTTAATATCCGAGAATATCATTATCCAATGCGGCGAAACTCATCACATAAAATTCGATGTAACCAATAAACTTCCTACCACGTATCAGGTGGCCAATAGGGTAAAAGAGCTTTGCGCAGCCTATAGAATCGACCCAAAATACCTTGGCGTTGACATTACAGGAACGCAGAGAAGCCCTGCTGACGTTATCGAAACGGCGCTTGGCGGCAAAGTTTTAAGAGTAGACTTTGCTTCTAAAGCCACGGAAGATCCTGTTACATTGCTTGATAAAACACCATGCGATGAAGTTTACTCTAATCTCGTTACTCAATTATGGATGTCAGCAGCAGAATATATAAGGCACGGTCAGTTGAGATCCATGAAGAACGACGTTATCAAAGAGCTTTGCGCACGCAAATTAAAGTCCATATGGAAGCCAGTAACGATTGAAGATAAGAAAGAAATGAAGAAAAGGACGAATGAATCACCCGATAAAGCAGATGCCTTTGTAATTATGCTTCACGTCGTGAGGACTTTATTGCATATTCTACCAGGTAAAGGAGTTCAAGGAGTTCCAAAATCGGGATTTAATAGAGCGAATTTAATAAAAAAAGACTTCAAACCAAACTACGCAAACCAACAAAGACCATACGGAAACTATGCTCAAGCGACTCAATGAAGAACCACCAGGCGGATGGCACTATCTATTTCAAGGCAAAATCATAAAAGGTTCCACGTGGAACAATTTGAAATCCAGAATAGAAGAACACGCCAGAATCAACTCATTACCAATGCCTTCTGATGAGGAAATACAAAAGTACATATGCACAAAAACAGACCCTTCTTACTGTAAGAGCGGAGGGAACAAGTTCGCCTTAAACCGTCACAGATTAACCGATGGCATGAGGGCGTTCATTTCCATACTATCCAAAGGAAAAGATTCATTCGTAGATAAAAATACAGCCAATGAACGGGCAAAAATATGTATAGGATGTAAGCATAATGTTAACAATCTTGGTTGTTTTTCGTGCGTACTATCCGAGGTTGGTGCTGGTAAAATTAAACAGAAATATAATTTACAAACACCATACGACGATTATATTAGGGCATGCGAGATATGCGGCTGTGTTCTTCCATTGAAGGTTCATGTAAAGGCAGATTTGTTAAAAGAACTAATGAAAAAGTCTGAAAAGAAAAAAGAGGACTATCCCGATCATTGCTGGATTAAATCGTTATGACCGAAGATCCAAACCATCCTGGTGTTGTAGATAAAGACGGTAACATAATTCCAGTTGTTGCATCACCCGATGCGGCAAGGCGTATCTTTGAGCGGATGCGAAACGATAACCAAAATAACGACTATCTATCATCGCTTTATATCGGCATGTACGATGGCAACGCTCCATACAACCAAGCCGAACGAGAGAACGAGGGTATGGGATGGCTCCCAAACGTAAATCCGCGAAGAGCCAAATCAATTGTCGATTTAAACGTAGGCTCTATCTGGAATATGCTAACTGACGTTCCGTATTTTCTTGAACTCACACCCGAATACGAACATGCCGAACAAGATGAATTAACGATACGAAAATGGGGCCAGTGGATTTCATGCGAGTTCACCAAGGTTTTAAAAGAGTGGGAGGACTTTGACTGGAACGTAATACTTCGTATAGGTGAAATGTCACGTCTTGGAAACGGTCCTGTACTATTTGAAGATCAGTATACGTGGAAGAGTTTATCGTTTAAAAATCAAGACCTACTTCTTCCTCGTAAAACAAAATCAACCATAGGTAAGTTCGACTTCGCATGTATCCTCGACGAAATAAAACCCGATAAGCTTTTAGCCAAAATAAACAACCCATCCTCCAAAGAGCTTGGTTGGGATGTAGAATTCTGCAAGAAGGTCATGATTGATCTTTATGCTGACAATAATAAAAACACCGAAAACCGATACTCTGATTCTGTGTGGCTTGATGTTCAGCAGCGAGTAAAAAATAGAGACTATCTAACCAACTCAGATTTTGAAGGGGTGAAGGTTGTTCACCTCTTAGCTCAGGAGATGGGGGGTAAGGTTAGTCATTATTTAATCCTGAGAAGTAATATTAATAATAATGAAGGATTTCTTTTTAGGCGATTGAACAAATTCGATTCGATGCGGAAAGCTCTTCACAACATGCTATTCTCAATAGGAGATGGGTATTATTACAGTGTTCGCGGTTTGTTGGGAGAGATTTATCCTACATGCGATTTGGATGCCAGATTATTTAACGACATTATTGCTGGTGCTATGGTTTCCTCTGGTTTGGTTTGCCAGGCTCCTAGCGGTGCTTCGATGGAGGGGGCGCAAACTATACGACATGGATTTCTTACGCTTATTCCAGCCGAATATACAACCGTAGATAAAAGCTTTCAGCCAAACCTTGGCAACATAGCTTCTGTTCGTAACATGATCGACAATGTTCAAAGCGGAAATATTCACAGTTCTGACGCTAATTACGATGTGGCGGTAACGGCTAAACAAGCCGAACTGGATAATATCAAGAATGCCGGTAAAGAAGCTCAGTTCACTGGAAACCAAGCCGCATGGTACTACGTACAATGGGAATTTTGGTTAAAAGAAATTTTGGAACGTATGCTAAACCCAAAATACCCTTCATGGGCTGACGGATATCCTGAGGCTAAAAAGTTTAGGGAAAAACTTTTAAAGATGGGTATATCCGAAGAGTGGTTGGATTTTAAAAAATGGTGCGCTACGGCCTATAGGTCGGTTGGTTTGGGAAGCAAATCACTCAGTATTCAGATCGCAGACAAAACCTTGAAGCTTGCCGGAATGCTTTCAAACTCTGGTGTTAATGAATCTTTAAAACAGTGGTTTGCTGTTCATTATGGGTGGGCCAATGTAAAAAGATTTGTCCAGGATTTGGATTCGCAATCACTATCTACGCTGGCTCACTCAATGGCAGAGGGAGAAGATGTTGATATGACTCAAGGTTCTCCAAGAACCGTTGCTTCGGAAGATCCAGACAGAACCCACTTGGATGTTCATATCGTAAGTATGACCAACGACATTAACACTTTTAGGCAAGATCCATCCGTTGCGCCAAAGTTGGTTTTCTCGCTAAAAAACAAGATTGAGCATAGTCTTGTCCATCTCAAGCGAATGAAGGCAAATCCGGCATATCAAGGTCAATATAAGGCCTATGGAAAAGTAATGGCTCAAATAGCCGACATCTTTAATAAGGTTCTATCTACGGCCAAGACCATCGAGCAAGATCAAATGAATCAACAGGCGTCTCAACAGGAGCAAATAGCTCAAATGCAACAGCAGATTGCTAATAGGGATTTAGAAGCCAAGAAGTATGAGATAGATAAGAACTTTGAACTTGAAATGTATAAAGCGGATCTGCTCAATAGGGCAAGGGCTACTAAAACACAGACATCGCAACAGGTAAGTCTTGCCAAGGCATCTCATGAAATATCGAGAGAGGACGCAAAAGCACAAGCCGAAATCAACAGAGAGAATAGGAAGCAGTCAAAATCTAAAAAAGGAGATTAGATTGATGCGAAAAGACAAGCATTTATATTGTCCTTGGACAAAAAAGCCATTGACGATAACGAAGGTTGGTGAGCGATGGATGGCGCTTTCTCCGCATGGATGGTATTCAAAAACATTTCTTACGCGAGAGTTGTTAGAGGAATGGCTAAAGGGAAGGGATGATACTATCACGATTGAGGTTCGTGAGATAGTCGGTCCTGCTACTGGTATGTTTATTGATGGATGCAAAAAAGAAGGAAGGGCTATGGATGGTAAATTTTTACGGAGGAAGGCATGAATCTTTTTGAGATGGCTAACACCAATCCAAAAGCGTGTAGGGAGTGGCTTGATAATCCATTCACGGTTCAGGCTCTTTTGGAGATGGAATCTTCGCCGGTAAGTTTCGACCCAAACAATTTAAGCGAATCATCGGCTGGATATTTTCTAGGCTTTATTACAGCAATGAAAAATAAGGTTTCATACGTAAGGAATATTTTGGAAATGAAAAAGTCTTCCACTATTAAACCAAGCTACGGTGCAGGCGAGATCATGAAACAGCGTGGATGGACAGAAGAAGAAATTAAAAAAATGCAGGAAGGTGATTAATGAGTACAACAGCAGCCCCAGGACCAGGAACGATTCCGGTAACAGGAATAACACAACCCCCATCTGAGGATTTCTCTAAGAAAATGCAGGATATGATTGATCGCAACAGCGGCAAAAAGGATGCTCCGCCGGCAACTACTGCGCAGGCCGCGAAACCATCTGTCGATATTCCTCCAGACATTATTCCTGATGCCAAGCCTGTAATACCCAAAAAGGAAGACAATAAGGATGAGGCAATAAAGGCCATGAGGATAAAGGCCGACAGTTATGATGCCCTAAAAACAGAATTTGATAAATTTAAGGAAGAGTCTCAAAAGAAGACCATTCCTTCCGACTACGAGCAGATCAAAGCCGACTACGAGAACCTTAAAAAGAATCACGACGAAATAAAAAATCGCTTGTCCAAGTTCGACATCGAGCAGGATGAGGACTTTCAGAATAAGTTTAAAAAGCCGCTGGACACCAAAGAGTCGGAAATCAAGGACGTAATAACGTCTTTAGGCGGTCAGGATAACGTTTTTGATACGGTTCAGGGAATGGATTTAAAGGGTCGTTTGGAATATCTAAAAACAAACTTCGCCGACTATGCGTCCATGCTTGTGCCTATGTTCGCTCAATACGATGCGATGGCAAGACAGCTTGTTCAGGCGGTTGAAAACCATACTGAAACGGCAAAGAAGATTCACACTGAGCGTAGCGAGAATCTGACGGGCCCATTGTTTAATGAAGCCATGAATCGCATGGGAAGCTACGAGCTTCTTCGCAGGTCGCAGCAAGATCAAAAGTGGAATGAGCTTGTTGATAATCGTATAGCAAAATCAAAGTCGATCATTACCGAATTTAACAAGGATAACCTTCCTGAATTAGCTTTGAAGTCGGTTATGGTGGATGAGTATCGTTCTCTTTATCTGACAGTAAAAGAATCGAATAAAAAGTTACAGGAAGAAATGGCAATGCTCAAAGGCGGAACTCTTCCCGTTGGAAGTACGCATGCAGCCGGTGGTGCAGAACCTCAAAAACCAAAGACAGCGGAAGAGGGCTTGGGGATGATCGCCAGTAAATATATTAGAAAATAATTTTGACATTTTAAAAGCGTGATTTATATTGCGTATAGGATGAATTAAAAAACGTAACCAGTTTAGCGTTTCTGGCGTAGGCACGTTTGCTTATGGACTGCATCCTGAAAATTCGGTCAGCGTCCGCCGAGATATTGAATTAAAAATATAATTTTTAGGAGTGCTAAAATGACAGTGGAATTGTTACCCGACTTCGCCACATTAAGCGTGGAGAATCGAAATCGCATGTTCCAGGATGCGACAGAGTTCATCGACTGGAAGATCCAAGAACGTAAACTCAATGTAAAGACCCCGTTTCGGACTATGTTCCAGCGTGGCGTTTATACCCTGGGAGACGGAATGGAGAAGCAGATTATTCGCTTCCATCCTGGTCAGGCTGAGCAAGTAGGCCTAGATCGTTGGTCTCGTATTCAGGTTTCAACACCGGCTTCTGGTGGAGATCCTGGTGTAGATGCCTGCCGTTACAATCCTTATTCGATTCAATACGGCTTCCAACGTGTTGCGTATTCTGGTTTTAGAACAGAGCGTGCCACGCAGCAAATATGTATCAAAGATATTCGTTGGACGAAGGAATTTGTTCAGCAATGTAATTTGATCTTCAATTTCTTGGCTGACTATACGCTTGAGATGGATGAAAACTTCCATCAATGGATGTATGCAAAGTTCGCTTCGGACGCTGGTAAGATTTATATTCTTACCGATGGTGCTCCGACGACACTCAGCACAACCTATGATCCTTTCACGCCGGATGCGGATGGAGATCAGGTTTTAACCATTCCGGCTGGATACAATATTTCAACGCTGAATTGGGATCACATGAAATGGCTTTCCCGTTACCTTGAGGTTCAGGCTCCTATGGCCGCTCTTGGTGAACGTGATGGTCGTCCTATCTTCGGTTGGGTTGGGGATATTGAAGATTGGGATGATATGGTTCGCAAAGATGAAAATCTTCGTGAAGACTTCCGCTTTGCCAATCCAAGTGTTTTGATTAATCAATATGGAACGGTTACGGAATATAAGGGTTTTGGTTTGATGCACTTGGTTAAACCTGGACGCCTTAAAGTAAAAGGAACAAGCGGAACGAACCTGGTTCTTGAGTTTGTTTCTCCACAAGACGAGAATATTACAACCACGCAAGGAACTCGTGTAAACGTCAATCCTGACTGGCTTAATGCTGAATACGGTATTGCATATATCCTTGTGAAGAACGTGTTCATGACCGAAGTTCCTCCGTCTGGACCTACAACAGCCGGTGGCGGAACGATGTTCGGCGCAACCCCGTCCTTGAACGGTGAGTTCACATGGATTAACTACGCAAGCGATAACAATATCCTTATGGAGAACGGTTATTACTTTGCTCGTGCAGAACGATTCCCGAAACCGCTGGAACATGACGAAGATGCGATTATGATTATCTATCGTCGTTGCGTTTCTCCGACAGCTACACGATGTGAAATTGGTGGAGATGACGCTGCTACATCGCCTGTTACGGTTGATATTTCGGCGGTTGCCGATAGACCGGCTGCGGTTAGTGGCTCCACGGTTTTGGTTCAACTAAATACACAAGTCATTCTGGATGCTGAAACTCCGAAAGAAGTTTCAATCGTACCGGATGGTGGTGCGGCTTTGACGGCTTACATTGCCGACTCAAGTGCGGCTCCCGTGTATAAGTTTGTGTTCACATCTGCCGCCGATGCAACAGCGGCTGCGGCTGCGACAACAAGTTGGGTTATTTCGTGGTCTTAATTAGGAGATTATTAATGAAGAAAGTATTATTGTTTACATTGTTATTTAGTGTGGCGTCTGCTCTTTATGGGCAGACGTTCACAAGTCACGGCGTAACAGCGACCGCTGGTAATTATACCAATACGGCTGCCGGAACACGTGATTTAAGCGTTCAGGACGACCAGTCCACCTATGCACACCAGAATTCAAGATCGGGTATTATTGTTGCCCACTGGAATTTTGATGACCAAGGTGGAACTAACAGCATCGACGGCATTGAACTCGATAGGATTCTACCGCGTGGTGCCATTATGAGCGTTCCTGCTATTGTTGACGTTACAGAGGCTATCACCCCTACAACGGCTTCCAATAGCTTGTACCTGTCGTATGAATCAACAACCAACGTTCAGTATTTCGTTCGCTCACAAGGAGCCGGATGGACAGCAGGTATCCTTTACACGAACGTTTATTTGGCTAAAAACAAGCTTACCAACAACGCTTCCTTGAGGATTCGTTTCTTGGGTAGCTCGGCCACGAACGGTTCGTTGTCTGTTTATATTCCGTATACACTTGGAAATCCTTAGGAGTTGTTCATGAAGAGATTATGCTTGGCCTTTTTATTGTTGGCCTCTATTGCGAAGGCCGAAACAGATACAAGAGCTTTTGGCGCGATTAACGACATTCAAAAAGGTCGGCATAATCAGAACGCTATTGAGGATCTGTATGTAACGGATGATGGCTTGATTCGTGATGATTTAACCGTTCTTGGTGACGAGATTGTTGGCGGAAACCTTGTTGTTACGGGAACAGTTACTTCAACGGGGTCATCCTCTGGTGGTAATGCAACATTCAACAATATTACCGTAAGGACAAATTCAACCGTTTTGGGTTCACAGATTGTTGGTACAACTCTTACTGTTAGCGGTCGCGTCTCGAATGCTGGTTTTACATCAGTTGGGGCAAGCACAAATACAGGCAACCTAAGAGTTGAGGGTGATTTGACTGTTACAAATCAAATAACAGTGAATAATCTAACGGCTCAGGGTTTGATTAGCGCAAACAATCAAGATGCTTCGGGTGTATTTAGATCGCTCTCAACGACTGTTATTGGCGACGGAACGAACGACACCTGTAATATGAGCGCGTCGCTTGTTATTTCAAACACAGTAACCCTTTCTGGTGGAAACGCTAGATATATTTCTAACCAAGGTTTTTATGCTGAGGTTGGTCCCAATCAGACCGTAACTAATAACCAGCAAATATCATCCGTTCATGGAACTGTATTTCTTCAGTCTATAACCGCGTCTAACAATATTCAGATCGCAAACCCGCAGTCATCTGGACAGCAGATGAATATTGTTTTTATTTCCACAAACACAATCAGCGTTCCTGACTCTGGTAATCTTAAGTTGAATGGCGCCTTTAATGGTACGCAGGATGATGTGCTCCGATTGGTCGGTGGTCATGATGGAACCTACTGGAGCGAAGCATCAAGAAGTGCTAACTAATGACAGTTCCTCAATATACCAATACATGCGCACCAGAACAAGTTGATGTAACTATAAATCAAACTATAGTTCAGCTTGATGGCGTTACTGCTTATGTTCAAATGCAGTCTACGCTTGATTCGACACTAACATTTTCAAATGGTGAAAGAACTGTTGTCGTTCTGGATTATACGCCAATCGGTCGTAATTTCGTCAGTGTATATGTTAGTGGCGTATATCAGACGTATGGTGTTCATTGGACGCTTAATGGAAACGTATTGACGATTCTTGGCGGTGTTTTATCTACCCAGGACTTGACTGTGATTTACTGGTCTACGGCTCCTGGGGCGGCTGCCGAAAGCATTACAACGGGTATGATTGAAGGATGGCATGACGGAGTTGCTGCACCAGATGGATTCCTGCTTTGTGACGGATCTGCTGTTTCAAGAACGACATACGCTGCCCTTTTTGCGATTATAGGTACGACATATGGAACTGGTGATGGGTCTACAACTTTTAATTTGCCAACTCTTGAACAGGCTTACTATGCAGGAGTTTCGTTGGTGAGCCACGCCGCGATCATAAAGACATAATGAAAAAAATCATTCCATTATTTTTTTTTATACTGACACAGGCGTTTGCTGGAAATAAGCAATACGTACCGGCAGACTTATCTTCTGTTGCTACTGGTGGATTGCAGGTAATCCAAGCCACAAATGATGTGTGTTGTACCCAGGCCACGGTTCAAGCAGCATTTGAGTGGATAGATAACGAATGGTTTACAAATATTTCAAAGTCAGTTGTATATGCTTCCGAGGCTTTTGTTTCAAATAACTTTTACCTTCAGTCGAATCCAAGTAATTACCTTGATACAAATGTTGCGTCAGGACTGTATTACCCGTTGCATGAGAATCCAAGCAACTACTTGCAGCAGGTTGAGAGTTCCAATATCGTTGACTACACAATAATAACCTCAGATATAGCAAGCAACACCATAACCATTGATAATATAGAAACTAACCTTATGGGCATGTTGCGCATGGTTAGCATTAATAATTTCGTCATAACCAACAACTCATCAAGCACAACGAATATAGTTTCTGCAACCAATAGCCCAAGGGCCAAGGTCGTTAAGTGGATGGCCTTGTTTAACACAACTGCAACCGGAACAAATAATGTTGACGAGTTAAATATAAAGGCGGATATCTCCTCTGACAATGCGACGTGGGTTAATGTAGTTAACCATGATATCTTCTTTCTTGAGCTTTACGGTGCCGGTTCTGCATTTTTTCAGATAGCCACAGGTGAGTCTTTTTTTGTTCCGGCAGGATGGTGGTATAGAATGTATTTAGATCCGTCATCTAACATTGGAAGTCTTACAAATCCTTGGACAAATAGAACAACCATAATTGAGTCAGTTCCATGAAAAAAATACTATTACTTTTGCTAATTCCTTTAACTGTTTTCGCCGGAGAGTACAGGGTTGTTGTTTCTTCTAGGATTAAAGCCCTTCCTTTTCATGTTTTAAAAACATCAAAGGCATGGACTACAAATACGGTCTATGCTCAGGGTTCTTATGTTAAGAATCTTGGTGAATACTTTATGGCAATTTCTCAGGGTACATCTCAGGTTAATGGTCTTGGGCCAAGAGGATACGTTGTAACCAATGACACCGGATTGGCCTGGTATCACATAGATGCTTCACCAAGGAACGGTTGGATGGTGCAGAACATTTCTGGTGGGCCGCTTACTATTGGCTTTGATGCCTACGTAACTAATTCGGCTGGTATTGTTAAGAACTCTGGACAGGATCACTTAGACACAACAGGAGGATGGCAGGGTGAGGTTTATCTTATTTCTACTGGCTGTACTGCTACTGTCATCGAATGGTAGTGCTCAGCGTCCGTCTGCTTACGAATTAAGTATTCTTGATAGCAGGTATGGATTTAGTGAAGACGGCATTTCTGGTGCCGTCATTATAGTTAATTCACTTCCGGCTGACCGCGTAACCGGAGAGGCGCTAACAAAACAAACCGAGTTCGGTGGTGACACCACTGGAACGTGGAACAATCTTGTGGAATCAGACCCGATTTGGAATAACGATAAGCCTTCCTATCTAACCTCCAATCAGGCTGATTCTACTTTTTATCCAAGATCAAATCCGTTTGGTTTTATTCCAAGCGGAGAGGTTTACCAGGTGTTTTATCTTGGTTCTAATCCATCCAATTATGTCAACGCAACTTATGTCACCAATGCTATATATGTGTTTATAACAAATGGTTTTCCCGAATTAAGCTCTGTAACAAATAGAAGTACGCTCGAAACCAATGTGCAATACTTTTTTTACGGAAGGTATGTGAGTAACCAATATTTATGAAAAAGATTTTATATATATTTCTTTTGTTGATTTCTATTAAATGCTTCTCGGACGACACAAACTACATCCTTGAAGCGGATATGCATCAGGCTGTTTGGACGAACTGGAATCTTCTGGATACGACAAGACTGGTTGTAAACGGCCAGGAGATTTCATCCTTAACGGCTGGTGTTTTTCAGATATGGGTAGGTGCGTCTAATTTTTATGGAAACATATACCTGACTGGAGGTGTATCTGTGGTTAATAGCTCCACTATTTTGTTCAACGCATATAGCGGGCCGTTCACTCAGTCTTTTTCAATAGCTTATTCAGGTGCCACGACTAATGGCATAGATGTAACGCTGGGTGCATCGAACACGCTTCTAACATCGCACGGGACGAATTTAGGCGTTTTCTTTGATACCTATGCCCAACTAGGTCTTGCGACAGGAGTTCCCGTATATGTCGATACAGGGCTTACAAATGGCATTATACAGGGACAGGTAGACAATCTTTCTATAAGCAACCTATCAAAACAGTTTTATGTCACTCTTTCTGGTCTGGCTACTGGATCACCTGTATATGTGGATATAGGATTAACGAACGGAGTCATTCAGGGTCAGACCACGATTGCTACGCTAACGAATTCTGGAAAGAATTTTTATTTAACATTATCCGGAATTTCGACAGGAACCCCTATTTATACAGAGGCCGATCCTGTTTTTACAAACGCAAATTTTCAAGGAGATGTAACTGGAAAATGGAACAATATAACTATTGCTGGGTATCAGGAAAGCGGAGACTTTTCATCCAGGCCATCGGCTTCTGGTGATAGCGCTATTGCTATAGGATTCAATGCAAGAGCATCTAGCGATAAGGCTATCGCTATAGGAAACAATCTTGCTGCTGGGGCTAATTCATATTGTGGTGGCGGTGGAGATTCTGGGAATGCTAATTATGGTGATTACGCGGCCATTCTTAGTGGTGGATCATGCAGCATCACAAACGATGTTACCTACTCTGTTATATGTGGTGGTGAGGCCAACAATATAAAGGCTTTAGGCACATCGGGAGAGGACTGTGCTATCGTTGGTGGACAGGTTAATTCAATAGTTTCTGGAGCTAACTGTTTTATAGGGGGTGGTTCAGGTAGTTCCATGTCGAGCAATTCTTATTCATCCATCGTTGGTGGTCAGAATAATTCAATGACGAGGTTTTGTGACTGGTCTTTTATTGGTGGTGGTCAGGGAAATATTATAGCGTCTAACTTTTGTTTTGTAGGCGGTGGTTCTGGGAATTTTGTAGGTGGTTCTTATAGTATTGTATTAGGTGGTAATGGAAACTCTGCGCCTATAGCTAATAACGTTATTCTGGGTGGGGCAGCAAACACAGCGAGCGGAAGTTATTGCGTCGTTTTTGGGAGAAACAACCTTAATAATGGAACGGACACAATTATTGCAGGTGGTTATCAAAACGGGATAGGTTATGACTCTGATTTGGGCATAGCTTATCCTGGTAATAATGATTCGTTTAGCGCTGTTGTGGGTGGTCAACTAAATCAGGTTATAGGAGGATCTGCATGGGGTTTTATTGGTGGTGGTTATTTGAATCAAATTTTAAATGATTCTGATTTCAGCGTTGTCGTGGGCGGACGAAGAAACACTATGAATGGTGATACGGCTAATACATTTGCAAATGCAATTTTATCCGGAGTAAATAACGGTATTCAAAATTGTTCATTTTCTACAGTTATTGGAGGAACTGGCAACGTTATTAATGCAAGTCTATCTATTGCGGGTGGTGTAAAATCAACCACAACAAATGTTGGTTGTTTTGTTTGGTCTGATTCTCGCGGAACTATAGACACAACAGCATCCAATCAATGGATGATTAAAACCCAGGACTCGGTATGTACAGGATTAACGTCTACAGCGGATTTTTATTATAATAACACCCTCGTTTTTGCAACACCGACAAACGCCATAGCGGATAATTCAATTTTATCTGGAGACGGAACAGCTAATACAAAATGGTCTACAGCCGCACAATTGGGCTTGGCTACAGGAACGCCGTTATATGTAGAGTCTGATCCTATATGGACGGCCACATCGAGCAGTTATACACGTGTTGGCATACCGGTCCCCCAAAGCTTTTCAGTTCAAACTATATACACGAACTCAGGCACGACCCTTACTTTGGATGGTAATTATGAACTGATCAATGCCGCTGTATCTCAACCAATTATTGAATTTTATATAGGCCAAGCCTCTCCGACATTGTTTGTACATAAGGCGTCAGCCCCTTCTGGTGTGGCCGGAAGTAATGATGTTCCTTTCCATTTGACAGTTCCGGCTTCGTGGACTTTTCAGTGGAAGACCAACCTAACAGTTGGTTCTGCAACAGCCCGAATAGGTGCAAGTACGGTTAGATTTAATTAATGAGTATTGAGTTACATAATTTAAAGGAGCAGGTTATGCAGAACGCCTCGTCCCTGAGTGACATTATGCACAAAGCTAATCAACTACCGAATATCATAGAGGGTCTTCAGGAGAGGCAAGAATGGACAGAGCAGGCTTTAAAGAGGCTTGAACGCGATGGACTCAATGCAAGGGTTCCTTGTAAACAGCCAGAGCTTAGAAAGATGAGGGCCATGAAGTCGGTGTGGTCTGTTTGCTTTATTGGTTGGTGTGTAATTACAGCCTATTCCCTTATTCACAGGCCGGATATATATTCGGTCCTTAGGTGTATTTTGTCTGTTCCGATTTTCGTAATATTCCAATGGTTCGCGTGCAGGGCTTTTGATAAGGAGAAAAGACTTTGTTAAACTCCAAATCTATAGTGGCGGTTGGAACCGGTATTGCTTCTTTAGTGGCTTCACATTACAGCGATGTATTTCTTCCTGTAACCGTGAGTATTTCGATGGCTGTATTGGGTGGAACCATAGGCATGTTATATAAAGAGAAGAAGATTACCATAGGTAAAATTATACTAAGGACTTTGTTATCAATTTTCTTTGCGCTTTTAATTTTTTTTGGTGGTCATGCCATTGGTGCTAAATGGGATTGGTGCGCTTTTCTATCTGGCATCGCTGGTTTCCTTGGATTCTGGCTGCTTGATAAGCTTGAAGAATCGAGTAAGAAATTTTATAACAAAAAAGAAAAGGAGATACTGAATGAAGGTTAAAGTATTGATCGTTGGGTTAGTGGCATTGACTGGGTGTAACACGCTGGATCTTGCGCAGAAGTATAGTAATGCGCTTGTTCCAAAGGATGAATACGCAGATGCTTATAAGCAGACAAGCTACTACGATGCGGATGGTAATCAGATAAAAGAGCCGATCACAGTTCAGAAGACGGCTACGATTAAATATCAGCTTCCGTCATCTTCTGCTCCTGTTGTTTCTACAAAGCCCGAGGAGCCGACAAAGACCGAATCTAATTCGGACAAACTTCCTTGATACCAAAGATTCCAGAATCACAAAAGCCAGCCATTAAAGCCTCTTTATACAGGCTTAGGACGGAGGCTTTTGGCGGTGACAAGGAAAAGACTTGGGGTTTCCTAAAAGAATGCCTTGGTGATTTTGGAGTTCCAATAGAAATGCAGGAATCAACATTGGTTCTATTGATGGATGATCTAAACTCCAAATCTTCACCGAATGAAGATCCAAAGCCAGAAGAGTATAATGGCCCAAGAATTATAAGCGTTAAGTTCGATAAGAACCCAACGCTGGTTACATTCAAGACTGAGGGATGCTCTGGAAAGCCTGTGAACGGAAAGGTCATCGGAAACATATTCATATCTACGCCAACCCAAAAGGGCGTTTCTGTAGATCAAATAAAGCCGGGCCAATTAAACAGCAAGAAGACATTCGAGAACGCATTCGGAAGCGGTGAGCATAGTTTAAACGTAAGAACAGGTGACAAAATTTATATATGGATTAAGTTCTTTGATGGAACAAAAACGCCGCCGTATGAGACGACGTGGCCCTGGAAGTCAACATGAACATAAAATTTGCTAAAGAATGTTTTCATCACTCATTGTTAGAGAAGCTTTGTTGGGAGTGCGATAATAGTAATTTTATAGTTCATTGCCTTATTCCAAAGCTAAAATTATCAGAGCCAACCCTTCGGGTTATTAGATGGGCTTATGGTTTTGACGGATCTGAAATGTCATATGAGAAGTGGTCTGATGGCTCTAGTGTTGTTCCAGATCTTTTTATGGGCGGTATTATAAAAGAACCGGTTGGGGTTGCTCACGACATGTTGTTCAGGCTGCATCATGAGGGTAAGAGAGATCCAAGTGGAAAGAGATGGAGTCTTTTTCAGGCTAATTTATGGTATATGAAAGCGGAGATTGAGTTTGGATACCCTCACATTGCCAGGGCAAGATTCGCTGGTCTTGCCTTCGGGTCATGGCTTTATTGGTATGACAACCGTTTCACTAAGTTTATACGCAGAATTTTACCGAGCACAAAATGACAGAACGAATTGACGGCTTTGTATCTTTTACAAATGGTGCCAACGACGGCGTGGATGCCTCCGTTCTTGCTGACAATTATTATGCCCGTGGTGTGAATATTTCTACACGTGGCGGCCTTGTAAAGACTCGTCCTCCGTGGAAGAAATTACTCACGCTTGAGTCTGGTTTGTTTCAAAGGGCGGCTTTGTATCGCCTTAATTCTGCTGATCGAATTGTATATACGATTGCTGGAAATGTGAAAGCAATCAATACATCTGATATGTCGGTAGAAGATCATAGCGTCGTGATGTCGCCAACGGCTGCAAGGTGTTATTATGTAAAGCCTGACGAGTTCTTCATAATTCAAGATGGCACCTCAACTCCGGTTATTTTACAGGGAAACGTAAGGGTTGATTCATCTTTGGAGCAAGGCTTCAAGGTGGGCACACTCATGGCTTATGGACATAACAGAATATTTATTGTTCCAAGGTTCGTTCCTGATAATGCGGGTGTTGATACAGAAGAAGACGGAAGACCCTACTTTATAGCCAGTGATTTATTATTCCCATACAACAAGACGCGTGTATTTGGATGGACGGAGAATCTTTACCTAAACGAAGGCGGTGCATTTAGTCAGCCAGAAGAATTCGGGTTCATAAATGGCTTGAGATTCTTTCGTAATGCGCAAACGGCCACCGGCATTGGAACTCTTATTGTTTTTGGTCGTGATGGCAACTCAAGCTTTGCCGTCAATGCTCCAAGGTCTTCATGGAAGGATAACGATCTAAGCCAGGTTCTTTTTCCCGAAAATGGAACAGAATCACCTGACTCAATAATCAACGTAAACGATGATATTTTATATCGGGACAACAAAACCGGAATTAGGAGTATACGATTCCAAGTTTCATCAGTGGCTTCTGGTACGGGTATAATGTCCAATCCGTGTCTATCCAACGAGGTTAAGTATCTATTCGATTTAGACTTACCAGAAGACCTTCCGTATGTTTCTATGGCATCAGTTAACGATAGAATTTACTGCACGACCGGAGGAAGATTTAATGACGGTGGTTTTAAGTGCATCGTTTCCCTTGATTCGGATCTGGCGCATACCATAAATCAGCTAAAGTCTAATGCCATATATGACGGGGCTTGGACCGGTCTTTCTTTCCTTCAGATTTTAAAGGCCAAATATAACGACAAGGATGCACTATACGCCTTCGTAAAGAACGGGGATGGTAATGAGCTGTGGGTGCTTGACGAATCGTCTACATCAGCCGATAACGCAGAAACAAGGACGGAGTGCCGTCTTTATACCAAGTCCATGCCGCACAAGATTGATGATACGGTTTCCACTCAGCGCGAAAAAGTAAAGGCTTTGGAGTTCTGGTTTAAAGATATTGTTGGAAGGTTGGATGTTACAGTGTATTGGCGGGTAGATGGATACAAGCTTTGGAATAAGATGCGAACCCATACAGTTTTGGCCTCAGAAAGCGGCTTGTCACAGTTTAGGGAGCGTATACGTATAACACCCGTTTCTGACACAGTTGATGAAACCAGAGAAAGATTAACTAGAATTGGCAGCGTTTTCCAGTATTGTATTGCATGGACAGGAAGATGCACCCTGCAAAAGTGTAAGATTTTTACAGAGTCAACGACTGATCCAGCGTCAGATGTGGAAAGCGAATCGGATGTTAGAACGCTTGAGGCGGATGATGATCAGGTTGAGTTAGATGATTTTGATTATGAGATTTAGTTATGTTGTATTTACTCAGTGATGCTACAGATTTTGTATATAGGTACGTGGACGGTGGGGTTTCCCCCGATTCACAGATCGTCATTGATCGAATTAATGAAGCCTGTCGTCTTTTAATCAACAAGGGTAACTGGAAAAAGACCGTTCGCAGAATGAGATTCTATACTCAGCAGAATACAATCTCCATGCCTTATGGCGCCAAGCGCATTTTAAAGGTTGATATAGATAAGATTCCTAGAAAGATATTTTCTCCGTACTACGAATATCTGGAGTTCGGGCCAGGTGAAGTAGATTGCTGTAATGATGTATGGTCGAGAAACCTTCAGCTTTATAGTTCTGGTAATCCTGTACAGTTCGATCCTCCAACTGATTCAGCTAGGAAGATTTTTGCTGTATCAACCGAAGTAGAAGATACAGAACTAAGCCTTACCGTGAATGGGTTTCTTCAACACAACAACGAAATGCGTACTGGATATACGCCCGGAGAATCTCTTCAGATTGGCAGGTGGGATAGAGGGGTTGAGGGACAGTTAAACAGTGCTAGTTTCCCGACGCTCAGCGATGGGCAGTACCTTGAAATAATCTCTGTCAAGAAGCCGATCACAAAGGGTTATGTTTGTCTTTACACCTACGATGAATCTACAAAACAGATGTGGTTTCTTGGTAAATATCATCCGAACGAAACCAATCCCGATTATGTCCGTTACCGTATTCTTGGCGCCACACTTCCTATGACAGCATTAGATCGTACTGGTAACTATTATCAGAATGTTTTGTGCATGGTTAAGCTTGACGCCGTACCTATGGTTCACGAAAACGACGTTCTTCCAATTCAAAACCTTGATGCTATTAAAACCATGATTCAAAGCATTGAGTTTAGAAACTCTGGTGATTCGACCAATGCTGACAAGTACGAGGCAACAGCTATAAGATTCCTCAATGAAGAATTAAAAGACTACCAAACCAATGATGGGATTCATATTGAAGTTGATTCCCATCATCGGATTGGTACAAGTCCAAATATCGTATGAACCTAAAAAATTTAATAACCAAATATCGAAAGCAGTCTTCCGGTTCAAAACAACCCAAGAAAGCGGAAGACCTAAAAGCAACCGGTCTTTCCACCACGTCGGGCGGTCGATACACGCGGGATCAGGTTATTGCAGATTACAAGAAGCTTGGAAAAACACCAACTGAAGCCGATATAAAGAACTGGACTAAATACGGAAGACAGGGACAAATTCTTGTTGAGCTTAATCCAAAGAACTTTGAAGTGCGAGACCTTAACGGAACGCAGGTTCGCGTCTATAAAAACCCATCGTCCCTTAATCGCCCGTTTGATTTATCCAATAAAGAGGGGCAGGTATTCGCAGTTCCAAAAGGAACATCGGTTGCGTCTGGCAAGAACTATAAGCTTGTTACATCGCAGGATGGATACGATTACTACGTAAATTCTGGCCGCCAATCTGGTGGTTTAGCCGGAAAGATTTCAGATATTACTGGAATAAAAGAAATTGGAACTGTTTCCAAGTACATTCCAAACGAAGTAATGGCCGCTGTAGATCCGCTTGGTGTGAATACGGCTGTATTGTTTGGGCCTAGGAAGGCGGGGGCAATAACAAGCACTATCGCAGACTATACCGGTTTAAAAGAATCTGAGGTTGGAACGCTTCAGCAGGGTGCTGCAACGGCGATGAGCATTGCACTTGCTCTTGCTGGACATCCCTATATCGGTGCCGCAATGGAGTCTAGCATGCAGGCAGGAAATTACTTTAAGGGAAACCAATCTCTTCGTAGCGCAATAATTAATTCGGGAATAGCTTTCAGCTTGGCCGGAGCAACTGATCTTGCATCGCGCTATTTTTCACCAAAAACACCGGCCAATGGGCCGCAAATGCGTGGCCCATATCAGCCAAAGGATTCTGGATTCTTTACCGCTGGTGAGCCTTATAGCGTTGGTGGTGAGGGTTCTACTATAGGAAGCCCATCGTATTCAAATCCTTCAGCTACAATGGATCTTGGCGGGAAGACAATCAGTCTTGAAGGTTTGACACCGGCAGAGCGGGTGAATGCCCAAATATCTGGCTATACCGCCAACCTTGATGCCACTAGATTAAATTCAGAAATAGCCAAAGGATTCTTTTCTAATCCGATGAATACCATTGCGCTGGCTGGCTTGGGCGCAAGTATCGCAGCGCCATTTATTCAATATAAACTTCAGCAGAAGGCTCAAGATAAACAGAATAAACGCGATGATGAAATGCGAGCCGAGGAAGAAGCTTTTAAAATGAACTACCTGGAGACGCAAATGGCGTTATCTGAATCAGCCTCTCATGGAGAAGCTCCTGATACACCATCGTTATACTAATGGCTACCAATCCATACAAAGTTACAGTACCCGAAGATGTTTCATACCGAAGCCTTTCTGATTTTGGTATCGACTCAACACCCATAGCCAGTATCGACACGAAGTCCGGCTCTTTTGGTGATTTCAATTTAGACCAAGCATTCGATAAATTCGCAGAACTGTCTCTATCAGTAGCGTCTGATTATGCCCAAGGTAAAATACCGGATGATGTTGCTCAGGCTGTAGAGATTGCTTCAAATGAAAAAGGTTTAATGCGAGGAATTGGAACCGGAAGCGGGGCCAGGAATTTAGTGGCACGTGATCTTGGGCTTCTATCTACACAGCTTCAGCAGACTGGAATTCAGTTGGGTCAGCAGACTCAATCTTTGATCGAGGGCAAGCGTCAATTCAACATCAACATGCAGAAATCGATTGATGAGGCCAACAAGAATATCCAATTAAATAATGCGAACTTCCTAAATAACGTTCGTCAGTTGGATTTGTCGGAGTCAGAGCTTAAACTGAGGGCCGAATCGACGAATGCGGCAAATGCGCTACAAATAAGTCAGCTTATTGCTAATATGGTTCAGTTTGGACAAGATTTACAATACCGATATACTGCCAGTGGTTATGGCAACGTTAATACCAAAGGATTATTTAAAGACGTTAAAAATTATGTCGGAGATTTGAAGGAGTACTTATAATGGCTGAACCTGTTTTAGATATTACATCCATTCCTTCGTCGATCTTAAAGTTTGCCGATGTCATGGGGCAGAGCTATAACGACCGAGAAACACGCATTGCACGCGCAGAAGATAGTTACTCACGCTCACTTGGTAATCTTGGACAGGTGTTTGCAAATGCAGCAGAGCGCGAACGACGCGATGCTCCACTGATACAGATGAAGAAGTACGCCTCAGAAACCATGCAGGCTATACCGCTGAATTTCTCTTCTGGATTTGCGGGTGAGGCGTATGCTGGTTATCAGAATTTAATGGATACATACAAGTACAATCCGGCCTTTCAAAGAGTCGTTATTGAAGACCCTGTTTTATACGATCAATTTAAAAATATATCTCAAGTATTCTCTAATGATGTTCCGCTAAGTAAGGATGGGTCAAATCGGGTTAATTTCGCCAATCTACTCACGAATAGGGGTACGGTTTACGCTTACGATCAGGCCAAAAGGATTCTTCCAACAATCCCGTCGCAGCAGCGTTCCGATTTTCTTTCCATGATTGGACTTCCTCAAGAAGTTGTTCGTTATGATCCGATTAACGGAGTAATGACGGCAACGCCCGATGAGGTGTATCAGGGGTTGCATGCAAAGACGCTGACGACCGCACACCCTGAATTAAGTTTTGCCGACTCTTACTCCATTGTTTCAATGCGTAAATACGGCGGTGCAAACGGTCTTTTGGAAAAGGCTGACTACATAAGAGATCAGCTTTCGGTTAATCCTGTGGCCGGATTTTTTGCTGCTAGAAACTATCAAAGCGGGGAATTGAATAACGATGTTGCTTTGCTTCGTTCTGCGGGTGCTGCTGACAAGGAATTTCTTGATCGTGTCGATCCTGCAAAACTTTATAACGAAGCCATTCAATCCAGGGTTGTTGTGGGTGGTCAGGCCCGTCCCATCAGCGAAGCTCTTTCAATGGCTGTAAATGATCCTGATGCAAGACGCGAATTATTAAATCTTGTTCCAGATGATCAAAAGGTTTTCGTGGTTAATGAAATGAGAAAGCTTGGATACAATATTAATCCGAGTGAAGTGGTATTAACCCAAGATGTTCTTAATGGAATTGCTCCGGCCATCAATATGAATTCGCCGGAAGGTCAGGTGTACAACACCATCAAATCGGGTATCGCGCCGCAGCGAGCCATTGCCGATTTGTTTAATTTCCAAAAGAACGGCGATGCGTATAAAGACATTAACCCCGATGTGAATGGGGTCATAAATCCATCATTGAATGATAATGGGCGACCTGTATTTAACGACAAAGCTTTATCTGGCTTGGGTGGTAAAGTTCCAAATCTTAATGAGGTTCTTGATAATGATGCCGTATTAAAATCTGCCATCCAAGATGTTTCTGTTTCTCCGGCGCAGCGTGGCCTATCCTTGGGTTTGGCTATTGCACGCGCAAAAGATAAAACGTTAAAAGACATGTACATCACCACTAGCAATATTGGTAATACAATCAATTCTGCCTTGAATAATTTGGGCTTGGCCATGCCAGCCAATAATGTCGGTATTGATTCGGCGTTGGATCAAATCGTTAAATCTGGTGCGAGGAACTTTGAAATGACCGATCCGAATGACGAGACAAAAATGATCTCTGGTGTAAGCTACCTTGAGGAACAGCTGGATGCGCTTAGTTCAGACATTAAAAAACTTTCTAAATTTAATGATCCAAATGCGGGTCAGGCCGTTAAGATACGAGATGGAATGAAAAACTTTATCAGAAACCTTGACGCAAAGAACGGGTCAGTAACAGATCCGTATAATGTACAAGCTAAAGCGTTGTCTCAAATACCTGTTATGGTGCCTTAATGAGTCTACAAGAAGCCTTTGATTCTATCGAAGCATCGGTAGCTCCAAACCCAAACGTAGATCTTGCCGTCATTACAGGGATTCGCGGAGAAGAAGCCGGCCTATCCAGACCAATGAGTTCAGGCATATTAAAAGATTCAGCCAATGCCGCAGTAAGAGCCTGGGACAATACACGACTTTCTTTTTTAAATACTCTTTCATCACTTGGGGCTGATTGGGCAGAGGATTGGGCTGGCGGTATCCGTGCTCATGTGGCCTCCAATATGCAGATATACAACAGACCGCTTAACCAGTCGTTGGCTTCTAAGTTTGCGTCTTCGGCCACGGAAGGATTAGTGATGTCGGCTCCGGCTATTGCTGCATCGGCTCTTGGGTTGGGTGGCGCTTCCTTAGCTGGACTTGCTTTAACAACAGCAGGAAGAATCGGAACTGCAAGCGCATTCTCGACCATATTCGCTCAATCCTTGGGTGATGCCAAGGATGAGGTAGATCGCCTTTCTAATGGCGAATTAACCCCAACCCAGGCGTGGGGGTGGGCCGTAGGTAAATCGCTCATTCAAGCCGGATCTGAATCGTGGTTTGGTTTAGAGACAAGACTTGGCGCCGGATTGAATCAGGCAGCTAAAGCGATTACCGGAAAGGTTGCAGCCAAAGAAGGTGGTCAATTAACCTTGGAGCAGTTGGGTAGATATGCGATGGGAAGACCATGGGTTGGCGGGTTAAAGACGGCGATGGAGGGTATTGCCAAGGAAACAGGTGAAGAATTTGTAGCTGGAAGCTTTGACACAACGGCCAATCAGATCATATCCGGTAATGATATTTCTTTAAAAGACTCTATTGCTGAAGGACTTTCACAAGCATGGCAAGCAGTTCCTTCGGTTATGTCGATGGTCGGCTTCGGAGCTATGGTTAAAACCCAAGAGCGGGAGAACCTTAAAAACGCCACGCTTCACGGCATTGGAGATCAAGAAGCTCAAAAAGCCAAGGAAACGGCTCTATACGCCCAAAATAAGGCAGGAATTTTAGAGGTAGATCAAACCCTGCTTCAGCAGGAAAATGACCGCATACAGGCAATTAAGTATGATTATGCGGCTAAGGGGTTACTCAACGAGCAAGACGCCGATTCTATGGGTGAATTCGTTCGTGGTGTGTCTCGAAACCTAGCTCTTATGGAGCGTGCCAATGGGACAAGACCAAACGCTCTCCCGATTGATTACATCGAAAGCCAACTGACCGGATTGGTAAACGTAGATCCGTCTGGTCGTAGCGGTCTTAATCAGGCCGACATGAACACTCTTTTGGGAATATATAAGGCCGGCTCTACATCTGGAGAGATTCTTTCTTTCCTCCTTGAAAAGAATCCTCAATTTGCATCCAGCCTGAATAATATCCTTGATTCTTCTTCGGCCATATCGTTTGAACGCGAGAATAAAAGCTATCAGAAGCATCTTGAAGATCTGGTTGGTAAAGCTAGGCCAGATGAGGTTTCTGAATCCTATCGTCAATTCCTTTCGCAGAAACTTAAAGAGCGACCATTGAATAAAGATAGGGTTGTTTTAACACCGCAGGAAACAAAGAAGATCGTTCCATTTGGAATGTTTCGAGAGCTTTTCGTTCAGCCGTTAACCGGAATCAAGCTTGGCCTTGGTTCATACACAGCCAACATCCGAGGAAATCAACTAGTTCTTACGCCTGAATTTGAAATCAAACAATCTTCCAAGGTGTCCAAGGCCGAACCTCTATCCAGTAAGGCGGTTGATAAACAAGCATCGCAGATAGCGTCCGATATTCAAGCCGAACAACAAAAGATTTCCGATGAATTGGCAGCCAAGACCAATATAGAAATACCGGAACAAACATCCACACCGGTTATTGGATATAAACTTGATTTAAATCAGCGCATTAAAACGGGCGAAGAAGCTATTATTCGGACGGCTGAAGGAATTGCTGAAGATCAAGGACTTCCAACGCCCGTACCAGAATCAAGGCAGCGTTTAACAAAAGCCGTGGCAGAGAATATTCGATTAAAGAATGCGGTATTTGAATATGACAACCTACAACAAATCTATGATGAAGTACTTGAACAAGGACAAACAATTGAACCGGATGCGAAAAGCGAAGAAGCCAAAAAAGAAAAATCCGCTGAACAAAAGCGGCGTGAGGAATTTGATTTAATTGAATCAAAACGACGAGAAAAATTCGAGATAATGGCGAAGGCAGAAAATAATAAGCGACCATTGGCCCAAGGAAAAGAACAGCTCAAAGGTCTGTATCTTCCTGATTATCTTTTAACCATATTCTTCACGGGTGCTGATCCATCAACGATTGTTGAAGAGTGGTTTCATCACATCACCGCGAATCAATTGCTACCAGCTCAATTTGAAAAGATTTTAACGGAAGCCTACGGGAGTCCAGAAGAGAAGAAGCGTGGAGCAATACTGACGAACGAAACACACGAGAAGGTTGCCGCATCCCTATTGAACTACATCAAAAACAGTAACATCAACGAACCGGAAGTAACTACGGCATTCAATTGGCTTAAAAACGCTCTTGGTCAAACGGAGCAAAACATAAAAGATTCGACGTTTGATTTTAAATCTTTGGTTAAATCAACTACAGATGAAGAGGTTTATGGATTATGGAAAGAAGCTGGTGATGCTGCCGCCGATTCCATGCGCGGGAATCCTCCGTCTGTAGAAAATTTCGATACATTGGAGGAGGAAACAGCCCAAGCTTTGGATGAAGTTGATGAGGCTGACTTGGATGATTTCCTTGGAAAGCCATTGGCTCAGATTGGGATACCCAAAGAAGCGGGTAAGGTATCTAGTGCGATTCATAAAAAGGCACGAGATAAAATGCTTAAAGTGGCCATGAGGTTATTCCCCGAACTTGGTCAAATAACATCGTTAAATCAATTAGGGCTTGATGACAAAGGTAACTACAATCAAGAGCTTCATAACGCCCGTCGTGTTGTAATGAATCGTTTTATCGGTCGGATGGGAAGATCTGTAAGAAAGATTAACTGGACCGAAAGCCGCGTCTCGAAGGAAATAGAGCAGATCAAAAAAGATGCCATGAAGGAGTTCTCAAATATACCCGACGTGGTTGACTCCGCTGGTTACATGGCTTCAGGTGGGCCGATGGTGTGGCAGTATTTAAAGCAGGCGGCAAGCTCAACCCACAACATGATTTCGCGTTACACCGACTATCTGGATACATCGCTCCGTTGGTTGGGATTGAACAATAAAGATTCAATCTTCACCAAATTGTCCGAAGAATTGTTCGATGCCGATATTATATCCAAAAGATACAACGATTCGTATTCAGAGAAGGCGGCCAATAAATATGGATTACTGAATCGTTATAATGAAGTTGAGTTGGACGGGCGACCACATTCACTTGATGAAGTAATGGGTCTTTACGTTCATACAAATGGACAGAAATTGAATTATGCCAGCGACCGCGAGGCCATTGATGATTTAAACAAGAAGAACGAAAAAGAAACGATCTCTGATGTGGAATGGAGGCAGCTTGCCTTGCTTTCTTCAAACCGCGTTCGAGATAAGGTGAGCGTAAAGGCCATTAACCAGGCCGTGGATTACGTCAACAATAACAATCAGTTAAAAGATGTCATCGAATTCACGCAGGCAGAAATGGCGAAGATCCACTCCATTGTTAAGACTTTCATGAAAGATGTTCTCGGTGTGGATATCGGAACTCAGAATGGGATGTATATTCACACTCAACGGGATAATGGCGTTGTCAGCGATGACAAGCTGTTCTCGTACCTGTCTCAATTGGGACAGGAGTTTAAAGCAAAGGCGGGTGTTGGTCTTTTATCTCCCATGCAGGAACGTAGACAGGTTACAGGTGAACCCATTCGTTTAGATTACCTGAATCTATCGGAAGACTATATCGAAAGACTGAATCATTTTATAACCCATGCGGCCACCACAAAGAAGATTATTGCAACATTAAGCGATTCAGAAATAAGGAATCAAATATTTTCAAAGTTCGGCGAGGATGGATTACGTAAAGTAGATCGTATGATTAAACAGGCTCGCGCTGCCTTGTCTCCTAACGGTCGGGTGAGTGAAAGAACGTGGGCTGATTCAACATTAAGCAAGTTGAGGATGGGTGTTTCGATGGCGGGTATTGGACTCAAGCCGTGGGTTACGCTACTGAATTATTTATCATTCGTAAGCGGCGTTGGGGATATAGGTGTTAAGGCGGGGTTCACCAACTTCTTAAAGGCGTTGATGTACGTAACCGGTAAGAGATTAAGCAAGGAGGGTGGATTTGGATTTAAGGCAGGTTATCATCCGTTGGCTGGATATGAGCCGTATGAAAAGCTGAAGCATCTATCGCCCATGCTGAGTTTTTCGCAGAACGTTGAGCAATATGAAGCCAGTCGTCGCAAGAGCACGGCTATGGATAAGTTCGTCAGAAGTATTGGTGTAGCTGATAACATGGCGCAATTGGCCTATAACGCCCATCAGCAGGCGGATTGGATTACACGTTTCTCGGTATGGCAAACAGTATTTGAAACCGAAAAAGAAAATCTAATGAAGCAGGGTTTTAGCGAGGAAGAGGCAACGGGCAAGGCGGCGAGGATGGCTGATGCAGAGGCTATTAAATACATTCCAGTTAATCTATCTTCTAGGAAATCGTACTTTCAGCAGACGAGTGAGATGGCTAGATTATGGGCGCCGTTCAGCGCACAACAGATTCAGTTTATGAATGCTTATGAGAAAGATTTTATCGTTCCATTTATTTCGGCATACAAGATGGCAAAGGGTGGCGAGTTTGACAGGCTTAAATCCGCGTTTGGAACGCTGGCAGAAAAGAAAAAACTAAAGACTGCTTTATGGTCTGTGGTTATTCCGGCTGTTTTATTTGGATGGTTACAGCGAAGAAGGCTGCCCGATGAAGATGAATTGATTGGTGATATTATTACTTATCCGTTTGGTATGTTGCCAATAATTGGGCCGGCCATGCAGAATATGTATTTTGACAAGGATAATTATCTTCGGTTAAATCCTGTTATTATTCTTTCCGACGTTAAGAGGAACTACAACGCCTTCGTTGATTTAAAGAAAGCATATACCGGAGAGAAGGATGTTGATCTAGTTAAGACACTGGCAAACACAACGCTGGTGGCCGGTGACGTATTAGGTGTTCCAAAGTTCCTTACGCAGAATGCGCCAAAAGCTATTACAGATTTTGCAAACGAACGCGACGCAGAAGAGGCGGCTAAGAAGCTTGCTCTGAGTCTTCTATTTGGAGGGGTTCCGAAACCTCCGAAGAAATAACAACGGCTTCTTTCATTTTCTCTTTGGCCTGTTTTAGAATCGTAACGGCACAACCAACAAGAGATACGTTAATAACCTGCTGCTGACGTTTTGTTGCATCACCCACACCAAGCACCTGTGAACCTATTTCAAAGCCCGTCTTGGCCGCGCCAGCCGCCGCCTTTAGTTCTTTCTCATCACTGGCCTTTTCGATGAAGTGCTTGGCTTTATCGGTTATCTTCTCGGATATGTTGATGTTTTTTATAATGAACTCATCCTGCTTCTTGAGAATCATTTTCTGTAGGGATGTGTCAGATTTCTTGGCCAGATCTTCTTTGAACTTTTTTCGATCGCCAGACCATTTGTTACGATAGTACCAGGACTTCACAACGCTTAAAGGTAGTGACATCTTCTTGGCTATTTCAGTCAAGGGTTCTCCGGCCTTGAACATGGACTTGGCCTGTTCTTTTATTTCAAACGAGTAACGCATCTTTTTATAATAACCAATGCTTTTATAATTAAATCAATAGGACGAATTATATATAAATATTTTTTGATTGGATAAAGCCATTTGTATTTTGCATATGTACACGGACCAAAAAACTCAACAAACCAATTGCTATACTTGTGAAGTTTTATTTCTTTATTATGAATATCATATGTCATAACCAATATTATCTTGCCGCATTCATCGCAGGTATAAACACACACATCTTTTCTGATGTACCTTCTGAAGATATCGTGAATAAAGCCCTTCTTTTCGTGCTGCCAACTCACTCAATGATTCCTATAATTTCTTTATCGCTTACAATTCTGTGTGTCTTGTTGTTCAGCGTTAAAACACTTCCGCCGTACTTATTAATTAGAACCCTATCTCCAACTTTACAGCAAGTTACATCACCACCTATGGATACAACCAAACCGTTTTGCGGTGCTTCCTTATGGGCTTGAGGAATGATGATGTCGCCCACTTTATCTTCGGCCTGCTTCATTTCGATCAACACGTTATCTCTAACTGCTTTTAATTTCACTGATTCTCCTTGTTAAAATTTCATGAGCCAGCTTGAAGTCAGGCTTTACTGATGCTCGCTTCCATTTGTTGTGTTCGTGCCATTCCCAGTGGTTCGCATGATTCAATCTCAACCATTCTGCAAAAGCTAATGGTGTCGCATGGGCTGAAAGAAGGTTCGACCACTTATGATGTTTAGAGCAGAGCGTAATGCCATTCATAGGCTCGTGGCGGTGCAGAAGAACGGCCCTTGATATCAGGTGGGCTGCTTCGAGATGTCCGTTACACGGGTCTATAAAGCCCTCTTGTGAGCGTCCTATAACACAACACCCATCGCGCAGCTTTATAAAGGTTGCCCATGCGGTATCGGCCATCTTCTTCCAGTAGGTTGAGGATCTGTCTTCTTTTCGTTTTTGTAGTTTTGATTTCTTTTTACGCTTCATTAGTTCAACCAACACTGAGGAAATTGAACAAGTTGAAAGGCTTAATCTGAGCAGTCACTAAAGTATTCAAATCCGCATTCTTCGCACCAGAATCTTTGTCGTGTTTGTTTTGATCTGTCTTCCTGTAGTTCATGCGGACAATTCTTAATCTCTTCCGGTTTCTTTGTCCAGCCATTAGCCCACCCTAAAAATTTTAATTCCTTTCCTTCACTCATTGTATTTTCTTTGCCTTTGATTTTATCTCTTTTTGATCCGGTTTGTCCAAAAGCTCACAGCCGCCAGGTGTGGTTGGAACAAGCCCTCCGTTATCTACACTGACAACCCATGTTTCAACCGAATTTTTAGATGAAGCTGATATGACGTTTG
>CAZWRK010000035.1:33347-36147 GCA_964635875.1 uncultured Aquaspirillum sp.
GATATTCTACCAATTCTTCCGTCTCCAAGTCTAACCCGACGACCGTGCATAATCATGTTATTGAGTTCTCCAGCAACGATAACCATCCCCAGTTTTACGCGTGCTAAAAACCTTTCCGGTCTTTTTACGGATATGAAACGATGCAGATTGACAGCGCTGAGCTATCTTCTTTTCTGTGCCAACAAAGAACGAATCCCCAATCTCCATTTGCATAAACGGAAACGGTTCAGCAAAATCCCTCGGAATGCTCTTTAAGGTTATACCTTTTTCTATTGTGTACTTATTTTCCATGATACTCCTTTATTTGTTTTTTGCGTCTAGCTGCCGATGTTGCTTTCTTATTTCTTCGACATCTAATTCTTCTGGTTTTGGTAAATCATTTTCGCAAAGTGGTGTAAATAATCTGTTTTTCAGATATGACCAGTCTTGCAGCTTGGACCAGTACAAACCTTTAAAATCCTGCAAGGCTCCAAGGAACGAATCGTAACAGAAATCAAAATGCTCATAGACGAAGGCATTACATTTCTTTGAGGCGTCTCTTGGTAGACTTATTCCGATCATTCCGAAGTTATTTACACCAAGAATTTTTTCGATACATCGCTTATAAGCGGCCATCTGCCATCCTGACTTAACGGAATAAAATCCGGTCTTGAAATCCAATATGCAAGGAATGTTTTTACCGAATTTAGTGTCGCATAAAGCAATGCAGTCTAGCGTACCCGCAACGCCTGTGTACGAATCATAAACTGTAAGCTCGTTGGCGAGTGGGCGAATGTTATATTCCTTTTTTATTTTTAACCAGCCATCATAACATCTAATCATATCGGCGCTTAGCTTTGCGTGGTGTATAAAGAAGTTACCTTCGCAATCCTGTCTAATTAATTCATGAAGCTCAGTTCCGAAATCTCCAGCGGCCTTGAGTGTCTTTTCCTGCTTGGCGGCTGAATTGTTCTTCATCCAATTCTTGAGTGTCTTTGCTGTGGGTACATCCAACACCGCCGTTACGCTTATCAAACGATCTTCATTAGGCTTTCCAGGAAGATGGTAGGTACGCCAGTCTTCACCATCCACCCGCTTGATTGATTTTAGATACGGCGTAACTGCCTGTATTCTTTCTTTTAAATCCGACATAACCACAACCTTTCTCCGTCGTCTTTTATTTTAAAGTGCAATCCGTTTTTCTTTTTATGATAATGCTTCATAGCTCTTAGGTTTCTCCTCAATCTTTTATCTGTCGGGCCAGCATCAATGCAGTCACCAACATTCATTTGCTTTAAGTGGGGCCATTTAAGGTTGGTATGAACCACCTCTTTTATATCTTCAGTTCTGGTTATTTTGTTTTCCATAATCTTTATGATCGTGCTCTACCCTAAAGAACAGTCCCTCTCTATCTTTCATGTTTGATTTGCATGGCAACAACTCAAGTGTTACGGTGTAAAGACTTAATCCTTCGTTCGTTTCTGATGTAATAATCCTTCCACATGGTTGCGAAAATTCGTGATGTGAATCTCTGTCATCAGGTTTGTATGACTTTATTGTTACAGCCAATCGTCCCTGAATATATGGGTCTATCTTTTCAGATGGCCATTTAAACTTTGCCTGATCATCTCTTCGGCCATGAAATATTCCTGTTGCTAGTCCATACATAACAACAAGTGCTAAGTCATGGTTGTCGTTATACCAAAGCTCTCCAGCGTTCCACCACTTGTCATTGTCTGGCGCGTGCTGGCGAGGATAACCTAGATTACAAATCTTTCTGTAGGACATGGCTCAATCCCCCATGTTTTAGATGATCAGGGTTTAATTTTAAATTTAATTCGTCTATGTTTATCAAACGAAATAGCGCATAAAAATTATTCATTATTCAAACCTGTTCGTATCTTGATAATCCACTCCCGCCTTTTCAAAAGCTTCACGCTCTGCCATTTCGTCCGTCTTAACCCGATCATATTCAGCATCGGGATCAACATCTTTAATGTATTCAGGAGAAAGCTTTGCCCCGAAACCCATGTCGTTTGATTTCTTTTCGTGATGTCGTTTTAATTTACTCATCCTTATCCATCCATATTTGTACAACGCGGTACTGCCAAGGCTTTAAATCTTTCGGAGGTTTATTGATGTAGGCGTTAATCACTTCACTTGCCTCATTCCAAAAAACATCCATTGCTTCTGGTGAGCAATACTGACATGAGGTAATAATTTTTTTGAGTTGATCGCTAAATACAGAATCCGTATCGGGAACCTGATCGCAAATTTTATTCAATACATCAGGAAGATGTCTCACTTGATATTGACAACTTTCTTGACGGTTTCTGTTTTGACTTCAACCGAACCGTGAACGCAGGCGATAATATATTTACCTTCATCATGTTTTTCGGTTAGTAATTTAATGGCGGACTTGCGCGTAGATGACTCGCCAACAATTTCATAGACTCCTTCCAACCCATCTTCTGATGTATTTTTAAGGACAATGAATTTGCTATTACTTCGTTTACGTTTGGGTTTCTGTTCTATCGCTTCCATTTTTACCTTCCTGTTTTTTTACTAGTTTAAGAGCTTCTTTTAATTGGCCTAACAACATTTCCATTTGAACTATAGACATTGGGACGTTGTGTTCCCATCTGTCTATTCCGTCAGATCCGCATATATAAAGTTCGTGATCCTTCGATCTGAGTCCTGGGCATATTAAATCAAGCGAGTATTGCCACTTGTATTTATCTATATGGTAATTACTCACTGAGTTTGTCCAAGGCTTCTTGTTTGATTTTTACTTTGTACATTTTAACCTCGCGCATACTTA
>CAZWRK010000036.1:0-35469 GCA_964635875.1 uncultured Aquaspirillum sp.
GCGCCAAATTCAGCCGCATCCGCCAGCCGCCCGAGAAACTCGCCACGGGACGGGTTTGCGCATCGGCGGCAAAGCCCAAACCGGCCAAAATTTTTCCCGCGCGCGCCGCGGCTGAATACGCACCAATATGGTCAAGCTCGCCATGCAAATGCCCGATCGCCTCTCCATCGTGCGCTTCTTCGGCTTCTCGCAAACGCGCTTCGAGTTGACGCAATTCGGCATCGCCATCGAGCACATAATCCAGCGCCGTTTGCGGAGAAGACGGTGTTTCTTGGGCGACGTGAGCCATCGTCCAGGTTCTTGGCAGCAAGCAATCACCGGCGTCGGCGTGTAGCTCGCCCAAAATGAGCGCAAATAAACTGGATTTACCTGCGCCGTTTTTCCCGACAATCCCGACCCGTTGGCCGGGGTTGACGGTTAAGGTCGCGTTGTCGAGCAAGACGCGAACACCGCGTCGGAGCGTGAGATTTTTAAGTTGAATCATATCAAGGTTCGCGCCCGTGCCGAGGCCGCACGGGTCACGCTTTCAGTCGAAGGAGGTCACTGCGTGGAAGTGCAGGGCGGATGATCAATTGCGGGGAGTTCAGCGAGATCCCAACGGGGATGCACCGAAAAACCGCCTGCGGTTCGGGCATGGCTGAGTCGTTGCGCGCCCGCCAAAGCAATCATGGCACCGTTATCGGTACACAGAGAGAGCGGTGGGTAGTAGACCTGTGCGCGTAGTTTGCGGGCGGCTGCGTCCAAACCGGCGCGCAATTGTCGATTCGCACCGACGCCACCGGCTACCACTAGCCGCTTTAGGCCGGTTTTTTTCAGCGCTTTGATGGATTTTTGTGCCAAGACATCGACAATCGCTTCTTGGAACGCCGCGCAAATATCAGCGCGTGTTTGTTCGTCGATCGGGGCTTGCGCTTCGCATTGCCGAACCAGCGTCAGAACGGCGGTTTTAAGGCCGGAGAAGCTCATATCCAAATCGGCCGATTTCAGCATTGGGCGCGGTAAGGTGAACCGGCTGGGGTCGCCTTTGTCCGCTAACGCCGATAAAGCGGGGCCGCCGGGATAGCCTAAACCCAATAATTTTGCGGTTTTGTCGAAGGCTTCGCCCGCGGCATCGTCAAGGGTTTCGCCGAGGGTTTCATATTGTCCAATACCATGCACCGCCATCAGCTGGGTGTGGCCGCCGGAGACCAGCAAGGCGACAAAGGGAAATTCGGGGCGCGGTTCGGCCAACATCGGCGACAGCAAATGCCCTTCAAGGTGATGCACGCCAATCACTGGAATATTCAGGCCAAAGGCCAGCGCATTGGCAAACGATGCACCCACCAATAATGCGCCGCCCAAGCCCGGCCCTTCGGTGCAGGCAATCGCATCGAGGTCTTGCAGGGTTTTTCCGGCACTGCGTAGGCATTCTTGGGTAAGCGGGACGACCCGCCGAATATGATCGCGGCTGGCCAGTTCGGGGACAACGCCGCCGTATTCGGCATGCATGGCAATTTGGCTATGGAGGGCGTGGGACAGTAGCCCCGCTTCGTTGTCGTACAGCGCAACACCGGTTTCATCACAAGAAGATTCAATTCCGAGAACAAGCATGGGAAAGACACCACAAAAGAATGCGTACATTGTACCGCGCTCGTTCGTCTTGCGCCGATATGCCGCATTGGAATCAGTTAAGTGCTGTATAGGCTTTGCGTTGTGACGTCTGCAGATTAAGCTGATGGCCTTTCTATCTGGTGTTGATGACCCCCAAGGGGAAGGAGTCGCAATGAAAACGACCTTGAAATGGATTGATGGTGTGTGTTTTATGGCCGAAACCGGCAGCGGTCATGCGGTGGTGATGGATGGTGCGCCCGAAGGCGGCGGCCGCAATTTAGGCCCGCGCCCGATGGAATTATTATTGGCGGGCACGGCGGGTTGTACCAGCTATGACGTGGTGAGCATTCTGAAGAAATCCCGTCAAGATATTCGCGATGTGCGGGTTGAGCTGGATGCCGATCGCGCCGACACCGACCCCAAAGTGTTTACCCGCATTCACATGCATTTTGTCGTGACCGGCAAAAACCTGAAACCCGATGTGGTCGAGCGCGCAATTCATTTATCCGCCGACAAGTATTGCTCCGCGTCGATCATGCTTGGCAAAACCGCTGAGATCAGCCACGACTTTGAAATTGTCGAAGTCGACTAATCGACAAGATGCAGTGTGAAATCTGGCCGTGCGGCGGCGGCATCCTCTAGGGTTTGCCGGAATGCGGTGTAATCCGGCTCTCCAAGCGCGTGCCGCAATGCCGTGCCGTTCTCGATTGAAAGTGTGAACGGGCCTTTGACATCGCCGGTCAAACAGTCGTAGAGCGCATCCAAATTCGCTGAAAAATGCGCCGGAAAATGGAGCTGGGCGGCGAGTGTTTGATACAGCTCGGCCATCGAGTGAACTTCACGAACGCGGCAATTTAGCGACATGCGGGGACTCCGGTGAAGGTGGCGTAATGGTCGAGCGTGATGAATTGCTGGCGCTGTTTGAGGTTGTACACCATCCGCTTGGCGTTGCGGCGGCGTTCGCCCTGATAGTCCAAATCGGCCTCAAACCATGTGCCTGAAGGAAGCGCTTGGCTGCGATTGTAAAAACGATCACCACCGATGCTCATGCCGCGCAATTCAGGCGTCGCCCACAACGAACGCCCCGGTTGCCAACCCGCGTCTTGGGCGGCGCGTTTCTGAATAAATTTCTCGGGCAATTGTTGCTGGCGATTCAGGCTTTGCACCATCTCTAGCACTTCTTTGCGATTGATCTTGTTCAGAATTTCAGGGGGAAGTTGTGCGATGGCGCTGGCGCAGTTGGGGAGCGTGGCCGCAGTTGCGTATCCGCACACCAATGCCATGCCGCCCAAGAGGGCGTGACGGAATAAATGCATGAACGGTCCTTAAGCGCACACGCGAGCGGGTCGCGTGTGCGGGGTATTTTTAAGTATTTTGAATGACGATTTTCGGCATCCGGCTCGAGTAGTCGCGGGCTTTAGCGGCCACTTTAATCGCAACTTGCCGCGCAATCGCCTTGTAAATTTCGGCGACCTTCCCGTCGGGATCGCTGGCGACACTCGGTTTACCAGCATCGGTGCCGGGGCGAATCGACAAATCTAAAGGCAATTGGCCGATCAATTGAATGCCGTATTGGCTGGCCATTTTCGCGCCGCCGCCCTCACCAAAAATCGCTTCGGTGTGACCGCACTCGCTACAGATGTGCATCGACATATTTTCAACCACGCCCAACACCGGAACGCCGACTTTTTCAAACATGCGCAAGCCTTTTTTTGCATCTAGCAGCGCAATGTCTTGTGGCGTGGTGACGACGATCGCGCCGGTGACGGGGACTTTTTGGGACAAGGTGAGCTGAATATCGCCAGTGCCCGGCGGCATATCAATGACGAGGTAATCGAGGTTGTCCCAGCGGGTATCGTTGAGCAGCTGCATCATCGCCTGCGTGACCATCGGGCCGCGCCAGACCATCGCTTGATCATCATCGACCAAGAAGCCCATTGACATCACTTGGATCCCATATTGGCTGAGGGGGATCAGGCTTTTGCCATCGGGCGTTTCGGGGCGTTGCCCTTGAAGGCCCATCATCAGCGGCTGTGAAGGGCCGTAAATATCGGCGTCCAAAATCCCAACCCGTGCCCCTTCGGCGGCGAGCGCCAAGGCGAGATTGACCGCAGTCGTCGATTTGCCGACGCCGCCTTTGCCGCTCGACACCGCAATGATGTTTTTCACGCCCGGCAGTAAGGCCACTCCGCGTTGGGCGGCGTGGCTGACGATCTCGCTTCTAACGTCTACGACGGCTTCGGTGACGCCTTCTAACGTCAGCAGATGTTCGCCAATGAGGTGCTCAATCGCCGAAAACTGGCTGTTTGCGGGATAGCCGAGGGCAATTTCAAGGCTAACTTTGCCGCCTTGAATGTTGACTTTTTTAAGCGTTTTATCGTGAATGAAGTCGGTGCCCGTATTGGGGTCGATGCAGTGTTTGAGGTGTTCTTTGACTTGCGCTTCGCTGACGGTTGCGGGGGCTTCGCTTTGAAAGAGCTGTTTGATTTTGGAGAACATATTTGCTCCGTGTGGGCGGGTAAAGGATGTGGATCAAGAATACCCGACTATTTTAATCAAATTTATGTGCTGTGCGATATTTTGGGTGTGGCGATGTGTTTGAGGGGTAAAAAGAGATGTTATGTGGGTTTTTGCGCATTTTTGGTGCGTAAAACTGTGTCGACAACGTAAAAGCTCACGATTTACGCACGAGGGTGTGCAAAAAATAGGACAATGTGATCGTTTTGTGACGGTTTGTTTATTTTTACGGTTTGAGGAGTGTCATGTCACGGTTTTCGTTTTCGCTTTCTACCCGACTCAATATCGTGCTAGGCGGCGTGATGTGGGTGTTGTTCGCATTATTGGCGTGGGGATTGTCGGACTATCTATCGCGTGTACTTGAGGCGCGCGGGATGGGCGAGTTGCAAAAAACCAATGCGATGACCGTCGATATGATTGATGCTTATCAGCACAGCCTGCAACAATCCACCTCACGGCTGGGTCAGGTTTTCGAGCGTGATTTTGCAGAAGGCATTTCGGTTGATGAAAGTGCACCGATTCTTGTGGCAGACAAACCGACGCCAACGACGCGTTTAGGTTCAAGCATCTTAAATGGCCAGTTTACTCAGGTGGATCATTTTTCAGATTCTGCGGGGGAGGGTGCGGTCGCGACCGTTTTTGCGCGTCAGGGTGAAGATTTTATTCGAATCTCGACCTCGTTACGCCGCCCTGATGGCTCTCGTGTGCTGGCGACGGTATTGGATCATGCGCATCCGGCGTATGCCAAGCTGCTGGCTGGTGAGCGCTATATCGGCCCTGCCCGTTTATTTGACCGTGAATACATGACCGAGTATCGGCCGGTGAAAGATACGATGGGTCGGGTGGTTGCTGTGTTGTTTGTGGGGGTTGATTTTTCGCAAAGCCTTGAGTCGCTCAAGCAGAAAATTCGTAGTTTAGTAGTGGGCAAGGCGGGGTATATCTATGTGTTGGATGCCTCCGAAAAAAGCGCGGGGACTTTGCTGGTGCACCCGTCTTTAGAAGGCAAGAACCTGCTGGAAACTAAAGATGCGGTCGGCTCGAGTTTTATTCGTGAAATTGTGTCGCGCAAAAATGGCGAAATTCGCTACCCGTGGCTTGATCCCAAAAAGCCTGAAGCGGGCTTGCGCGAGAAGATTGTCGCGTTTCAACATTATCCGGTATGGAATTGGGTGATTGCTTCTGGCAGCTATGTGGAAGAATTCACTGAAGAAAGCCGCCGTGTTCGTAATGTGCTGATTGCCGTGCTGATGGGCTGTTTAATCGTGCTGGGTACCTTGGTATTCTTTGCAACACGGCGTTGGATTGGCCGCCCTTTGCGCCATCTGGTGCGGGATGTGGGCGTGATTGCTTCCGGTGATTTGACCCATCGCATTACGGCTACTAGCCAAGATGAGGTCGGGCAATTGCGATCTGCGGTAGAAGGGATGCGCGGGCAGTTGCATCAAGTGATGTCACGTATCCACGAGCAAGCTGACCGTGTGGCGGGGACGTCTGAGCAGCTGTCGGGAACCACTTGTCAGGTTGCGGCGGCGGTCGGCGAACAAAGTAATGCCGCCAGCCATATGGCCGCTGCGGTGGAGCAAATGGCTGCAGGGATTGCGACGGTCTCGAACAGCGCAGACGCCATCTTGAAAATTGCACATCAAGGCCGCGAGCACACCGCGACCGGTGAGAAAAGCTTGCATGGATTGGCGGGCGCATTGTTGGGTGTCGAAGGCGTGGTTGGGCAGGTTGAAACAACGGTCGGCGATTTGGTGGGTAATGCCAATCATATTGCGGGTCTGACCCAGCAAGTGCGCGAAATTGCCGAGCAGACCAATCTCTTGGCGTTGAATGCCGCGATTGAGGCGGCACGGGCAGGCGAGAGTGGTCGTGGGTTTGCGGTCGTCGCGGACGAAGTTCGCAAATTGGCCGAAAAGTCGGCGTTGACTGCCGACCAAATCGACCAAGCAACCCAGCAAATCGGTCAGCAATCGACCCAAATGCAAACGGCTGTGCATCAAAGCATGGAATCTTTGGATGATTGCCGTGCGCAGCTTGGGCACGTCGAAGCGGTCTTGGGACAAGTGACCGAATCAGTCGATCACACCTCAAAAGGTGTGGACGAGATTAGCCAAGCGATCGGCGAGCAGCGTTGCGCGGGCAACCATTTAGCGCAGCAAGTTGAAACAGTGGCTTCTATGGCTGAAGAAAATAATGCAGCGGCGACCGAGCTTTCGGGGTCGGCCAGTCACTTACAGCAGCTGTCGGACAGTATGCGTCAAGCGGTGAGCCAATTTAAGCTGTAATCAGGACGCGCAAGGCGATTGGCCGAGCGATTTTTGCCGAATACTTTTTGCAAAGTATTCGGCTTTTTCTTTTGGCGCGATGATTTGGGGAAAGTGCTCGGGCAAGACGCCCCTGCGATATAATTCACGATCTATTTTTCGCTATTGTGCACAGGAATCCCCTGCAATGACCTCTCGTAAAATTCTGGTGACTTCCGCTTTGCCCTATGCAAACGGCTCTATTCATCTTGGCCATATGGTCGAGCACATTCAGACCGATGTTTGGGTGCGTTTTCAAAAAATGCGCGGTCATGCTTGTCACTATGTGTGCGCCGACGACACCCACGGCACCCCGATTATGTTGGCCGCTGAAAAGCAGGGCATTACGCCTGAAGAAATGATTGGCCGCGTGCATGCCGAGCATTTGGCCGATTTCACCGGCTTTCATATTGGCTACGACAACTACTACAGCACCAATAGCGAAGAAAACCGTCATTACAGCTACGACATTTATCGCAAGTTGCGCGACGCCGGCAAAATCGTCAGCCGCACCATTGAGCAATTGTATGACCCCGAAAAAGGCATGTTTCTGCCGGATCGCTTCGTCAAAGGCGAATGCCCAAAATGCGCTGCAAAAGATCAATATGGCGATTCTTGTGAAGTCTGTGGCGCGACCTATAGCCCAACCGAACTGAAAAACCCCTATTCGGCGGTGAGTGGCGCGACGCCGGTCTTGCGTGAATCCGAACACTTTTTCTTCCGTTTGGGCGACTGTGCCGATTTCTTGAAAAACTGGACCAGCGGCGGGCAGACCTTGGCCGATGGCCGCACTCAGGCGCATTTGCAAGCCGAATCACTCAATAAAATGAATGAGTGGATCGACGGCGGCCTGCACGACTGGGACATCAGCCGCGACGCACCTTACTTCGGTTTTGAAATTCCCGACGCACCGGGTAAATATTTTTACGTGTGGCTCGATGCGCCGATTGGCTATATGGCCAGTTTCAAAAACTATTGCGATCGTACCGGCCTCGATTTTGATGCCTATTTCAAAAAAGATTCCGATGCCGAGCTGTATCACTTTATCGGTAAAGACATTCTGTATTTCCACGCCTTATTCTGGCCCGCGACCTTGGAATACAGCGGCTATCGCACCCCGACCGGCGTCTTTGCGCATGGCTTCTTGACCGTTGACGGCCAGAAAATGTCGAAATCGCGCGGCACCTTTATTACTGCCCGTAGCTATCTCGATTGTGGTTTGAACCCTGAGTGGATGCGCTATTACATTACGGCCAAACTCAATAGCAAAATTGAAGATATCGACCTCTCACTGAGCGATTTTGTGGCGCGCGTGAATTCCGATTTAGTCGGTAAATTCATCAATATTGCGAGCCGCGCTGCCGGTTTTGTCACCAAACGCTTTGCCGGTCGCCTTGCGGATTCTGTCAGCGATGTGGCCTTGCTGCAGAAAATTCAGGGCGAGGCAGAGTCGATTGCGATGGGCTTTGAACACCGCGAATATGCGCGGGCGCTGCGTGATGTCATGGCTTTGGCGGACGAAATTAACCTGTACGTCGATGCGAATAAACCGTGGGAGCTGGCGCGTCAGGAAGGCATGGATGCGCGTTTGCAAGAAGTGTGCACGGTGCTGATCAATGCATTCCGTTTGCTGACCATTTACCTCAAACCGGTCTTGCCGATGCTGGCGGCGCAAGTCGAAGCGTTCTTGAATGTCGCGCCGCTGCGCTGGGCTGATGCCGACTCGCTCTTGTTGGCGCACACCATTCAGCCGTATCAACATTTGATGCAGCGCATTGAACCGACACTGATCGAAAAACTGGTCGAAGCCAATAAGCAAAGTACGCCTGCACCGGCCGCTGCTGCGCCAACCGTTGCGCTTGAGCCTTTGGCTGAAACCATCACGATTGATGATTTTGCTAAGGTCGATTTGCGCGTCGGAAAAGTTTTGGCATGCCAGTTTGTGGAAGGCTCGGACAAGCTGCTGCAATTCACCGTAGATTTGGGCTTTGAAACCCGCAATATTTTCTCGGGTATTCGCAAAGCCTACGGCGAGCCAGAAGCTTTGGTCGGGCGGCATGTGGTCGTCGTCGCAAACTTGGCCCCGCGTAAAATGCGCTTTGGCGTGTCGCAGGGCATGATTGTGTGTGCAGCGGGTCGTGATGACGCCGACGGCTTGTTCTTGCTGGATGTGGATGCAGGGGTTCATGCTGGGATGCGTATCGGCTAATCGTCCGAGAGCGGTCGCTTAAAAAGCGCGGTGTATTTTCCGCGCTTTTTCATTGTAGATTACAGTGATTTAACGGGAGATTGATGAAGATGGGTAGTCGGTTGCTACGGGTATTCGGTAAGGTACAAGGGGTCTATTACCGAGATACCGCCGTGTCAAAAGCCCTAGAAATGGGCGTGAATGGATGGGTGCGTAACCGGACCGATGGGACGGTGGAAGCGCTGGTGGTGGGCGATGATGACCGTGTGAACTTGTTTATTGCATGGGCAAAAATTGGCCCCGTCGATGCGCGCGTTGAGCGGGTCGAAGTGCTGGAAACGCAGGTGCCAGAAGCATCGCACCAACAGTTTGTGCGTTTGCCGACCGCGTAATTTTCGGTGTGTTGATGACATCAAAAAGCCCTCAGCAGACGCCGAGGGCTTTTTTGTGGGTGAAGATCGTCGGGATTATTCGTAAAGCTCAGTGCTTGGGCAGCTGCACACTAAGTTACGGTCACCGTAGACATCATCAATCCGATTCACGCTCGGCCAGAATTTGTTATCGAACACATACGGCAGCGGGAACAAGGCTTCTTCGCGGCTGTAAGGACGATCCCAATCGCAGGCGATATCGGCTTTGCTGTGCGGCGCGTGTTTCAGCGGGTTGTTCTCCGCAGGCCATTCACCGGCTTCAACTTTGGCGACTTCTTGGCGAATCGACACCATCGCCGCAATAAAGCGATCGAGTTCGTCTTTGGCTTCGGATTCGGTCGGCTCGATCATCAGCGTACCGGCCACAGGGAAGCTCATGGTCGGGGCGTGGAAACCGTAATCCATCAAACGCTTGGCAATATCGACTTCGGTGATGCCCGACGCGGCTTTGAGTGGGCGCAAATCAATAATGCACTCATGCGCGACGCGACCATTTTTGCCGGTATAGAGCACCGGATAATGTTGGCCGAGGTGATGCGCAACATAGTTGGCGTTCAGCAAGGCGATTTCGGTCGCGTGCTTCATGCCGCTGTTGCCCATCATCGTGATGTACATCCACGAAATCGGCAGAATCGACGCCGAGCCGAAGGCCGCTGCCGAAACCGCGCTTTGACCTTCTGAACCGTTGGCAATCGGTGTCACGGCGTGGTTGGCCATAAACGGTGCAAGGTGTGCCGCCAAGCCAATCGGACCCATGCCCGGACCGCCGCCGCCATGCGGAATGCAGAAGGTTTTGTGCAGGTTCATGTGCGAAACATCCGCGCCAATATCGGCCGGACGGGTCAGGCCAACTTGGGCATTCAGGTTTGCACCATCCATATACACTTGGCCGCCGTGGGCATGGATTTCTGCACAAATTTCTTTGATCGACTCTTCAAATACGCCGTGGGTTGACGGGTAGGTGATCATCAATGCGGCCAGCTCTTGGCTGTGGGCTTCGGCCTTGGCTTTGAGGTCGGCAACATCGACGTTGCCATTGTCGTCGCAAGCCACCACAACCACTTTCATGCCCATCATTTGGGCGGTTGCGGGGTTGGTGCCGTGTGCCGAGCGCGGGATCAGGCAGATATCACGCTGGGTATCGCCACGTGCATCGTGGTAGCGGCGGATCGCGAGCAGGCCCGCGTATTCGCCTTGTGCGCCGGAGTTTGGCTGCATACAAATCGCGTCAAAGCCGGTAATCGCTTTGAGCTGTTCGGCGAGTCCGTTGACCAGATCCAGATAGCCTTGGGTTTGATTGGCCGGTGCAAAAGGATGCATTTCACCGAATTCGCGCCATGTGATCGGGATCATTTCGCTGGTGGCGTTGAGCTTCATGGTGCAAGAGCCCAAAGAAATCATCGAGTGATTCAGCGCCAAATCGCGGTTTTCCAAACGCTTCAGGTAGCGCAGCATTTGGTGTTCGGTGTGGTGGGTGTTGAATACTGGGTGGCTCAAGATGGCACTGGTTCGTTGCAATTCGGCCGGAATTGCGTCGGCTGCGGCGCTATCGAGGGCATCAATATCGGCAGCTTGGCCGGTAAAGATTTCGATCAGGCGAGCGAGGTCGGCGCGGGTCGCGGCTTCGTGGAAGGCCACACCAAGAACACCATTGCCCGCTTGGCGAAGATTGAAACCTGCAGCCAACGCGGCTTCATAAACACGGGTCGCTTCGTCGCCCAGCTGGACTTGAACGGTGTCGAAGAACTGTTCGAAGGCGAGTGCGATGCCGTGGGTTTTCAAGGCATGGGCGAAAATTGCAGCCATACGATGGATGCGTTGCGCAATGCGCTTCAGACCTTCGGGACCGTGATAAACCACGTACATGCCCGCGATATTGGCCAGCAAGACTTGCGAGGTGCAGATGTTGGAGTTGGCTTTTTCGCGGCGAATATGTTGCTCGCGGGTTTGCAGCGCCATACGCAAGGCCATTTTGCCGCGTGCATCGACCGAAACACCGATGATGCGGCCCGGTGCGGCGCGTTTCATGTCGTCTTTGAAGGCGAAGAATGCGGCGTGTGGGCCACCAAAGCCCATCGGCACACCAAACCGTTGCGTCGAACCGACGGCAACATCGGCACCGAGTTCGGCAGGCGATTTCATTGCAACCAGCGCCATGATATCGGCAGCGACGATGGCAACGGCACCCTTGGCTTTCGCGGCTTGGATGGCGGCACTGAGGTCGATGACTTGACCACATTCGCCCGGATATTGGAACAACACGCCAAAATGCTCGGCTTCGGCGGCGGCATCGGGATGACCAATCACCAGCTCGAATTCAAAGTGTTTCGCGCGTGTTTTCAACACATCAAGAGTTTGCGGCAGGATGCGTTGGTCGACAAAGAAAGTGTTGCTCTTCACTTTGGACACGCGACGCGCCATGGCCATGGCTTCGGCGGCGGCAGTGGCTTCATCTAGCAGCGACGCATTGGCGAGTTCGAGGCCGGTCAGGTCGATGATCATTTGCTGATAGTTCAGCAGCGCTTCGAGGCGACCTTGGGCGATTTCGGCTTGGTATGGGGTGTACGCGGTGTACCAGCCCGGGTTTTCCAGCACGTTGCGCAGGATGACAGTCGGGGTCAGCGTGGGGTAGTAGCCCATGCCGATGAAAGAGTTTTGAATGATATTTTTGCTGGCAATGGCTTTGAGTTGCGCCAGTGCTTCGGCTTCTGTGACCGGCGCCGGCAGGTCGAGCGCACGGTTGAGGCGAATATTGTCAGGAATCGTTTGGGCGACGAGTTCGTCTAGGGTCTTTGCGCCAATTTCGGCCAGCATCGCTTGTTGTTCGCTGCTGTTGGGGCCGATGTGGCGGGCGATAAATTCTGAGTGATTTTCGAGAACGGATAGGGCTGTCATGATCATTCCGGGAACAGAAAGCACAGACCCCGGAAAACCGGGGTCAAAAGGCGGGCGAAGCATTCACCCAACAGGATTAGGCACCAATTTCGCTGGCGTAAGCCGTGGCATCCAACAAGGTGTCCAGATCGGCAACATTTTTAAGTTGCAGTTTGAAGAACCATGCGCCGTAAGGGTCGTTATTGACGACGTCGGGTGCGCCTTCGAGGTCGGTGTTAATTTCGACGACTTCGCCATCCAGCGGGCTGTAAATGTCGCTGGCTGCTTTGACCGATTCCACAACACCGGTGGCTTCACCTGCACCGAGGGTTTTGCCAATGGCCGGTAATTCAATGTAAACGATGTCGCCAAGCAATTCTTGGGCGTGGTCGGTGATGCCGATGGTGACTAGGCCATTGCCTTCATGGCGAATCCATTCGTGGCTGGCAACGTATTTGAGTTCTGCGGGAATCTGGCTCATGGGGATTTCTCCATTACAAACGGGCCCGTGATGGGCTCCGTGGTTTCTCGAAAAGGGAATCGGGCGGCATTCCGCCCGGAATCGGAATGCTTACTCGAATGCTTTTTGACCGTTTTTGACCATTGGCAGCTTGACCACCCGCGCTGGAACGCGTTGTCCTCGAACTTCAACATATACCGTTTCGCCGGTGGCTGCTGGAACACGCGCCATGGCAATCGGGAGTTTGAGGGTCGGGGAGTGGGTGCCGCTGGTAATGATACCTTCTCCGGCATCGCTGTGTGTTGTCATGCCTTCACGCGGGATGCCGCGCCCTTCGAGGATCAGACCAACACGCTTCATGGCGACACCCGCGGCTTTTTCTGCAGTGAGCGCAGCGCGACCGATAAAGTCACGGTCGGCGGGTTCCCATGCGATGGTCCAACCCATGCCAGCTTGAAGGGGGGACACGGTTTCGTTCATGTCGTGGCCGTAGAGGTTCATGCCGGCTTCAAGGCGTAAGGTGTCACGGGCGGCGAGGCCTGCTGGCGCGACGCCCACGGCGACCAGTGCGCGTACAAACGCTTCGGCTTCGGCGGCGGGGATCATAATTTCTAGGCCGTCTTCGCCAGTGTAGCCGGTGCGTGCGATAAACCAGTCGGCAAAGGGCATGCCTTGGAAGACTTGCAGGGCGCGGATGCCGTCAGCCCATTCGGTTTTGACCTGACAGACGCGGTCGATGGCGTTGGGGCCTTGGACGGCCACCATAGCGAGATCATCGCGCACATTCAGGGCGACGTCGTAGCCTTTGGCTTGTTGGTGCATCCATGCGAGATCTTTGTCGCGGGTCGCGGCGTTGACGACCATGCGATAGCCGTCTTCGGCCAAATACACAATCAAATCGTCAATAACACCGCCTTGTTCGTTGAGCATGCCGGAGTAAAGTGCCTTGCCGACGAAGCCGAGGCGGGCCACGTCATTGGCGAGGAGATGACGGAGCCATTTTTGGGTGTCCGCGCCGGTGAGATCGACAACAGTCATGTGCGATACGTCGAAAAAGCCCGCGTCGGTGCGAACGGCTTCGTGTTCTTTGAGCTGTGATCCGTAATGAATAGGCATGTCCCAGCCCGCAAATTCGACCATTTTGGCTCCGAGTTCGCGGTGAAGGGCATTGAGGGCGGTTTGTTTGATTGCGGCGGTGGTCATGTGGGCATCCTTCAGGTGGGTTGAACCTGTCAAATGCACCCCTCTGTCCTTTGCACCTGAGATTTTCCGGCGAATAGCCGTTAGCCCCTTCGGTGTGCGCGTTGCGCCGCTCTCCAGAGTGTCGGACGGAAGTCGTCCCACGAAATGGACACTGTCCATCTTGCCGCCGTGCAGTCCTTGGTACCTGAGCGATTGCGGGGTGCGCTTGCGCCTTCGGTGGTGGTGAGAAGCCTCACTCACTCTCTCCTGCAGAGGTCGGGCGGATTATCGGGGGAATCGGCGGTGAATGGCAAGCTGAATCAGCTGCTTAACCTGACTGGGGTAGGTTGTACGCGGGGCATTTTCCAGTTTTGAAGCGCCCATTGCCATAATTCAGGGAGTGTTTCGCATTCGCGGGGTGGCGCGTGATTGAGTCGTGTGAGGGCGGTGCGTAAGGCTTGGGCGGCGTTGGTGGCATCTATTGCGGGGGCGAGTGTTTGTTTGGAGAGTTTTTCGCCCGCGGCGTTGACCAAAATAGGCAGGTGAGTGTAGTGCGGGGTAGGGTAGTGCAGCGCTTGTTGTAGTGCAATTTGTCGGGGTGTGGAAATGAGTAAATCTGCGCCGCGCACAATATGCGTGATGCCTTGCGCTGCATCATCGACAACAACGGCAAGTTGGTAGGCCCAAAGGCCATCGGCACGTTTGAGCACAAAATCGCCAATGCTTTGATTGAGATCTTGCGTGTAATGGCCTTGTACGGCGTCATGAAGGCAGATGGGCGGTGCTCCGTCGTCAAGCCGGAAGCGCCATGCATAGGTCTCGCGGGTTTTTTGGAGCCCGTTGCGGCATTGGCCATGGTAGATAAAACCGTCGACGCCGCGTTGGCCGTAGAGGCTAAGCGCTTTGCGGGTGCAGCTGCATGGATAGGCACGTTGTGTGCTAACGAGCTGCTCTAATGCTTGAGTGTAATGTTCATGGCGTAGGCTTTGCCATGCGATTTCTCTATCCCATTCGAAGCCAAAGGCTTCTAGGGTGTGCAAGATGCTTTGGGCTGCGCCTGCAATTTCACGAGGGGGGTCGAGGTCTTCAATGCGCAGCAGCCATTCGCCTTGATGGGATTTGGCCTCGAGATAGCTGCCGACTGCGGTCATGAGTGAGCCTGCATGTAAGTGCCCAGTTGGACTGGGGGCAAAGCGTCCTCGGTAGTGAGGTTGGGGGGCGTCAATCATGGCGGTTATTCGGGGTGGGTTGGGCAAGGAAAAGTGAAGGTAAAACGAGTTTTTCGGTCGGCTGTGCGTGTGTGATGAAGATGGCCGCCCATTTCTTCGGCAACCTGTTGGGCAATGCTGAGGCCGAGTCCGGTGCCTTGTGGGCGAGTTGTGAAAAAAGGCTCAAAAATTTGTGTGCTCAATGCGGGGTCGATTGCTTGGCCGATGTTATCGACATGAATTTTACAATGTGTGTGTGTGGTTTCAGCATGTAGCGTGATGATTTGTTCTGGCGGTGAAGCGTCGGCGGCATTTTCGAGCAAACTAATCAATGCACCTATCAGGGCTTGTTGGTTTGCGTAAAGTTGGCGGTCTGGCGTTAGTATCTTGATGTCTATTGTTTGGTTTTTTTTTAGGATTTGTGCATGTAAAGTTTGCGCCGCATCAAAAAGTAAACTATTGATACTAACGAGCTTGTTTTGAATGGTTTGTCCTTGGGTAGAACGCAGTGTGTTGTGAATGACCTTCTCAAGGTGGTGCAGTCGCTCTTGTATTTTTTGGGTGAGGCGGATGCGGTCGGCTGGAGTCAGGCTGGGCTTGGCTAAGTGCCCCACATAGAGCATTGCACTGGACAGCGGCGTCCGGAGCTGGTGGGCAAGAGAGGCAGTCATCTGTTCTATTTTGGCTGTTTTTTCTCGTTTTTCGATGTGGCTTTTCTGTAGGTGTTTGGTATTAACATTTTGAATAAAAACAATTTTTCCTGTGCTGTTGGGCTGTGGGTGTATCTGGATATCGAGTTGTTGCGCAGGGTGTGTGCTATTGGCGGCGATGAGCGCGCTAAGTTGTGCGTAACAGGCCTGCCATGATTGACCTGTCCAGTTGTGGCCTATGATGTGCATTGCAGCAGCGTTTTGGTGGGTAATGGTGCCCTGCTCGTTGAGCTCGATCGCACCGACAGGGAGTAGCTCGAGTAATTGATGTTGGTGGATTTGGCGTACGTAATTTTCTTTTGTTCTTAAGTTCGTCTCGTTTTTTGCCGAAGAGGGTATTTCTGTCTCGCTATCGGGGCATGCGACTCGCGGACGCTCAGGCATTATGGGCTCTGCTAAGGATGGACTGAGTGGCGCAAATAGCGTGTTTAAACTTTGTTTTTGATTGGCCGGTGGCGTGTCGTTGGATTTGAACATGCGCTTTTTACCTGCTTTATGCTGTTTTGCAATGTGTTGTGGTAAAAATAATGTCAGAATATATTACTGACGGCTTGTTGTAATAACAGACCTTATTTTGGATTTTTAAGCGATATGAATGCAAAATTGCAGTGATCCCTTTCTTTTTAGGGAATACCTGACGATTAGAATGTCGCTATAATCATGTAAAATCTGTCGCCAAAATTGATTCCTCGGCGTCGAACGTGATGACCCTATTTCAGCGGAGCAACCTGTGTCGGAATTACTGAAAAAAATTGATGCCCGCACTAAACTTGCGGGTACCAACAAGCTGGAAATCCTGCTCTTCTCGCTCGGTGTCGATCAGCGTACCGGCCGTAAAGAGACATTTGGTATCAATGTGTTCAAAGTCCGTGAAGTGATGAGAACGCCTGAGATTACCTCTGCACCTGAAATGCAGTCTTCAGTTGAGGGGATGGTGAGTCTGCGAGGCTCTCTGGTACCTGTGATTGATCTTGCAAAGTACACGGGCGTCATTACGGATCGTCGCCCCGAGATCATGATTGTGACAGAGTATAACGGTCATACACAGGGCTTCTTGGTTGCTGCTGTTGATACTATTTTACGCCTTGACTGGTCGGCAATGGGTGTCCCGCCCGAGATGATCTCGAATCGAATGGGTGGGCTAGTCACGGCAGTGACTGAGCTGGCTGACAATACTTTAGTCATGATGATTGACGTTGAAAAAGTGCTGGCAGAAACCACGAATATCGATGATTCGTTTCAATATGTGAATATTGAACCTATTCCAGTTCCTCGTACTGTTTTTTATGCGGATGACTCTGCTGTCGCGCGCAAGCAAATTGAGAGAACGCTGGATGCCATGAAGGTGAATCACCTTGGTGCAATTAATGGCCGCCGCGCATGGGAAGAGCTACAAAAAATCGCTTCTCAGGCTGAGGTGTCTGGTCAGCCGCTGAAAAACTCTTTACATCTCATTTTGACCGACGTTGAAATGCCTGAAATGGATGGATATATGCTCACTAAAATGGTTAAGAGCGACCCCCGTTTCGAAGGTATTCGCGTGTTGATGCATTCCTCTTTGTCAGGTGCATCTAATCAGAAGCTCGGTCAGTCTGTGGGTGTGGATGAGTACGTTTCTAAATTTGAACCGCATAAACTGTCGGCAAAAATTCGGCAGATGCTTAATCTGTCCGAGTAAGCGGGCAGGGATTGTTCAACATACAAGACAGGTTGCCCCATATGACATCTAATGACGCCTCCTTGCTTGCCAGTATTGATGCGCGCACGCGGCTCGCAGGTTCAAACAAGATGGAAATCTTGTTGTTCTCTTTGGGTACACGCGAGACATTTGGCATTAATGTATTCAAGGTGCGTGAGGTTTCCCAGACGCCCGATATTACAAAGTCACCTAATATGCCCTTTGGGGTTGAGGGTGTGATTTCGTTGCGCGGGAATATTATCCCAATTATTTCGCTCGCAAAATTTATTGGTGCTGCCGGTACAGGACGGCCCTATAACTCAATGATCGTGACCGAGTTTAATAAGAGCACGCAGGCCTTTTTGGTCGAGTCGGTCGATCGTATTATCCGCGTCGATTGGGATCGGATGCGCGCGCCAGAGAATATGATGGAAGGAACTGGTCAGGCGATGATCACTGCCGTGACCGAGCTAGATGATGGAAAGCTAGTTTCCATCCTAGATGTAGAGCAGATTTTAGCAAGTGTGGTGGGCGAAGTTCGTATGCCCGAGATCCCTCAGGCGAATTTAACGCCAGAACAGTTTGTTTTCTTCGTGGATGACTCTGTTGTAGCGCGCAAGGAGATCACCGGTGTTCTGGATAAAATGCGCGTAAAATATCATCAGGCTACAAACGGCCGAGAAGCTTGGGAAAAACTTCAGGCTTTTGCGGGCCGTATTTGGAAAGAGGGTGATAGCTTACATGACACACTGAAGCTGATTTTAGTTGATGCGGAAATGCCTGAAATGGATGGCTATGTTTTAACTCGCCATATCAAGAGCGACCCTCGCTTTTCTGGTATTCCCGTTGTAATGCATTCATCTTTATCTTCTAATGCAAATAGAGCAATGGGTTCTAATGTTGGCGTAGATGCTTATGTCGCTAAGTTTGAACCTGCACTTCTTGCGGAAACAATGCTACCTTTCTTGTATAGCTAAGGTAGTTAAATAAAGAGACCCGAAGATTTGCCCTAGAGCACCTACAGGGCTTTGATCTGTAATCCCGTTTCATCAGGACACCACCCGTATGGTAGAGGCTGACAAAAACCTTCGTTTCCTTATTGTTGATGACTTTTCGACGATGCGCCGCATCTTGCGAAATCTTCTTAAGGAACTCGGATTTACTAACGTAGATGAAGCTGAAGATGGTGCAGCTGCATTGCATAAATTGCGTACCCAGACGTATGAATTCGTTGTTTCTGATTGGAACATGCCGAATATGACGGGTATCGAGCTCTTGCGTGCAGTGCGTGCTGATCCTCAGATTAAGCATTTGCCCTTCCTGATGATTACCGCAGAAGCTAAGCGGGAAAATATCATCGAAGCAGCAACGGCTGGGGCTCATGGTTACATTGTGAAGCCGTTTACTGCAGCAACCTTAGAGGAAAAACTAGCTAAGATTTTCCAAAACTTAGCTAAGTGATAGTTCTTGGGAGGAATATAAAATGCCGGACCATGTATTGGATAGCGGCGACTCTCCGGAGCTCGAAGCTTTGTTTGATAATATTGCTCATTCTGCGTCGAGCGCAGCGCCTGCGCCAGTTGCTGCATCTTCATATGACCCTGAGGGCGATTCTCCAGAGCTAGAGGCTTTGTTTGATAATATTGCGCACTCTGCGTCGAGCGCAGCGCCTGCGCCGGTTGCTGCATCTTCATATGATCCTGAAGGTGATTCACCAGAGTTAGAGGCTTTGTTTGATAGCGTTAGTCACAGCGTTCATGTGGTTGATACTCCTCCAGCTGTACCTGCACCGACGCCTGCACCTTCATTTGCTATGGAAGGTGATAGCGAAGAGTTACAGGAACTGTTTGATAGCTTGGCTCATCTACCTTCAGCCGAGGAGTCGATGGTTTCTTCAGGCGAGCCTGTGCCAGCGCAGCCTGCTGTAGCTTCGATGAGCGAGCAGGATCGCGAGTTGACGATGTACTCTCGCGTTGGTCAACTGACGCGACGCCTTCACGATGCCATGCGTGAGCTTGGCTACGATAAATCCTTAGAGCGCGCTGCATCTGCAATTCCAGATGCAAAAGATCGTTTGAGCTACGTGGCCACGATGACTGAGCAAGCGGCCGAACGCGTTTTAAACGCGACAGATCGAGCTAAGCCATTGCAAGACGCCATGGAAAAAGATGCAAGGGCGTTGTCTGCGAGCTGGCAAAAATTGTTTGCCAATCAGCTTTCTGTTGAGGATTTTAAGGCCCTGGCCATCTCGACTCAGGGGTTCTTGGATGGTGTGCCGAGCAAGACACATGCAACCAGTGACCAGCTGATGGAAATTGTCATGGCGCAGGACTTCCAAGATTTAACAGGGCAGGTGATTAAGCGCGTTTTGGATATGGTCCAGCTGATGGAACAAGAGCTTGTTTCGTTCTTGATGGAGTACTCGCCAGAGCGCTTTGCCGGTGACACACATAATGCGGGCCTTGAAAATGGTCCTGTTGTGAATGCTGCCGTTCGGACCGACGTGGTAACAAGCCAGCAGCAAGTAGATGATTTACTTGAGAGCCTCGGTTTTTAAATCCAATAATTTTAGAAGTCCCCCAAATATTTTACTGAGGAATGACATATGAGCGAATTTTCCGGGATGGAAGAACTGCTTCAGGATTTTCTGACAGAATCCTCGGAGCTCCTGTCCGACGTTGACAACAAGCTGGTTGAGCTGGAAAAACGACCAGGTGATGTCAACCTTCTCAATGACATTTTCCGGGGCTTTCATACGATTAAAGGTGGGGCGGGTTTTCTAAACGTTAACCCGTTGGTCACTCTGTGCCACCGCACAGAAAATCTATTTGATAAGTTGCGCAATAATGAGCTTCAGCTGAGTCCTGAGCTCATGGACTCCATCTTGGAGGCGACTGGCACTGTTCGAGACATGTTCGACTTCTTGGGTCAGCAGAGAATGCCCCCTCAGCCAGATGCCGCTTTGATTGAGCGCCTCGAGGCCGCGTTGAGGGGCGAGTCTCCAAAAGCTGTCGCTCATCATGCTGCTCCTGCGCCCGTTGCGGCCACGCCTGAGCCTATCCGTCAAGAATCTGGTCCTGATTGGAATAAGCTTCATCAAGCGATTACAGGGGCAGCGCCCGCACCTGCTGCACCTGCCGCAGCCCCTGTAGTTGCTGTCACGCCTGCCGCTCCAGCACCTGCTGCTGCACCTGAGGCAAATTTACCTGTTCCGTCTGCACCGACGGCCGTTGCTGCGGCACCTCAGGCCGCTGCTCAGCGCCAAGTCAGCAAACCAGCTGGCGCGCAAGAGAATACGATCCGGATTGATACGCAACGCTTGGATCAAGTGTTGAATTTATCCGGCGAAATTGGTTTAACGAAGAACCGCCTTACAACACTGCGCACCGAAATTTTGCAGGGCAACAGTAATCAAAATACCCTGCGTGCCTTGGATGAGGCCGTCAGTCAACTCGATTTGCTGGTTTCTGATCTCCAAAATGCAGTCATGAAAACGCGGATGCAGCCTATTGGCCGCTTATTCCAGAAATACCCGCGTTTGGCGCGTGATTTGGCTCGTCAGTTGGGCAAAGAAGTTGAGTTGGTGATTTCTGGCGAAGAAACCGAGCTTGATAAAACCATGATTGAGGATCTGAATGATCCTCTGGTTCACTTGGTGCGTAATGCGGTGGATCATGGTGTAGAAACGTCCGAGGAGCGCATCGCGGCCGGCAAGCCCGTGAAAAGCGTCGTGGAGCTTTCTGCAAATCAAGTGGGCGATCATATCGTCATTGAAATTACCGATGATGGTCGCGGAATGCGCCCTGATGCGCTGCGGAAAAAGGCTGTTGAAAAAGGTCTGATTGATGCTGAAATGGCCAATAGCATTGATGACAAACAGGCCTTGCAGCTAATCTTCTTGCCGGGTTTCTCTACTAAAGACCAAATCTCTAGCGTGTCTGGTCGTGGCGTCGGCATGGATGTGGTACGGACCAACATTCAGAAGTTGAATGGCCGAATTGACATCAGTTCTGTGGTGGGAGAAGGCACACGTCTGAGTATTTCTTTGCCGCTGACACTTGCAATTCTGCCGGTTCTGGTTGTTCGGGTGTGTAATCAAGCTTTTGCTGTTCCATTGGCAATGGTCAGAGAAATTATCCCAATCGACAAAAACAGTATTCAAGAAGTGTCTGGCCGCCCGACCATTGTTGTGCGAGATGAAATCCTTCCCGTAAAAGCCTTGGCTGATCTTCTGGCATGGCAACCGACTCAAGAACCTGGCTTTGGCGTTTTGATGCAATCTGCTGATAAAGCGTTCATTTTGGCGATTGACACCTTTATTGGTCGCGATGATGTGGTGATTAAGCCGCTTCAGAACATTCGACCTAAAGGCGTAGCGGGCGCAACCTTGTCTGGCGATGGCTCTGTGGTGTTGGTGCTTGACATGGAAGACTTGCTGTCTTCTAAAAATTCAGATGCGAATTCAAAAAACAACGGTATTTTGATGCTAGAAGGTTAATGTCTTAATACGTGTTTCGAGTCTATTGATTAAAGCCGGGCTTGCCCGGCTTTAATTATCTTTCTGGACTTTTTGTCCAAAACGATTGCAGAGGGGTTTCATGGCCAGCGTAGCCTTTATTGGTAGACAGCCAGTCTTAAATCGTAGTCAGCACATTTTGGGGTATGAGCTGCTCTTTCGGCTGGATGGTCAGTCTTATTCCGCAGATTTTGATAGCGACTTGCAGGCGGGGGCCAGTGTGTTGGCCAATACGCTGACTAATATCAGTACCAGTCGGTTGATTGATAATAAGCTGGCTTTTATTAATGTTGGCGAAAGGATGATTAATAGCGACTTACTGGAGTTGCTGAATCCCCAACAGGTTATTCTGGAGCTGGTTCATGAGGTGGAGCCTAGCGCCGCCTGTTTAGCTCGTCTCGAATTTTTGCGAAAGCAAGGGTTTGGTATTGCGCTGGATGATTTTGATATTAATAGTCATCAGGTGCATTTTTTAAGCTTTGCAAGCTATGTCAAAATTGATGTCACAGACAAAAAGCTAGAAGATCTGATTGCCCTTCGAGAAAAAGTTCGTCAGCACTCCGCGTTCTTGATCGCGAAGAAGGTCGAAACTGTTGAGCAATTTCAGCGTTGCTTAGATGCCGGTTTTGATGGTTTCCAGGGCTATTTTTTCTCTAAAGCAGAAACCTTATCCGCCAATACAATTAATCCCAATATTTCTAATATCCTGACGCTGCTGAATTTATTGCGCAAAAATGCAGAGATTCATGAAATTGAACAAGCAATGAAAGGCGATGTGGCAATGGCTTATAAGCTATTTCGCTACATTAACTCGGCTGGTTTTTCTTTGTGTAATAAAATTACGACATTCCGCCAAGCGCTCACATTGTTGGGTTATCAAAAGCTATACCGTTGGCTGACCTTGTTGCTCGTGACTGCGAGTGAAGAAATCGGCTCGCCGCCTGCTCTATTAAAAACCGCTGTTACCCGAGGCCGTTTTGCTGAATTAATTGGGCAAATTCTGCGGCACCGTTCTAACAATGATGATTTGTTTATCACGGGCATGTTTTCTCTGTTGGACGTCTTGTTAGATATGCCAATGGAGCAAGTTCTTGAGCACTTGGTGATTCCGGACAATGTACGTGAAGCATTAGAAAATCATCGGGGTATTTTTGGTTCGATTCTTCAGTTGGTCGTTGCTTGCGAAGATCCTCAAATGCAAGATGTTACCCGTTTAAGTGCCGAAGTTGGTATTTCACCTGCAGAAGTCAACGAGGCGCATCTTGCAGCGCTGGCTTGGGTTGAAGAAATCGGAATTTAAGCGTCGAGTGCCTCAACACTTGGCCATCAAAGTGAATACTCATGAATTTAATCGTGTTGGACACCTCTTCCGAGCATTTGATCCTAGGTGTGTATGTTCGGCAGCAGCTTTTTTCTCTGGATGAACCGGTTGGTCAGAAGCATGCCGAATGTATTTTGCCATCATTAGCGGTGCTGCTGGAGCGTGCCGGTGCAACGCTTGCCGATATCAATACGATCGCGTTTAGCTCGGGGCCGGGTGGATTTACGGGGTTGCGGATTGGGTGCGGCATTGCCCAAGGTCTAGCTGTTGCTCATGGCCTCACACTGATGCCTATACCAACATTAGACATTATCGCAGCTGATTTTCCGGATCGCGCTGTTTACGTCTGTGCTGATGCGCGGATGGGGCAGGTGTATAGCGCGATATATACCGCTGACCGCAGCGAGCGCAGTCATATCACTTTATGCGCACCAGAAGAGTTACCAAAACCAAGCATGCCTTGCGTTGGCGTAGGAAGTGGATTTGCGGTTTACCGTGACGCTTTGGTCGCACAGTTTGGCACCAGTATGGCTGAATATGTGCCTGATGCGCGCCCTCAAGCATCGGGCATGCTCGCCTTGGCCCTGAGTGGGCATTATCCGTGTGTGCTGCCTGAGCAGGCCGAGTTGCTTTATGTGCGCAATAAAATCGCTCTAACCAGTCGCGAAAGAGCGCAAAAAACATGAGCGCCATGCGTTTTCGTGATGCGGTGCCCGCTGATGTTTCTATGTTGGCGGCTATTGCCGCAGCAACGCAGTCTGGCGCATGGACTCAACAGCATATTGCAGACTCACTATCCGCAGGCCATCGCATAATCGTATTGAGCGATGCGCAACAGGCAATCATCGGGTTTGCTGTTTTTCTGGTGATTTCTGCCGCCTCTGAGGCCGAGTTGCTCGAAATTGTCATTCACCCGAGCCAACAAAACCGCGGTCATGGTTTCGCGCTGCTTTCTGAGGTTTTTCGTCAGCTCCGGGCTGCGTCGATTCAGCGCTTCTTCCTTGAGGTGCGAGTGTCCAATGAGCCTGCTTACGCACTCTATCAAAAGCTCGGTTTTATCGAAATTGCCCGTCGCCGTGGTTACTACCCTGCGATCGAATCAGGGGCGGGGCGTGAAGATGCCCGCGTGATGGAGTGCTTGTGTTGAGTCGGCGTCATCTGTTAATTGAGACTTTGGGCTTGGGGCCGGTTTGGCAGCAACGGGGCACGATGGCGACGCCTGACACGCCTGTAGAGGCCGCTGCCGAACCGGCCCTTGTTGATGCTGTGCCTGATAAGCTGCCCTCAGTTGTTGAATTCTTACCTGATCGTCATTTTGATGCGTGGGATGATTTAGCGAGTCGTGTCCAAGCTTGTCAGTCTTGTGGATTGGCGGGCATGCGCACACAAACCGTCTTTGAGCGCGGCCATCGTGGGGCGTCGTGGTTTATTGTGGGTGAAGCCCCCGGAGAACAAGAAGATCGCCAAGGGCTTCCCTTCGTGGGTGCAGCGGGTCAATTGCTCGATCAAATGCTGCTTGCGGCGGGGTTAGATCTCGAAAAAGATGTCTATATCGCGAATGTTCTCAAGTGCCGCCCGCCCGCCAATCGCAATCCACAGGCTATAGAAGTTCAGGCATGTCAGCATTATTTGCATCAGCAAATTCAGTTAGTTCAGCCTAAAGTGATTTTGGCGTTGGGGCGCTTTGCGGCGCAGACCTTGTTAGATACGGATCGCTCCATTGGTCAATTACGCAATACGGTTCACACATGGAGGAACATGCCATTAATTGTGAGCTATCACCCTGCGTATTTGCTGAGAAGCCTGCCAGAGAAAGCGAAAGCATGGCAGGATTTGTGTTTGGCTCGCCGCCATCTTGCTGCGATGTCATAGATCGCAGAGTGTTTATCAGGTTTATTTTTTGGAGTTGTGCTATGAAAAAATACTTCACCGCCGCTGCCCTGTGTTTGATCACCGCACACGTGATGGCAAACCCTCACTTTAATCAGCGGATTGAGGAAGGCGTTAAAAACGGTAGCTTGACCCAGCAAGAGCGGCAGCGCATTCAGGACAAGCGCCAGGCTTTGAACGCGGAACGCAAAGCGTATCAGGCTGATGGCAAGTTAAGTCGCGCTGAACGCCATGACCTGAAAAAAGATCAGCAGGCCATTTCTCGGCAAATTAAGCGTCAAAAACACGATAAACAACATCGCTAAAATGGTGGTGTTGAGTCCGTCGGGGCGATAACGACTAGAGCGTTATCGCCCTGATTACATTTGCGGAAACGCAATCAGGTGATCGAGCTCGAGGCGAATACCAATAGATTCGCCGATGAAGTGATTGTGATGGCTGGCCACGCTGGCAAGTAGCGTTTGGCCAGAGGCTAATTCCAGCGTGTACAAAAATACATCGCCGCGAAACGCACGGTGTGTGACCTTTGCTTGTAGCGGGCTGGCATCATCGTGAACGACATCGTCCGGTCTGAGCAATACATCCACCTTGGAGTGCCCAGCGAAAGCGCTGGTGTCTAACGCCAATTGGCAAACCGTGCCGAGCTCAATTTCAATGCAGTGCGTTCCTTGGATTTTTCCCGGGATAAAAACGCCTTCACCGATAAAGTCGGCGACAAAGCGTGTACTCGGCTCGTGATAAAGGCGGTATGGCGTGTCCCACTGCACGATTTGACCAGCTTGCATCACGGCGATGCGATCTGCCATCGCAAAGGCTTCGTGTTGATCGTGCGTGACCAGCAGTGCACTCGTCTTTTCTTGCTTGAGAATGTGCCGCACGTCTTGGCTGAGGCGTTCTCGAAGCTCGACATCAAGGTTAGAAAAAGGCTCATCCAATAGCAATAGCCGTGGCCGAGGTGCAAGGGCACGCGCTAAGGCGACGCGTTGTTGTTGCCCGCCCGAGAGCTCGTGTGGGTAAGCATGCGCGTGCTCGGTCAATCCGACCAGCGCGAGAAGCTCTGTTACGCGCTGTTGCTGCGCTGACTTGCTCTGCTTTGCCAGTCCAAAGCGGATATTGTCTGTCACGTTCAAATGCGGGAAAAGAGCGTAGTCTTGAAAAACCATGCCAATCTCGCGCGCATGCGCGGGCACGTTGTAGCCCGGTCGGCTGATGATGGTGTGGTCGAGCTGAATTTCTCCTGCACTGACCTCTTCAAAACCAGCAATGCCTCGCAAAACGGTGGTTTTTCCGCAGCCAGAATGACCAAGTAAACAGCCAATTTCTCCACGCTCAAGCTGTAAAGACAAATCTTCGACAATCGTTTTGTTGCCATAAGATTGCGTCACCTGACGCAGGGAAAGAATCGTATCCATTGTATTTAATCCGTTGGATGAGCGGTGGATCGGGCCAGCAAAATGACGGGGAGCAGCCCAGAGAGCACAATCGCGACCGCCGGAAGTGCGGCGCGCTCCCATTCTCCTTCGCTCGTCATTTCAAAGACGCGGATGGCGAGTGTGTCCCAGCCAAAGGGGCGCGTCATCAAGGTAATCGGCATTTCTTTCATGACGTCAACAAAAACCATCAGCATGGAGGCTAAGAGGCCGCCGCGTAATAGCGGGAAATACAGTTTCCGTGCAAGGCCGATACCTTGGCATCCGAGCGCACGGGCGCTTTCTTCTTGGCTACGGGTGATTCTTTGCATTGCACTGTCAACGGCTTGGAAGCCTACGGCTGAAAAGCGCGCTACATAGGCGAGTAGCATGACCCAGAGTGTACCTTTGAGGAGGGCGGTTTGATTCGGTTCTAGCCATGGCGAAAGCCAGTTCAAGAGGTGTTGATCGAGCCATGCAATGGGAATGAAAATGCCGACGGCGAGCACGGTGCCGGGCACCGCATAACCTAAGGTGGCGATACGGCTGGCGAGCTGGCTAAATGGGGTCCCTTCTCGGCGTTGCGCATAAGACAGCATCAACGCAAAGAGCGTGACACAGCCTGCGGCGAGTGCGGCAAGGCCTATGGAATAGCCAATAAATTTGACATACCGTTCATCAAAATCGGTTGGCGCGACCAAAATGCTCCATTGCACTAATTGCGCAAATGGAATGGCAAATGCCAGTAAGAACACCAGTGTTGCCCATAGGCAGGCGAGAGCGCCTTTCCAGCCGCGTAAGGGTTGTCGCTGGCGCATGACGGGATTGCGTCCTGCTGCAATATAAAGGCGTTTGCCGCGCGCACGAAGCTCTATCCAAAGCACGCAGAACACAGCGAGCACCAAAATAGAGGCAAGTTGCGAGGCGGATGAGAGGGAAAACAGGCCAAACCACGCTTTATAAATGGCGGAGGTGAATGCGTCGTAGTTAAAAATCGCGACGGTGCCAAAATCGGCGAGGGTTTCCATGAGGGCGAGTGAAAGTCCGCCGATGATCCATGGGCGGTTCATGGGGAGCGCGAGTCTAAAGAAACCTTGGTAACGATTCAGCCCCAGCGACTGACCGGCTTCTAGTGCTTGGCGGCCGAGTGTCGAGAACCCTTCGCGAGCCAGCAGATACACATAAGGGTAGAGCGTGAGGCTCAGCGTCAGTAGAACGCCCCATGTTGATCGGATGTTTGGGAGCGTTCGGGTGTCGATGTTGAGCGTGCGCAAATAAGATTGGAGTGGGCCGGTATAGTCCAAAAGTCCAATCAGGGTGAACGCCATGACATAGGCGGGCATGGCAAGGGGCAGCATCAGCGCCCATGAGAAAAATTGGCGGCCGGGGAATTGGTAGAGCGCGACTAGCCATGCTAGTGGAACGCCCAGAATCAGGACACCAACACTCACACCGATTAATAAGACTGCGGTGTTATTGAGGAGGCGGGGAAGCACAAAGGTGGTGAGGTGTGTCCAGACTTCGGCTTGGGGCGAAAATAGCGAGGACAGAATAATAACGAGAGGTATGAGCGTGACTAAGCTGGCGCAGACCATGAGGACGCGCCAATAACGTGACTTGAGGTGGGTGGGTTTCAAGGGTGAGTTGGCTAAAAGAAATTGGAGAACGCTCGCCAACGCGATATGTCGTCAGCGAGCAGGTCATGATGTTAGCGGTAGCCAGCACGATCCATTAATTTAACGGCTTCGACTTGTTGTTCGCCCGCTTTGCTCACATTGATGTAATTGTGTTTGAAATCACCCCATGCTGCAACGGTGGCATCGGGTTTGATTTTTGGATTTGCGGGATATTCCAAGTTATTGTCAGCGTATAAATTCTGCGCTTTGTCGGAAGACAGCCATTCTAATAAGCGAACCGCGCCTTTTTCATTTTTGGCATAGTGCGTGACACCTGCGCCAGAAATGTTGACATGAGTGCCTTTGGTTTGTTGGTTCGCCCAGAAAATTTCAACCGGTAAAGTCGGTTTTTTCTCTTTTAGGCGACCGAAGTAGTAGGTGTTTGCAATACCTACATCGCACTGTCCGGCGGCGATGGCTTCGAGCATTTTGGTGTCATCAGGGAATACTGGGGTTGCTAGATTGTTGACCCACCCTGTGATGATTTTTTCGGTTTTTGCCGCGCCATGCTCAGCAATCATCATCCCAACCAATGATTGGTTGTAGACCTTTTTCGATGTGCGCAGGCAGAGGCGGCCTTTCCATTGTGGGTTCGCAAGCGCTTCATAGGTCGAAAGTTCGCTTGCTTTTACGCGGGTTGGATTAAAGAAAATCGTCCGTGCACGAACAGATAAACCAAACCATCTATTTTTCGGGTCGCGAAGGTGGGCGGGGATGTTGTTTTCGAGTGTTTTGGAGTGAATGGGCTTGAGCATGCCTTCGTTGGCGGCTTGCCATAAATTACCGGCATCGACGGTCAGAAGAATATCCGCAGGGGTATTGCTGCCTTCGGCTTTGAGCCGTTCTAGTAGCGGACCTTCTTTGTCGGTAATGAATTTGATTTGTACGCCGGTGGCTTGGGTGTAGGCATCAAATAGGGGTTTGATGAGTTGTTCGTTTCTCGCACTGTAAATCACGACCTCTTCGGCAAGTACGGGGAGTGCCATTGTGCTGATAAGGGCTGCGGTGATTAAGCTGAGTGGACGAGCATGCATAAAAACTCCTTGGGCTGCGGGGCTTGATGGTGTGATGCGCAGTATCCTATAGCAATTGATAATTGTTATCAATATTTGAATTAAGTTGCTCTGGGTGGGGGTTCTTCTGTTTTTTTACCGCTTGACGAGGCAGCTTATTTTAATTGATGATAATCATTCTCAATTAAAGAGGTGCATCATGAACGCTTTGCTAGTTGGTGCCGACGTACTCGGCAATATTCCTGACGTCTTGTCTGAGTTTGGTATCTCTGTGCATCGCCATGTGAGCGGCCGAAACAGCGCACATCAAAGAAAAGTGGATCGCTTGCCTGCAGGAACAGACTTAATGATTCTGTTTACTGACTTTTTAGGGCATAACGTCATGAAGCATTTTCGTGCTTTAGCCACACAGCAGAATATTCGCTTTATCGCCTGTCGACGTTCGGTGTGTGCGCTGAAGCAATCCCTTTCTCACGCGGGGATTGCCATGAAAAGTGATTGCGCGCGCTGCCCTATACAATGCGCAAAATCCGCTATGCGACATGGGACACATTAAGCATTTTCTTTACACCAAGACACCGCTTCTTCGAGCCGCTCAACGGTCATGATGTCCATACCCTCGATCTCTTGGCGCGGCTTATTCGCCAAAGGTACGATCGCGCGCGTGAACCCCAGTTTGGCAGCTTCACGAAGGCGCTCTTGTCCTCGCGCGACTGGTCGAACTTCTCCTGCAAGGCCGACCTCGCCAAATACGACCAATTTTTCCGGTAGTGGGCGATTGCGGAGAGAGGACACAATCGCCAACAGCATCGCCAAATCGGCAGCGGGTTCATTGATGCGAACGCCCCCCACTGCATTGATGAACACATCTTGATCAAAGCATGCTACACCGGCATGGCGATGTAGTACTGCCAACAACATGCCCAGACGGTTTTGTTCTAGCCCAACTGTCAGGCGTTTAGGCTGCGGTGCATGCGTTTCATCAACAAGCGCTTGAATTTCAACTAAAAGAGGGCGGCTTCCTTCTTGGGTGACCAGCACGCAAGAGCCTGCGACGTCATCACGGTGGCTGGATAAGAAAATGGCTGAAGGGTTTGACACCCCTCGCAAGCCTTTTTCTGTCATCGCAAACACGCCAAGCTCATTGACTGCGCCAAAGCGGTTTTTGATGGCACGCACCATGCGGAAGTTAGAGTGGCTGTCGCCCTCAAAATACAGCACCGTATCAACAATATGTTCGAGCACACGCGGTCCTGCTAATGCGCCCTCTTTTGTGACATGCCCGACAATGACGAGCGATGTTCCGTGGCGTTTGGCATAGCGTGTTAATTGCGCAGCACATTCTCTGACTTGCGCGACCGAACCCGGTGCTGATTGCAAGGCCTCGGAGTACACCGTTTGAATTGAGTCAATCACCGCGACTTCGGGCTTTTCTGTGGCGAGCGTATTCAGGATACTTTCGAGGCGAATTTCTGCCAGCAGGCGCACTTGATCGCCACAAAGCGCCAAACGAGACGCGCGTAACGCGATCTGTTCTGCAGACTCTTCGCCGCTGACATACAGCACATGCCGGTGTTCGCTGAGGCTGCTGAGTGCTTGTAATAGCAAGGTCGATTTGCCGATACCGGGGTCGCCGCCGAGCAAAATCACTGCGCCTTTGACTAAACCACCGCCCAGAACACGATCCAGCTCTTCAATGCCTGAGCTGGTTCTTGGCAGTTCTTCGGCGCGAACTTCTGACAAAATTTGGACTTCGCTACTGGCTGCAAGTGAGGCAAATCGGCTGCCTGTAGGGGATGCGGCTTCGAGCAAGGTTTCGACTAGGCTATTCCAAGCACCGCAGTGCGGACATTGCCCTTGCCACTTGGCGGACAGTCCGCCACATTCCGAACAGCTGTGTGTGAGTTTAGGTTTTGCCATAGAGAGAGACGAAAAAACGATTCCATAAAAAAACGACCATATTCATGTTGAATATGGTCGGTGCTTGTGGGCGCATCGGTGCGAAACGTGTTATGAGTGGGTGTTGCTGTTGCTTTTTTCACCGCCCCCATTAGGACCATTGATAATTGAAAGCACTCGATCCACCTCTTGTTCTGCTTTGGAGCCATGTGAAGAGCTCCGTTTTTCTGGGTTGCCGATGGATTTGAGTACGGATTCAAAAGCGGGGTCAGGTGCTTGATCTGCAGCAGAAGCGTTGGAGTCATGACTCGATGCTTTTTCTTCAGATTTGTCTTTTTTCTTTTTGCTGTCTTCAGCAGGGGCTGGAGGCGGGTCGACGGGCGGCAACATGACATGGAGATTGTTTTTGACCATGTACTCGTTCATTTCCTTCCATCCGCCAAACACCTGCGCACGATCTGCCTCTGGATTGCGTTTAAAGCACTCCTCCAGAGATCGGCCGGTTTGGCGACAACTCGCCCCAATCGCTTTATGTGCGTCCTTATTGAGCCCAGATACATTCATGACCCAATTGCAGCCAGAAAGAAGCAGCACACTTGACAAGAGGACAACGCTTCGCATGGCAACTCCTTAAAATTTAGGGGTTAAGCTCGATGATTTCTCCGCTGCGGCCGCGGCTATCTGGACCCAGCCAGTAGAGGAAATCAGGGATCAAACTGTCCAAAGTCGGCAACGACGACTTGCTTTCACCGGGGTGAGTGCGCGTGCGCATGGGCGAGGCGACGGGGCCCGGTACAATTAAATTAATACGTAAATTAGGATGCGCATCCCATTCATTTGCGGCAATTTGGGTCAAGTGGCTGAGCCCACACTTCGACACGGCAAATCCACCCCAGAAAGGGCCTGGTTTGATGCCGTGTGTTTCTCCGACAAGCACTACCGAGGCATCTTCTGCCTTTTTCAATAACGGTAAACACGCGCGTGTTAATGCAAACGGTGCAACCGTATTGATTCGGAACTGATTCATCCATTCTTCAATGGTTTGGTTTGCAAGCGGAGAGCTTCCATAAAAATGTGCCGCGCAATGAACGATGCCATCTAGCCGCCCAAAAGTCTGGAATAGTTTTAAGGCTAAGGCATCAAAGTCGCTGTCGCTGGCTTGCTGCAGATCCAATGGAATCGCTGCGGGTTCTGGGCCTCCCGCTGCCAGAATTTCATCATAGACGTTTTCTAAGCGCCGAACGCCACGTGCAAGCAGCACCACGGTTGCGCCATGTCGTGCTGCAGCAAGGGCGACTTCACGCCCCATACCTTGTGTCGCGCCCGTGACTAAGATGACACGATCAGCGAGTAAATTGGAAGCGGGTAAATAATCTTTCATTATCCTGACTGACTGTTAGGCGAGCATGCACAACGGCCGCTCGCAGGTTTTTAGCATATTAGTGTTTCATAAGCGCATGTGCCGCGGCAAGCCCGCTGCGGACAGCGCTTTCTAATGTCGCGGGGTATTCGGGTAGCAAATAATCACCGGCCAACCAAACGTGTGGTGCGATGTGTGCTTGAGGCCGCGCCATATTTGCTTGGCACAAAAACGTCGCTCTTTTTTCTGTGAATAGCCGCGATATTACCGGTTTTCCGCATTGAAAGTATTGATCAAGCTCGTGGATCACTTGTTCGACGAGTGTGTTTTTATCTTTTGTTTCACTGCAGCTGATCACGACGCTAATCCAGCCGTGTTGGCCATCTAGAGCGCTTCGATCAAATGCCCATTGAACAACGCCACCGGCAAAGCCGAGCATGGCCTGTTCAAAACGGGGCGGCCGAGAATAGTACAGCTGTATTGTAGTAATTGCGCCCGAAGGCCATGCTTTGAGTGTGTCAGCAAGATCGTGCCACATGGGTTCATGCTCAATGAGTGCGGGCACATGGTGAGGGGCCACCGCAATAATTGCCGCATCAAATGGTTCCCCCGCGATCTCGACCCCCTGCGCGGTAGGTGTTAATTGTCCGGCTTGAATGCGTTGCGAAAAGCGAAAGTCAGCACCTTGTTGTGTGAGCCATGTTTGAGCGGGCGCGACAAAAATCTCAGTCAAGGTTTTGCGGGGAATCATAAAATCTGCCGCGCCAGATCGCGCCGCAAGGCTATCGCGTAGAACGGTTGCGAGCACTGCCATGGATGCGTTCGCGATCGGCGTGTTGAGCGTTGCGAGCGTGAGCGGCTCCCAAAAACGTTCAATCAGCGCGTCGGCTTGGCGTTGCTCTGTTAGCCATTGCGCGACGGTTTTTGCTGGCTCGATCACGAATCGGCAGCGGATTAACGCAGACACCGCGCGAAGTAATTGGCCGCGAGCTGACCACGACAGCCCGCGTGTGAAAAGTCCCGCACCTAGCCAATGCCACGGCGTTGGCCATGCGGGCATTTTGACTTCAACGCGGTCGGTTGGGCTGCGCATGATCCAGTGCAGAGGCTGGCGCAAGAATGCCTTCTGTGTATCGACGCCAAACTGATTGAGTAGCGCAAGCGTTTCGCGATACGCACCAATCAGAATATGTTGGCCATTATCAAAGGGTTCGGTGCTTTTGGCGATTTGGCGCGCCCGCCCGCCTGCAACCCGCCCCGCCTCGAAGAGCGTGACGTGTGCATGGTTGGCGAGCGCCGTAGCTGCCGCGAGTCCGGCCCAACCGGCCCCGATAATGGCCACTGATTTCATCGGTAACGAATCCACGTTTTCCACGCCAGCCAAAATTTGCGCAAGGGCGTCAGCGATAAGCGTTGGTTGAGTACTTTCGCGGGGCCATCGCGTTGAATTTCCTCTAAGGTGGCGCGGTAAATGGCGGCCATGAGCAAGCCGGGTCTTTGGGCGCGTTGATCGACCTTGGGTAGCGCTTGGAGGGCGGCTTCATAATACTGTTGCGCGCGCTCAATTTGGAATTCCATGAGTGCGGTAAAAGCCGGTGTTTCTCGATAGTGCAAGATGTCGGCAGCCGGTACATTAAACCGCTCTAAATCTTCAATCGGTAGATAAAGCCGGTCTCGCCGCGCGTCTTCGCCCACATCGCGGATGATATTCGTGAGCTGAAAAGCGATGCCCAATTCATGTGCGTACTTGAGGGTTTTGTGATCGGTATAGCCGAAAATCTGCGCAGAAAGTTGCCCGACGACGCCCGCGACACGATGGCAATACAGCGAAAGATCCTTAAAGGTGGCATAGCGCGCAAATTCTAAATCCATTTCCATGCCGTCTAGAATTTCTTCGAGCTGGCTTTGTGGGAGATCGAGTGCTTGAACATGGGGTTGTAGCGCGCGGGTGACGGGGTGTTGAGGGTCATTGTTGTATAAACGTTGGACTTCCTCGCGCCACCAGTGGAGCTTTTTGCGGGCAACATCGATATCTTGGCATTCGTCGACGACATCATCGACTTCGCGACAATAGGCATAGAGTGCGGTAATGGCGCGGCGACGGTTATCGGGCAAAAACCGGAAGCTGTAGTAAAAACTGGAGCCACTTTTGGCGGCAAGGTCTTCGCAATACTGATCGGGCGTCACGGTGACGGCTCTCCACGGGAAAATAAAGAAGGTGCAGTTATTTGGCGCGAACGGCACGGTACAGCATGTAGAGCCAATCGCGAGGGGTGAGAACGGGGCGTTGTGTGAAGATGTCGCCGGAGGACTCGTGAATTTTTCTAAGGATGGTCTCGCCGCCAAGAATAATCATGCGCAGTTCTAATCCGCAGCGGCCGGGGATTCTTTTGCCGAGTGGCGCACCGGCTGCGAGCATATTTCGGGCGCGCTTGACTTGGGCTTGCATCATGGCTGACCACAGCCCAGAGGTGTCGGCATTGGCGATTTGGGCTTCGTTGATGCGATATTTGCGCAGATCTTCTTGAGGGAGATAGACGCGTCCTTTTTGCCAGTCAATCGCAATATCTTGCAAAAAATTGGTGAGTTGCAAGGCGGTGCAAATACCGTCGCTCATCGCGAGGCTTTTGGGATCAGTTTCGCCAAAAAGGTGTAGTAGCAGCCGGCCAATCGGGTTGGCTGAGCGACGACAGTAGGCGATGACCTCACCCATGTCGGCATAGCGTGTCTTGCTCACGTCCTGTTCGAAGGCGTCAAGCAAGTCATAAAGCAGAGGGTATGGAAGCTGGTGCGCTTGAATTGCGGCTTCAAGGGCAATAAACGGTGCTTGTGTTGCGGGTTGCCCGCGCTCAAGATTTTGGAGCGCTTGGCGGCACTCGGCGAGTTTTTTGAGTCGGATTGAGGGCGGATCATCGCCTTCGTCCGCAATATCGTCGGCAAAGCGGGCGAAGTGATAGATGGCATGAATCGCACCACGGATTTTCGCCGGTATGAGCCAAGAGCCTACAGGGAAGTTTTCATAGTGTCCGACCGACATAGGCAAGTTAAACCAATAAAAAAGCAGATTATACCTGACTGCGTATTGGATATTGGCCTTGTGCTCTGGCTGCGCGGCACAGGAAGAATTTTTTACAAAGTGGTTTACATTTTGAATGGCCTCCGATATAGTTCGCCCCACTTCTGATTTGCCGGGGGTATAGCTCAGCTGGGAGAGCGCTTGCATGGCATGCAAGAGGTCAGC